>CASEGE010000087.1 GCA_949287335.1 uncultured Olsenella sp. | reverse complement strand
CGTCGACAAAGCGCCGCCCGTCTCCCCAGACGCCCCAGCGCTCCTCCGCCCACGCCGCAGGCGTGGTTGCCGTGATTCCGAGCGAGAGGCCCTTCTCGGCAAGGGCGCGCTGCGCCTCGAGCGCCTGGGAAAACGACGGTGCGAGCAGCACCGCGCGCCCGCGTCGCGCGAGAGCGTCACGCACGCGGCGCTCGACCTCCGGGGAGATGAGGTTCTCGTCAGTTGTTGTCACAAGCTCCAGTGGCATGGGTCCCTCTCGACGCGCTGTCCTTCTCGCGAGCTCCGCTCCTAGGAAATCCTACCGCAGGCACCGGACACAAACGCGCGGGACGACGGGAGCCATGCGAGCGGCGTCAGGAGCCAAGCCGCTCCAGCACCGTGCGATAGCCGCCCGCCTCACCGTTCAGGCACTTTGAGACGCGCGACACGGTGGTCGACGAGGCGCCGGTGGTGCGTGAGACGTCAACGTACGACGCCCCGGCGGAGAGCATGCGCGCCACCTCGAGGCGCTGGGAGAGGTCCTCGATCTCGCGTCTGGTGCAGAGGTCGTGGAGAAGGGCGCGCGCCTCGTCAGGCGTCCTCAGGCAGACGAGCGCCTCAACAAGCCGCTCGAGCTCCTCGTTCTTCTCGCCCATCTCTTCTGCGCCCGGCATATTCGACCCCTTTCCTTGTTGTCGGCACAGTACTTTAGCGCATTAAAGTGCCCGAGCGCCACCCCAGCCGCTAGAATTGTTCCATTCGCGCACCGACCCTCACGGAGAGGCAGGAAGTCATGGGCTTTGTCGCACGCTGGGTTACCGCCACCATTGCCTGCGCGGTTGCCATCTGGATTGTCCCGGGGATTGTTCCGGTGGGCGGCACCTGGGTGGGTGCCGTCTTCTGCGCGCTCGTGCTTGCCCTGCTCAACGCCACCATCAAGCCGCTTCTGCAGGTGCTTGCGCTGCCCGTCACCCTGCTCACGCTCGGCATCTTCTACGTGGTGGTGAATGCCTTCGTGCTTGAGCTTGCGAGCTGGCTCTCAAGAAACATCTTTCACGCGGGCATTGCCATAGACTCGCTGGGGTCTGCCATCCTGGGCGCGATCGTCATCTCCATCGTGAGCTCGATTGTTGGTGGCATCATCGGGGAGGACGCGTAGCGCTCGGGCGCTCGGGACGCGCACCCTACGGACGCTCTTCTCGCCCGCCGGCCACGAGGCTCTCCGCTCGACGTGCCACAGCGTCGCGCACTGCCGCCGCAGAGGCACCTACAACCTCACCCACCAGGGAAAACATCATGTCACGTGTACGCACGTCAACGCTTCCCAGCGCGGCGAGCACCTTCTGCGCCGCCGCGGGACTAGAGAGAAGGTCCTCAAAGCGCTCCGCGCCTCCCGCCGCGAGCGCATCGAAGAGCTCGTCGGTGAGCAGGCGCCGGTCCTCGGGAGCGAGCCGGGCGAGCCACGAGGAGAACGCCTCGGCAACGACAAGACACTCTGGGTCCGGCCCGTCCGCCTCGAGAAACCCCGCCGGCCCAACCTGCCAGGTCAGCGGATCGTGCTGGAGGCTGCGCTCCGCGGAGCTCCTCACGATCGTGGCGGGCGCGTCGTCCGAGAAGAACCTCCCAACCACGCTGTAGGCGGGGATGATGCGCGTGTAGCGCTCCCCCATCACGTCGTGACAGCTCACGGGCATGACGGAACGGTCCGTACCAGGACCGTCGTTGCTGTAGACGCGCACGATGGAGCCGGCAAGGGCTACGGGCGCGTTTGCCGCGGCATAGGCGGCGAGATTGCCGCCCTTGGAGTGACCCCCCACGCGCACGCGACTACCATGATCGAGGGCACGGGCGAGTTCGGCCGCCAGGTAGCCTGCCGCCGCCTCTTGCGCCTGCGTGACCGCAAAGCTCAGGACAAAGTTCTCGCGCCATCCCACGAGCGTGGTGTCTGTCCCGCGAAAGGCAACGTACGTCTCGTCGTTGTCGAGCTCCGCGGTCACGGCCGAGAACTGCATGACGCGCTCGTCGTCGCGCACGTCCACATAATCGCGCAGGACAACGTCGCCGAGACGCGCGGACCCGCCGATCGCCACCACAAAGCGCTCGTCAATGGTCGCGAGCGATCGAACGCGGGTCGAGAGGTCGCCGCCGGCTCGAGCGAGCAGCTCTCCGCAGGCGTCCGTGAGGCGCACGCCCCTCTCGCCAGGCGCGCCCACGATGCCCGTGAAGTCCAGGTAGGCGAGCGTCGCCAGGGCGAGGTTGTCCACATCGTTGAACGGACGCTCGGCGAGCGTGATGTCCCCGCGCAGCTCCAGATAGTCCCTGATGTCAGCCATACCTCACCGCCCTTCTCGCTACGCTGCTCTTATTCCCCGTTAAGGAGCCCCTAAACGGCGGCGCCCCGCCCCTTTGCAAAGCATGTTTCCTGAGCGCTACGCGCGAAGCAACATGCGTGCAAAGGGGCGGGGCGCCCCAGCGACGGTAAGGATGCTACGCCATCACCTTGCGGAAGAGCTCCACGACGGCGGCGTGATCGGCCTCGCGCGGGTTGCCCGGGAAGCAGGCGTCAGCGATGGCGTCGTCGGCCAGCTGGTCGAGGTCGGCCTCAACCAGGCCGTCGCACGTCGGCTTGATGTTGACGTCGGCGGAGAGCTGGCGCACGGCGGCGATCGCGGCGTCGGCGGCCTCGTCGTCGGTCATGCCGGTGGTGTCGACGCCCATGGCCACGGCCACCTCGGCCAGGCGTTTGGTCACAACGGGCTTGTTGTACTCCATCGCAACCGGCAGCAGCATCGCGCAGGCAACGCCGTGCGGGGTGTCGTAGTGCGCGGAGAGCGTATGCGCCATGGCGTGATCGATGCCGAGCCCGACGTTGGAGAAGCCCATGCCGGCGATGTACTGGGCGAGCGCCATGCCCTCGCGGCCGGAGCCCGGGACGCCGCTCTTGGCCTCCGCCACGGCGTCGCGCAGGTGCTGGGAGATGAGCTGGATGGCCTTGTAGTGGAACATGTCGGAGAGCTCCCAGGCGCCCTGGGTGGTGTAGCCCTCGATGGCGTGGGTGAGCGCGTCCATGCCGGTGGCGGCGGTGAGGCCG
>CASEGE010000086.1 GCA_949287335.1 uncultured Olsenella sp. | reverse complement strand
CTCTCGGGCACCTCGGCGTTGGCCGCGCGGATGGCGTTCTCGATCTTGGAGATGTCGAACGTGACCTCCGAGCCGTTGCGCTTGATGATCTTCATTGCCGACCCTTCCTCCCCGTCAAGACGCGTCTGCCTGCGCGTCTGCTAAGTTTGTCCGTGGTTGTGCGCCCGCTTGTGCGCAGAACCAACTATGCCACAACCGCTTGTGGTTTGAGCCGACAAAATACACTAGATATTGTTGATAACGTGCTGATATGCGTGTTGATAAGCCATATCGGCGCAGGTAGTCTGAATGCGTCGAGATAATAGCTTTTTCACAATTTCGCGTTTGCGAATGTGTGGGCGGCGTGGGAGGTTCGGCGGGCGGTTGAGGGGCCGAGAAGGACGGGTGATTTCTGGCTGCGGCTACGCGGCGCCGCACCACGCGCCATCGCGCCCGCAAACGTTTCGACATGGGCACAGCTTCCGCGCGCCGCCCGCCGCTGGGGGTAAAGTGGGGAGGCAACAAGGCGAAAGGAGCACCCGTGGAGTTTTCAAAGCGTCTCGACCTGTTCGGCGACGAGGTGTTTGCCGCGCTCAACGCGCGCCGGCGCGAGCTGGAGGCCGTCGGCAGGCGCGTCTTTGACCTCTCCGTGGGCACGCCCGACTTCGAGCCTGCCCCGCACGTGATCGAGGCCCTGCGCAAGAGCGCGGCGGACCCGGCAAACTGGAAGTACTCGCTTCACGACAAGGACGAGCTGCTTGACGCCGTCTGCGCCTACTACGAGGGGCGCTACGGCGTGAGTGGCATCACGCCGGACATGGTCATGAGCTGCCGCGGCACGCAGGAGGGGCTCGTCCACGTGTGCTCCGCGCTCGTGGATGCCGGCGACGTGGCCCTCGTGCCCGACCCGTGCTACCCGGTTTTCCAGAACGCCACGTTGCTCGCCGGCGCGCGGCCCTACTACTATCGCCTCACGGCGGAGCACGACTTCCTGCCGCACCTGGCGGACGTTCCCGCGGAGGTGGCGGATGCCGCGAAGTACCTCATCGTCTCCCTGCCCGCAAACCCCGTGGGCTCGGTGGGGACGCCCGAGGTCTACGAGGAGGTCATCGCCTTCGCGCGCGAGCACGACCTCATCGTGATCCATGACAACGCCTACTCCGACATCGTCTTCGATGGCCCCGCGGGCGGCTCGTTCCTCTCGTATCCTGGCGCGCTCGACGTGGGCGTGGAGTTTCTCTCGCTCTCCAAGTCCTTCAACGTCACGGGCGCGCGCCTGTCGTTTTTGGTGGGCCGCCCCGACGTGGTTGCCGCCGCGCGCAAGCTGCGCTCTCAGATTGACTTTGGCATGTTCTACCCCGAGCAGGACGCGGCCATCGCGGCGCTCACGGGCCCTCGCGACCAGGTGGAGCGCCAGCGCCTGCTCTACCAGGAGCGGCGCGATGCCCTCTGCGACGGTCTGGAGGCCATAGGCTGGGAGCGGCCCAACGCGCACGGCTCCATGTTCGTGTGGGCAAAGCTGCCCGGCGGTCGCACGGACTCCGCGGCGTTTGTCCTCGAGCTCATGGAGCGCGCGGGCGTGATCGTGACGCCGGGCTCGAGCTTTGGCCCGTCCGGCGAGGGGTACGTGCGCATGGCGCTCGTCATGCCGCCCGAGCAGCTGCGCGAGGTCGTGGCGGCCATCGCCGAGGCGGGTATCTAGGGAGCGCGTCGTTTGGTCAGCGTGGAAGGGAGCACGTCACATGAACGGCTTGGAATTCCAGGATCTTGTCGCGTCGTCGAGGACCTATCGTCGCTTCAGCGACCAGCGTGTGGGCTCGACCATCCTCTCGGGCCTCGTTGACGCCGCGCGCCTTGCGCCGTGCGGGAACAACATGCAGCTCCTGCGCTTCAAGGTGGTGGGCGAGAAGGACGCGTGCGACGCGGTCTTTGCCCATCTCAAGTGGGCGGCGCTCTACAAGGACTGGGACGGTCCCGCTGAGGACGAGCGCCCGCACGGCTATGTGGTGATCTGCGTGCCCGAGAAGCTTGCTGACAACCCCATTCGCCTCATCGACGTGGGCATTGCCGCCCAGACGATGGCGCTCGCCGCGGCCGCGCGCGGCCTGGGCTGCTGCATGCTTCGCAACTTCGACGCCGGGCTTGCCGGCGAGCTCGCGCTGCCCGAGGGCCTGGTGCCCGCGCTCGTGCTGGCTGTGGGGGGTCGCGGGGAGCGCGTGGTACTCGAGGGCCCCGACACCGAGCACGGCCTCGCGTACTGGCGAGAGCCCGACGGAACCCATTGCGTGCCCAAGCTGCGGCTCGAGGATCTTCTCGTCTAGCGGGGCAGGACGGTCCGGCTTTTCTCTCATCATCTGACGTGTGACGATAGGCGCATGGGGGCTGTGGACGCGTTGCGACAGTTTGGGCCGTGAAACTGTCGCGAAGCGTCCTCAGCCCGGGCCGATGGGGACGGTTTGCGACACTCTGAGCCGTGAAACTGTCGCAAGCGGTCCCCAGGTGCGCGGGTGGGGACGCTTTGCGACACTTCCGGGGCCCAAACTGTCGCAAACGGTCCTCAGCTCAGATTCCATGGAACCGGTTCCGTGGCCGGGCGATTTTGCTTTGCGGTGAGAATGGCCGAGTTATCTGAGCGCTATCACGCCCAAAAACGAGAAGGGCGACGATTTCGGAGCGTTGCTACGGGGTATCCGTGCTCGTGAGTCGTCTCCGGCGAGCGCGCACGTTTTGGCGGCGTCGGCACAGATTAAGCTTGTTTGCACGCAAAAGGGGAGGCTCGGCACGCCGTCAGGGACGGATTCGTGCCGAGCCTCCCATTTCGTGTGCACTTTTCGTCAGGCGCGTGCCGGCGCCCCAAAAACGCGTGCGGGGAGAAGGGCGCGGTGGCCCCGCGTCCTTCTCGGCGGCCGACCTATCCTAGCAGAGCTCGGTCACGGAGTCGAAGGCAACGTCGCTCGCCTCGATGGCGTCGCGCCCGCCAAAGACGCAGATGCCGCGGGCGACGTCCTCGTCGGCGAGAACGTCAGCGAGCGCGCGCACGTCATCGGCGGTCGTGGCGAGCTCCTCGGCGCGCACGACGTCGCGCCAGCCCTCGGGCTTGCCGCCAAAACGGGCAACGTCCTGACGGCGCGCCAGCTGGCGGGGCTTCACCGGCGCGTCGTGGGAGGCAACGGTTGCGACGATATAGCCCTCCAGCTCATCGGACGTGCCGTCCCACCCGGCAAGCCACGCGGCGGCGGCGTCGTAGCGCGCGAGGGTGGCGTCAACCGAGGGGTCGCGGAAGCTCCAGAACGCACTCAGCCGCTCGCTCGTGCGACGGAAGCCGCAGCCGTACGCGCCACCCTTCACGCGCACCTCGTTCCAGAGGTAGTCGTAGGAGAGCGGCCTCGTTGCCACCTGCCAGCAGCCGATGGTGCCGTTGTCCTTCTTGCTGCGCCCGCTCCCGCGCACCACGTAGCACACGTCGGAGGGGATGACGAAGGCCTCGTTTCTGGGCGAGGGCGCGGGGACCGCGAGGCGCCTCTCGACCCCTCCCGTGGCGGTGAGCCCGAGCTGGCCGCCAACCTCCCAGAAGCGCGCGCGGTCCTCGGGCGAGCCCGTGAAGCTCACCTGCACGTCGTCAGCGGTGAAGATGCGCTCCGCGAGCGCGGCGAGGCGCTCGGGCAGCCCTGCCGCGCGCTCCTCCCAGCTTGCGAGAAGGTCGCGCAGGAAGAGGTAGTACTCAAGCCCCGCCATCTCGCTCGACGCGACGGCCGCAGACGAGAAGTACGCGTTTGCCCGTGCCGCCGCGGCGGTGTGGCCAGAGCCCACGAAGTACTGCTCGAGGGAGACCCTGCGCTGCGTGAGGATGTCGCGGATGCGCGAGAGGTCATCGAAGCGGGTCTCTCCCCACACCTCGGGGGGCAGCGTCGCGAGCGCCTCGACCTTCTCGCTGAGCGCGGAGGCGCCGACCACGAGCGTGGGCGCCGCATACGAGAGGTCCTCGTCGCGGGCGTAGGTCTCCGTGAAGAAGTCGAGCCCGCCGAGGTTGGTCTCGAGGGCGGTGTCGAGGTCGGAGGCGGCATGGCGCTCCGTGTCGAGCTTGCCGAGAAGGTCGGTGAGCACGCCGACGTAGGGCAGGTCGGCAAAGTCGAGGTGACGCAGGTCGAAGTAGTGGTAGACGTAGGCGATGCCGTGGGTGTCGAGCTCGTGGGCAATGCAGGGAAGCGGGGCCTCGACCTCGCGCGCCGCGGGCTCGGGCGCAGGCGGCTCAACGTCGGCGACGCCGAGGCGCGGAAGCGTGGCGAGCGCCTCGGGCGTGTCCGGGGCCTCCTGCTCGGCGCGCAGGGCGGAAACCTCGGCGCGTACGGTGTCCACGTCCTTCTCGCTCATGCCCGCGCGCAGGCGCTCGAGCTCCGCAGCCTCCTCGGCGGCGTCGCCCTCCTCGGAAGCGACGAGCTCAACCTCCGCGCAGTGGGCGCTCTCACAGACGAGCTCGCGCAGGAGGCGCTCGAAGAGGCCCTCGTCAAGGCCGCGCTTGAGCTCGGCCAGGGCGTCCTCGTAGCGCAGGTAGTCGAGAGGGCGCCCGTCGTCGTAGAGCCAGCCGGACATGACGGCGAGGGAGAGCGCCACGCCGTCGGGGTAGCCGCCGAAGTCGCGCTCGCGCAGGTTGAACTCAGCCTGGGCGAGCGAGGCCTCGAGCTTGTCGCGGGGGATGCCGCGCTCGGCGAGCTCGGCGCAGGTGGACTCCACAAGCGCACGGAACTTCTCGCCCGCGTCCGGACGAACGCCGCGCAGGAAGAAGAGCGCCTGGGGCTGGAGCAGCCCGTCCACGAGCATGGCGGAGAAGTCGTCGGCTAGGCCCGCATCGAGGACGCGGCGCTTGAGCGGGGCCTCGTTGGACCCGCAGAGGGCGTCGAGCAGCACGTCCACGGCGAGGACGCGCGTGCGGTCGGCGGCGGTGCCGAGCACGTACCCAAGCGCGATGGAGGCGTTGGAGGGTGCGGTTGCCATGGAGATCGTGGTGCGCTCGGCGCGCACGGGCGCCTGGAGCTCGAGCGGGTTGGGGGCGCCCGCCTCGCGCGGGGCCGCCTCGGAGAAGCGAGCGTCGACAAGGGTGAGCTCGCGGTCTATGTCAAGATCGCCATAGAGGATGGTGTAGCTGTTGGAGAGCGCGTAGTGGCGCGCGTGCGTGTCGAGAAACGCCTCGTAGGTGAGGCCGGGAATGGCGCGCGGGTTTCCGCCGGACTCGTGCCCGTAGGCGGTGTCCGGAAAGAGGCGGCGGCAGAGCTCCTGGTAGAGGCGGTCCTCAGGGTCCGAGAGCGCACCCTTCATCTCGTTGAAGACCACGCCGTTGTAGGAGAGGGCACCGGAGTCGTCCGCCTCGAGGTGCCAGCCCTCCTGCTCGAAGATGCGCGGTCGGCGGTAGATGGCGGGGTGCAGCACGGCGTCGAGATAGACGCCCATGAGGTTCTCGAGGTCGGCCACGTTGGTGGACGCCACGGGGTACACGGTCTTATCGGGGAAGGTCATGGCGTTCAGGAACGTCTGCATGCTCGTCTTGAGCAGGTTGACAAAGGGCTCCTTCACCGGGTAGCGGTCGGATCCGCAGAGCACCGAGTGCTCCAGGATGTGGAAGACGCCCGTGTCGTCCGCGGGGGGCGTCTTGAAGGCGATGGCAAACGAGCGGTTGGTGTCCGCGCAGGCCAGCCACAGGGCACGGGCGCCCGTGGCGTCATGGCGCATGAGGTAGGCGGTGCCGGAGAGCTCGTGCACGGGCTCGACGCGCGTGACGGTAAAGCCCGCGTGGGAAGAGCCCACGGCAAGGGCGGGATCAGGGGTGGTGAAGCTGTTCTTCTCGGTCATGGTTTCCTCCATGGGGACGTTTTTCCTGCAGCACAGCATAGCGCATTGGCCGGAGTGTCCTTCCGTCCCGTGGAGGCGAGAAAACGCGGCTCCTGTACCAGGCTCGGAACCAGACGCTGAGAAACGCCGCCCTCTGTGCCGTCCTCGCGAAAACGTGTCGAGAAATGACGTCCCCTGTACCGGGTTCGGGGAGCCCCCGTCGAGAAAGGCCACCCTCTGTACCAGATCCGGAGAATCCTATCGAGAAAGGCCGCCCTCTGTACCAGGTCCAGGGAGCCCCCGTCGAGAAATGCCGCCCCCTGTACCGCCTCTCAGAAGTCTCTGTCAAGAAAACCACGCCGCTGTACCTTCCAGCGCCGAGAAAACTGGCCCTCTGTACCTTAAGAGGCGCGGGTGGCGTTACGGCGGCCGGTTTTTCTCGGCACTTGACGCCGGGAGCTGGTACAGAGGACGTCATTTCTCGACACGTTTTCGCGAGGACGGTACAGAGGCCGGCATTTCTCGACATGCCGCCGCGAGGATGGTACAGGGGGTGACATTTCTCAGCGTCTGGTACCCGCTGCGGGCGTTGCGTGGTAGGCTATCGCGGGCAAAATCGATGGGGGAGGGATGCGTGGGCGAGAAGGGCCAGATGGGCGAGAAGGGCCAGATGGGCGAGAAGGACCAGATGGGCGAGAAGGATCAGATGAGCGAGAAGGACCTCGAGCGGAGGCGCCGCATTCGCCGCGGCATCGTGGCGACGCTCGTGGGCGGAACCTTCTGGGGCCTCAACGGAACCGTCTCAAAGTGGCTCATGGACGCCTACGCCATCGACCCGCTCTGGCTCGTCTGCCTGCGCGAGCTCTCTGCCTGCTGGCTCTTTCTCGCCGCCGCGGCAATGACCGCGCGTGGGCGCGAGCAGCTCGTTGGCGTGTGGAGAAGCCCGCGCGACCTTCTCGCCATCTTGGGCGTGAGCCTAGGTGCCATCCTCTTCTCGCAGGTTGCCTACCTTGAGGCAATAGACTGGACCAACTCGGCCACTGCCACGATCATGCAGAGCCTGGGCATGGTGCTCGTGCTCGTCTACGTGTGCGTCAAGATGGCGCGCCGACCGCGCCGTCGCGAGGCCCTTGGCGTGGCGCTTGCCCTCGTGGGGACCTTCCTCGTTGCCACGGGCGGCAACCCCGGTCAGCTGAGCCTTCCGCCCGAGGGTCTCTTCTGGGGGCTCGCGTGCGCCGCGGCGGCGGCCTGCCTCTCGATCCTGCCCGCGGCGCCCATGGCCCGATGGGGCAACTTCACGGTAAACGGCCTGGCGTTTCTCTGCTCGGGCCTCATCCTCACGGCGGTCTATCGTCCCTGGGAGCACATGCCGGCGCTCGACGGCGTGGCCGTGCTCGTGCTCGCGGCCTGTGTGGTGGTGGGGACCTTTGGCGCCTACGCCCTCTACCTCCAGGGCGTGAAGGACGCGGGGTCCATGCGCGCGAGCCTGCTCGGCACCATCGAGCCCGTGACGGCGACCATCGCCACGATCGTGTGGCTGGGAACGCCCTTCTCGGTGGCCGAGATCGTGGGCTTTGCGCTCATCATAGCCATGGTCTACCTTACGGCGTAGGCCAGCCGCGTGGGCCCGCGTGTTACCGCTGCGTGTCCTGTGCGGCGGCTCGCCTCTCTTTCCTTGCAATAATGATAGCCTTGCAGACATAGTGTGGTGGGTGTGCGGCGGGGCGCACCGCGTCAGCCGTGGCTCCTGTTCTAAGGAGGACCGATGTTTTGTCCCAAGTGCGGCTCGAGAATCGCCGACGGGGCCAGGTTCTGCCCCTCGTGCGGCGCGAGGATAGACGCCTTTTCCGCTCCGCAGGGTGCGTCGAGCCAGTCGGGTGCCAACCCCTATCCGCCAACCCCGCAGCCGGTGCAGCCCGCAGGGGGCTACGCTCAGCAGCCACCGGCCTCCGCGGGCTACCGTGGCACGGTCAGCAATTCCCGCAGCCTTCTAACTTGGTTTGTGCTCTCGCTCGTGACCTGCGGCATCTACTCGTACTATTTCACCTATAAGCTCGCGCAGGACCTCAATACCATGTGCGAGGGCGACGGCGAGAAGACCCCGGGCCTGGTTGCCTTTGTCTTGCTCTCGTTTTGCACCTGCGGCATTTACAGCTATTACTGGTACTACAAGATTGGAAACCGCCTTCAGGCCAATGCCCCGCGCTATGGCCTGTCCTTCCAGGAGAACGGCACCACCATCCTGCTCTGGCAGTTCTTTGGCGCCCTGCTGTGCTTCATCGGACCCTTCATTGCCATGAACATCATCATCAAGAACATGAACGCCATGGCAACCGTCTACAACTCGCGCGTCCTCGGCTGCTAGGGCACCGTGGCTCGAGTGGGCAACGACGGCTTCCGAAAGGGCGCCGCGCAGGCAACGCGCGACGCCCTTCATCTCGTCCTTATGCTTGCCGGGGTGGGGGTCGCCCTGTACCTCGTCGATGTGGGCTGCGTCTTTCGACAGGTGACGGGCCTTGCATGTCCGGGCTGCGGCATGACGCGGGCCTGGCTCTCGCTGCTTCGCCTCGACGTGGCGGCCGCTTTTGCCTATCACCCGCTTTTCTGGGTGGTGCCCCTGGCGATTGGGTTGCTGTGGGCTCAGGAGGTCTGCGGGCGGCTTGTGAGGTCGGCGGACGCCCCCTCTGGGCGTACGCTTCGCCTGGCACGAGGATTTCTGCGCTGCCACAACGCCGTCCTTCTCGCCTTGGTGTGCGCGCTTCTCGCGCTGTGGGTGATTCGGCTGCTCGACCCGGCGGACGCCGGGCTGCTCTTTGGCGGCGTTGCCCCGGCGGGCGTGGAGCCCGACATCGTGGGGTGGAGTCGCCCGACATGGATGGGCTGGTTGGGAATCTAACGCAGGGGGCACCGCTGCACACTGACAAGCCCGCGAAAAAAACGCCCCCGCACGTGGCGGGGGCGTATGGGCTAGATGCGCTCCATGTTGGCGAGTACGCTCGAGTACCAGGCGTTCGCGTTGGGCGGGCAGTACTTCTGGGCGCCCGCGTAGGTGAGGTGCCCGCCGTAGCCGGAGGCGAGGCCGGCCACGTGGTCCCAGATGGCCTCCTCCCAGCTGCCCCAGCTCGAGCTGCCCCAGCCCCAGGCGTTGTGGGGGCGGAAGCAGACGCGACCGAGCGAGCTCTCAACCATGGCGATGGCGGGCGAGAAGCGCGGGTCGCAGCCATACTCCCAGGCAGCGGCGGCAAACGTCCTGCCCTGTCCCGCAAGGGGGGAGCCGGCGAGGTAGGCGTCGATGCGCGCCCCCCAGCTGGAGATGAAGTTCTCCTTGTCGGAGTTCCAGTCAACCGAGCCGGCGTCGGGGCTCTCGGGCACCTCGATCTGGGCCTCGCCGCCCGTCTCGGTGGTGAAGGTCGGCGGGGTGCTCTCGGGCTCGTTGGAGCTCTCGGGCGCGCTGGGCGCGTCGGAGCCCGTCGCGGTGTCCTCGGCGCTGTTGTCGGGGGCGGCGCTCTGCTCGGCCTGGGCCTGCTGCGCTGCCTGCTCGGCCGCCGCCTT
>CASEGE010000085.1 GCA_949287335.1 uncultured Olsenella sp. | reverse complement strand
GGGGGGGGTCAAGGTGAGCGTCGAGCCGGGCGGCCCCCACGGGGACGTCCGCGAGTGGCGACCGCGCGACGTGCTCAGGGTGCGCGCCTGCGTGAGCGGCCGCGCGGAGCTGTCGGCGCCGGGAGGTGCAGGAGATGAGTAGGGACCCGTACGCGCCCGTGATAGACGCGAGCCGACGCGACGTGCTCGAGGCCAACCGCCGGGGCGCGGCGGCCGCGACGGCGGCGCACTACGCGAGGGACAAGCGAGACGTCTACCACCGCGTGCGCGACATCCGCGCCGAGGTGGCGGCGGAGGACGAGAGGAGGGGGCGGTGCACGTGGTGACCATCCCGCCCGTGCGCACATTCGCGCACGTTGAGGCAGACAAGGCGCAAGCCCTCAAGCCGCTCGAGGAGGCGGCTGAGGTCTTCGCATCGTGGCAGGCGTGGGACTACTGGCGTATGTGTGACATCGAGGAACGCCATCCCGACATCGATCTTTCCGCGACGCTGGAAATCTACCGTGAGCCCATCATCGAGGAATGCGCGGACGTGATACAGGCGGCATGCAACCTTCTCGCCGCGCTGGGCGTGACCGACCTGACCGACGCCATGGCCGCATGCGAGCAGCGGAATCTAGAGAGGGGGCGCTATGGTGACCGATGACGAGAGGCGCGAGGTCGCGGAAAACCTCAGGTACGCGGCAGATTATCCGGGACGCCCCATTCAGTACATGGAGCAGTTCATCAGCATGTTGCGTGAAGTCATCTTCTCCGATGTGTGCTCCGGGGCCGACTACAGCGAGATGTTCCAACGTCTCGCCGAACTGATTGATCCTGACGGAGGTGCCGCAGATGCCGACCGATGACGAGAGGCGCGAGGTGGCGGAGAGGCTGCGGGCGTACGGCAAGGAGTTCGGAGACCCGACGTGGCGCGAGCTTTGCAACGTGGTGTTCTTCGACGATGACCTCTATCCGAGCGCGGTGCGGAAGCTCCACCTCATAGACCGCCTCGCCGACCTCATCGAGCCCGAATCTGGACAGAATCTGGACACGAATCGGGACAGTGTCCCGAAAGAATCTCCCGCTATCCAGAAAGCGCCCGAGACGTGCGAGCACTGGCTCGACGGCGAGTGCTACGCGCTCCGAACGGTGCGGCCCGTCGACCGCGAGGCACTGCTGGCGCTGGCCGGGCGCATGCGGAGGTTCGTCTCCGAGAAGGGCCCCAGATGCGTCATGTACGTGGACGTCCTGGGACGACTGGCGGACAAGATCTCCGAGCTGTGCGGGGAGGTGGACGGGTGAGGCTCAGAAAGGGCGACCTTGCGGTCATCTGCGTGGCGCTCCTGGCATTCTGCGCGCTCGTCGCCGTCATCGTCGGGCTGCTGACCGGGTGCTCGATAGGGTCGTACGAGGTATATCGCATCGCCCGTCGTATCCGCGAGGCATTGGGGGTGGGGAAGTGAGGGACTGGACGGACGTGGTGCGCGGCGCAGCGCTGCTGCTCATCCCGGGGGCCATCGTCGCGGCCCTGATTCTGCTGGCCGTCATGGGCGTCGCGTCGCTCGCGACGAGGGAGCCCGTGAGCACGTGGGGCGAGAGCGCCGAGTTCTCGCAGCTCATGACCGGCCAGGAGCGCTTCTCCGTGCACTCGACCAACGTCGCCGGGGCGGTGGTGTACGTGGACCACGAGACCGGCGCCCAGTACCTCGGCACCGAGGCCGGCGTCTGCCCGCTACTCGACGCCGACGGCACGCCGCTGCTCGTGGCGGAGGCGGGGTGACAGGCGGCTGGGGACGGGGGGTGACCCGGCGGGCGGCCGTCGTGGAGCTTTCGTGTCGGTTTCCCCGCGATTCCGCGCCGCATGTGCCGTATGTGTCACAAGGCGCAAAGACACCCCCCGGGGGCATTGACCCGGGCGCTATGATTGGCGCAGCCCCCGG
>CASEGE010000084.1 GCA_949287335.1 uncultured Olsenella sp. | reverse complement strand
GGGCGATGCCCGGGATGGACATGATGACGTCGAGGACGCGCATGATGACCTCGGAGACGGCCTTGCGGGAGACCGCGGCGAGGGCACCGATGATCGAGCCGAGGACGAGCGCGAAGAGCGTGGCGCCAAAGCCGATCACGAGCGAGTACTGGCCGCCGTAGAGCATACGGGAGAGAATGTCACGGCCGATGTTGTCCGTGCCAAAGATATGCTCAGCCGAGGGCGGCTGGTAGGCCACGGTGATCTCGAGCGGGTCATGCGGGGCGATGACGGGTGCCAGGATGGCGGAGAGCGCCACCAGGACGAGAAGGACGAGCGAGATCTTGCTGGGGACGCTCATCTTCTTGAGGCCGCCGAGCTTCAGGCCCTTGGCAGCAGCCTTCTCGAGCGTCTGGGTCTGCTTTTCTCTGATCTTTGTCATGGGGCCTACACCGTCCTAATGCGCGGGTTGATCAGCAGGTACAGCATGTCAACCACGATGTTGATGATGACGAAGGCCAGAGCCACGACCACGACGACGCCCTGGACGAGCATGATCTCGCCGCCGGTGATGCCCCTCTGGATGAGGGTGCCCATGCCCGGGAGGGCGAAGATGACCTCGATGACGACCGCGCCGCCCATGAGGTAGCCGATCTTGAGGCCGAGCGTGGTGATGGGGGTGATGAGGGCGTTGCGCAGGACGTTCTTGGCGATGACGACGTTCTCGGGAATGCCCGAGCCGCGGGCCGTCTGAACGTAGTCCTTGTCGAGCTCCTCGACCATGGCGGTACGCACGATACGCGTCATCTGGCCGATGACCGGGAAGGCCAGGGCGATGGCGGGCATGATCATGCGGCCGAAGTAGCCGCCGGGGTTGGTGAAGAGGTCGGGAAGCGCGCCGGCGGAGGGGAAGACCCTCGTGAGGCCGGCTATGGTCACGAGGAGGATGAGGAGCACCGCCAGCCAGAAGGACGGCGTCGCGATGCCTGCGATGGAGATCACGCGGATGAGCTGGTCGGGCCATTTGTCTCTGTATATTGCCGAGATCACGCCCAAGGTGAACGAGAAGACCGCAGCAATAAGGAGGCCGAAGAACGTGAGCTGCATGGTGATGGGCAGAGCGGACGCGATGGCGTCGGAGACCGGGGTCTGGCGCGTGCCATAGGTGCCGAGGTCGCCCTGGCAGAGGCCGACGATGTAGTCGACGTAGCGGACGGGCCACGGGTCGTTCATGCCGTGCTCCTCCATGTACTCCTCGACCTGCTCCGGGGACGCGCCCTCGCCGAGTGCGGTGCGCGCGGGGATGGAGGGGTCGGTGAAGGACATGAGGAAGAACACGAGCAGGGTAACGCCCAAGGCCATGATCGGCAGCGCGATGATGCGCCGACCGACGAGGCGCAGAAGGTTGTTCATACCCTCTCCTCTCTCATATGCCTACAGTTCAAAAGAGGGGCCCGAGCTCAGCCTTGCCCGGGCCCCTCGAACGTCTATGTGTCCCCAGCCTTTCTGTGGGGAGCGAGAACGTTGCTTGAGGCTACGCGGTAACCGTCTTGCAGCCGATGAAGCTCATGCCGGTGGTGCCAATGCCCTCGAAGCCCTCGATGGCGGTGCCAAGCGGGTTCTTGGAGGCATCGTCCCAGGACGCCGTGGCGGTCTGGACGTGGATGAGCGGGTACAGGACGCAGTTCTCGGCGATGAGGTCGTAGACCTGCTTCCAGGTGGCCTGCTGCTCGTCGCCGGACTGGCCGAGAGCGGTGTTCATCAGGTCGCGGATCTGCTTGAACTCATCAGAGTTGCCCCAGCCGGTACGGGTCTGCTGCCAGACGTTATCACCGTACCACCAGTTGAGGAGCAGGTCGGGGTCGGCGCCCCAGCAGGACGGGTCACCAGGGGCGATGAGGATGTCGAAGTCATCCGTGCCGCCGTCGATGGCCGCGTAGGTGGCGGCAGAGGTCTCCTCGGCGATGGTGGCGTTGAAGCCAAGGGCGGAGAGGTCCTGCTGCGCCTGGGTGGCCATGGCGGACGCCTGGGTGTTGTCCGTGCAGCGGATCTTGAGGTCGCCCGGGGTCACGCCGGCATCCTCGAGCAGACTCTTGGCCTTCTCCTGGTCGTAGGTGTAGACCGTCGCGGCCTCCTGGTAGTTCGGGAAGTCCTTGGGGATGTAGGACGAGGCGGTGGCGGCGAGGCCCGCAAAGATGTTCTCGACCATGAGGTCGGTGTTGAGGGCGTACATCACGGCCTGACGGGCGGTGACGTTGTCCCACGGCGCCTTGGCGGTGTTGAACATGATGAAGCGGGTGCCAAAGCCCTGGATCTTGTCGACCTTGCAGCCGGCGGACTCGATGGTGGGGATGGCATCAGCGGTGACGGACTCCATGACGAGGGTCTGGCCCTGCTGCTGAGCGGTCATGCGAGCGGTGGCGTCGACGAGGATGTCGTAGTGCAGGCCAGCGTCCTCAGCCGGGAAGGAGCCGTTGTAGTTGGGGTTGGGCACGAGGTCGACGGTGTCGTCGGTGATCGCGCTGTACATCCAGGGGCCGGAGCCGACAGGCTGGTTGGAGAGCTCGTCGTCGGAGGTGCCGGCGGGGAAGACGCGGACGAGCGCCAGGCGCTCCTTGAGGAGCGAGAAGTTGGCGATGGCGGTCTTCACGGTGATGGTGGTGTCGTCGGTGGCCTCGAGCGAGTCGATCGGCGAGAGGAACGCGGAGTAGGTGGCGTCGGCCTTGGTGCGGTCGAAGGACTCGACGATGTCGGCGGGGGTCACGGCGTTGCCGTTGGAGAACGCGGCGCCCTCACGCAGGGTAATGGTGAAGGTGGTCTCGTCGACCTGCTCCGGGTCGCCGGTGGCGAGCTCGGGGAAGGTGGAGTAGTCGTGCGGGTCCGTGCCGTAGAGGCCCTCGAGGACGTGCCAGTTGGAGCCGAGGCAGAAGGCCGAGGAGGTCTTCGTCGGGTTGTACTCGGAGGGAGCGTACGCGGAGCCGGCGGTGATGGTGCCGCCACCAGAGGTGGTCTCGCCACCCTCGCTCTCGCCGCCAGCCGGGGTGTCGCCACCGCCGTTGCACGCGGCCAGGCCGAGCGCGCTCACCGCGGCCGCACCGCCGAGGAACGAGCGACGAGACACGGCGCTGTCAAAGAGTTTCTTCATTGTCCAATCCTTTTCTCCTCCTGCGGCCACCTCCAGACGGCGGCCGTCCCTTTGCACCATTACGTTAGTGATATAAGGGGCCCTTCAGCATCCGAAAGCCGACCAACGGCATGAAGAAGTACCCCAGACGGTAGCCATTTGTAAAAATTCGGTTATCTGGTATGGTGGTACCAACTACTCAAACCCCACCTAAAAACCTAGGCCCAGTGGTCTTACCTGTCCAATGGAGCGCAGGTAGACAATCATATCGATATAATCCTGAAGTCAGCTCTCTAACGTGTTTTCAGCAGGTGGTATTAAATCTGTGGCCCTCAGGGCCTCATAGACCAGACCAGCCACCTCGGCGGGAACCCCCGGCGTCTGAGCTATCTCCTCGACGCTCGCGGCGCGCAACTTCTTTAGCGAGCCAAACCTCTTCATGAGCGCCCGCTTGCGCTTGGGGCCCACCCCGGGAACGTCATCGAGAACCGAGGTGGTCATGGCCTTGTCGCGCAGCTCTCGGTGGAACGTGATGGCAAAGCGGTGGGACTCGTCTCGCACCTGCTTGATGAGATAGAGCGAGGGCGAGCCAGAGGGCAGCACCACGGGCGTCTCGTCCCAGGGGACGAAGATCTCCTCGTCGGACTTGGCAAGTCCGCAGACCGGAATGTCCAGCCCCAACTCCGCGAGCTGCCTCATCGCTGCCGTGAGCTGGGGCTTTCCGCCGTCCACGACGAGAAGGTCGGGGCGGGACCCAAAGCGCTCGTCAGCCATGCGCTCCGGCGCGTAGCGCCGGCCCAGCACCTCGGACATGGAAACGAAGTCGTTGGCCTCGTCGAGGTGCGTGCGAATCTTGAAGCGCCGGTACTGGGACTTGTCCGGCCGCCCGTTCGTGAAGACGACCATCGAGGCCACGGTGAAGCGCCCGTGCAGGGTGGAGATGTCAAAGCACTCGATGCGCATCGGCGGAGCGTCGAGCGCAAGGGCGCTCTCGAGCTGCAAGAGCGCCTGGTTGGTGCGGTCATCGGCATAGCCGGTGCGCACCATGTAGCGCATGAGCGCGTGGCGGGCGTTGGCGGCGGCCATGTCAAGCAGGTGGCGCTTCTCGCCGCGCTGCGGGCGGTGAAGATGCACCGAGTGCCCGCGCTTCTCGGCGAGCCACCCGGCGATGACGTCGGCGTCCGAGAGCTCGCAGTCAAGGTCCACCTCGGCGGGGATGTCTGCCGTCTCGTCGTAGTAGCGCTTGAGAAAGCCCGAGACGAGCTCCTCCTCCCCCACGTCGAGGCCCTTGTCGAGGACAAACTCCACCGAGCGCACCGTCCTGCCCTCGCGCACCACGAAGACGCAGGCGCAGCTGATGGTCTCCTCGCGATAGATGCCAATGAGGTCGAGGCTCACGCTTGCCGAGAAGACCACCTGCTGGCGGTCGTCGAGCGCGTCGAGGTTGTCGAGGCGGGCCTTGATGCGCCCGGCCCTCTCGAAGTCGAGGTCGGCCGCGGCGGCGCGCATCTGCTCGGTGAGCTCTCCCACGATCTCGGAGCGGTTGCCCTGCAGGAAGCGCTCGACCTGCCGCACGTGGCGCGCGTACTCCACCGTGTCGATCATGCCGGCGCAGACGCCGGGGCCACGCCCCACGTGGTAGTCAAAGCAGGGGCGGCAGCGCGCGCCGAGCAGGATGTTTGCCACGGCCGCCTGGTCGGGCTCGCGCTCGAGGATGCGACGCGCGCGCTTCCACTCCGCGCAGGTGGCCATGCAGATGGGGACCACCTTGCGCAGGGTGTCGATGGTCTCGCGCGCGGCGCGGGCGTCGGTGTAGGGGCCAAAGTAGCGCGTGCCCTTGCGGTGCTTCTCGCGCGTGTACTTTATCGCGGGGAAGACGTCCGATTCCGTGATGGCGATGAAGGGGTAGGACTTGTCGTCCTTGTAGTCCACGTTGAAGTATGGGTGATACTGCGCGATGAGGTTTCGCTCCAGGACGAGCGCCTCGTGCTCGGAGCCCACGACCACGTAGTCGAAGGACTTGACCACCTGCATCATGAGCGGAATCTTCTCGCGCTCGTCGGCGAGCGTCACGTACTGGCGCATGCGGGCACGCAGGTTCTTGGCCTTGCCCACGTACACGACCTCGCCCTTGGCGTCCTTCCAGAGGTAGCAGCCCGGGGAGGTGGGCACGAGCGCCACCTGCTCGGCAAGCGTGGGTTCTCCTGTGGGCGAGGGCTCGCCGGGCGTGGGGGCACCCATCCTAGAACGAGTTCTCGGTGCGGCGGGGGTAGTAGCGCGCGAACTT
>CASEGE010000083.1 GCA_949287335.1 uncultured Olsenella sp. | reverse complement strand
GAGTACGAGATCTGCCGCCAGGCCGAGGTGCTCGAGGAGGGCGGCATCGTCTACCAGGAGACGCGCCACTGGGAGCCGAGTCGCCGGCGCACCGTGGTCATGCGCGTCAAGGAGACCGCTGACGACTACCGCCTCTTCCCGGACCCGGACCTCGCGCCCTTCGACCTCACGGACGAGTTCATCGACCGCTGCCGTGCGCGCATCCCGGAGCTGCCGGATGCCAAGCGCGACCGCTACATGGCCGACTTTGGCCTCAAGCGCGCCGATGCCGCCCAGCTCGCGGGCGACCCGGCGGTCGCGGCCTTCTTCGAGGAGACGCTCGCCGCGGCGGGCGCGGGCGCTGGCGAGAAGAACGCGGAGACCGTGGCAAAGGTCATGGTGAACCTCGTTCCCAGCTACGACGCCCTCACGCCGGCGCAGGTCGCGAGCCTCTCTGGGCTTCTCGCCGAGGACGCGATCACGTTTGCCCAGGCGCGCGAGGTGCTCGACGCGGTCAACGGCACCGAGGAGAACCCGGCCGTCTACGTGGACGCCCACGGCATGCGCCAGTCCACGGACGAGGGCGCGCTCGGCGCGATCGTCGACGAGGTGCTCGCACGCTGCACCGACCAGGTCCAGCAGTACCGCGACGGCAACAAGAAGGTGCTCGGGTTCCTCGTGGGCCAGTGCATGAAGGCGGCCAAGGGCTCCGGCAATCCCAAGGCCTTCAACAAGATGCTCGCCGAGAAGCTCGAGGGGTAGACGCCCGGCCAAAGCGCCGCGCCCGCCCGGACGCTTTGCCGTCCCAAACCACCCGGAACCCGCCCGTCCTTCTCGCCAGCCATGCCTTGCTAACCTGCTAGACTTCCGGGGCGGAGGCGCATTCGCAACGGGAGGGGAGCGCGGTGGACGAGCAGTTGGAGGCGGCGGTCGAGCCGGTCTCGGAGGTTGTGAGCAAAGACGAGCAGGCGCGCGGCGAGAAGCTCACGCGTCGTCGCATGGCCTACAGCTTTCCGCAGTTCTTCTCGCTGCTCAATCTGGGGCTCATCCTCACGGCAGTGGCGCTCGTGCTCTTCAAGACGCCCAACCACCTGGCGTTTGGCGGCACCACGGGCTTTGCGATCCTCTTCAACGCCGCCATCCCGGCGCTGCCCGTCTCGGTCTTCATGTGGATCATGAACGCGGTGCTCGTGCTTCTGGGCTTCTTGTTCCTGGACCGCAAGGCGGTGCTGTGGAGCGCCTTTGCCTCGTTTGCGCTCTCGGCCTATACCTCGCTCTTTGAGTGGCTGTTTCCTGTGACGCAGTCGATCACCGGCGACCTCTGGCTCGACGTGTGCTTTGCGGTGCTCTTGCCCGCCGTGGGCTCGGCCATCGTCTTTGACATCGGCGCCTCCACCGGCGGGACGGACATTCTGGCCATGATCTTGCGCAAGCACACGGACCTGGAGATTGGCAAGGCGCTCTTTGCGGTGGACGTTGCCGTGGTCGTGGCCGCCATCGGGCTCTTTGGCGCGCGCGTGGGCCTCTACTGCGTGCTCGCGCTCATTGGCAAGACCTTTGTGGTGGACGGCTTTATCGAGTCCATTCGGCAGCGCAAGGTGTGCCAGATCATCTGCGCGCGGCCGCGTGAGGTGGAGGAGTTCATCGTCAAGAAGCTCGGGCGCACCGCCACCGTGCAGTTTGGCTGGGGCGCGTACTCCGGCAAGCGCGTGACCATCCTTACCAGCGTGCTCTCGCGCCGCGAGGCCATGAAGCTGCGGCTCTTTGTGCGCGCGACCGACCCGGGCGCGTTCATCACCATCACGAGCAGCTCGGAGATCATCGGTCGAGGCTTCCGCGGCGTGAACTAAAGTGTGACAATGGGGACGGAGTATGACAGTTGGCCCCGACGCCACTGTCATGAGTGCCGCATGCGTCGAAGGGGGCTGGCATGGCTGCCGGGCGTAAGGGTTCACACACGTTTCTCGCTGGTATTCTTGCGTTGTGCCTGGGGCTTGTTGCGGCGCCCGCTGCGGCGCGCGCCGACGAGGGCGGCTCCGTTGCGGATGAGATTGCCAACCACCTGGTTGTTCCCGAGGGCGTCGAGCGCGGCATCGTGGTGAGCGACGAGGGCGTCCCGCAGGGCCTCGACCCCGAGTACGGCCGCATCTCCTCGGGCGACGATGACGCGGATGCCGGTGCCAAGGGCGCCCTACCCTCAAAGTTTGACCTGCGCACCAAAAACGCCGTGACGGCCGTGAAGAACCAGTACTGGTGGCTGAACTGTTGGACCTTTGGCGCCACGGCGTCGCTGGAGAGCAGCCTCGTCATGCAGGGGCGTGGCACCGCGGCGGGCACGGACCTTTCGGAGAAGCAGCTCACCGCCGTGCGCCGCACCGTCTTCACCGAGGCCCAGGCGGCAAAGCTCGGCGCCACGGGCCAGGGCGGCGAGGGCGTGGAGCCGTACCCCACCTTCAACGAGGGCATGAGCGAGAAGAACGGGTTTCTCCGCAGCGCCGGCCATATCACCGAGGTGAGTGATGCCGTCTTCAGCGGCATGGGCCCCGTTGCCGAGAGGGACGCGCCCTTCTCGGGTGAGCTTGATGCCAACGGCAACCTCAAGGACGCGGACTCCATGGTCTGGGGCTACGACAGAATCTACGGGGCCTTTCCCATGGGCGACACCAACTGATCGCTCGACGACCCGCTTGCCACCACGTCGCTCATGTGGCTCGACGAGGCCCCGACGCTCGGGACGCTCGCGATCGTGGAGACGGACGCGGAGGGGACGCGCACGTACAAGGGCGTCGACAAGGACGCGATGTCCGCCGTCAAGCGCGCCCTCATGAGCGAAGGTGCCGTGGTGCTTGAGCTCTACAGCGGCTGGAACGTCGCCCCGGGGGACACGGCGTACTACAACAGCGAAAACGCCGCCCAGTACGTGTGGAACGCCGAGATGTACTCCCACATCGTGGCCATCGTGGGCTGGGATGACACCTATCCTGCGGAGAACTTTGACAACGGCTTTAACATGACGCCGCCGGCGGACGGCGCCTGGATCATCAAGGACAGCTACGGCACCTCCACGGACGAGCGCTACGCGCTCGACTCCGGCCTTGACGGCACCGGGTATCGCTACGTCTCCTACTACGACCAGAGCTTGAGAAGGACCGAGCAGCTTGTGGCCGGTGACAGCCGCGACGTTGATGACGTGGTGCTGCAGCATGACCTTCTCGGCACGTCGCCCTTCTCGGATGCGCTGCTCACGGACAGCGCTGGCAAGACCGCGAGCGTCTTCACCGCGGGGGAGGACATGTACCTGGAGGCGACGACGGCGTCCTCGGTGACGGCGGACGCGGACGTCACGGTTGAGGTGTACCTGCTGGACGCCGCTGCCAAGAGCCCGACGGACGGCGAGCTCGTGGCGAAGGTCACGCGCTCGCTTGACTCTGCCGGGCGCTTCAGGATTGAGCTGAGCGAGCCCGTGGCAATTCGCGCGGGGCAGCGCTTCTCCATCGTGGAGAAGGTGCGCCAGGACGTTGCGGGCGGCGGCACGCGGTGGTACCTCGGCCTTGAGGGCGGTACCACGGAGGAGGCGGCGAAGGGGTATCACTACACCTTCTGCTGGCACGCCAAGGCAAACCCCGGCGAGTCCTACGTGATGATGGACGGCATGTGGGCTGATGCGCGGACGCTTAACGAGAACGCCGAGCTCACGATGGGCGGGGAGAACGTCTTTGGCAACGCCCTCATCAAGGCGTACGGTCGTGCGGCAGACCTTGACGAGGAGCCCGCGCCTGTGGAGTCGGGCTCGATGCACCGCCTGTACAACCAGTGGACCGGCGAACACTTCTATACGGCAAACGATGTCGAGAAGGCGCACCTCGAAAGGGTTGGGTGGACCTACGAGGGCGTGGGCTGGGTGGCGCCTGCCAAGGGTGACGAGGTCTGGCGACTCTACAACCCCTATGTGGAGGGCGGAGATCACCACTACACGCTGGACAAGCATGAGTACGAGGTGCTGGCCAGCTTGGGCTGGAAGAAGGAGGACGTGGGCTGGCACTCTGCGCCGGCCGCGACGGGCGTGGCGGTCTGGCGGCAGTACAACCCCTATGCCGTGTCGGGCGCCCACAACTTCACGGTTGACGAGCACGAACGCGACGCGCTGGTG
>CASEGE010000082.1 GCA_949287335.1 uncultured Olsenella sp. | reverse complement strand
GTCAAACTCCGTGCGCGTGAGGCGCACGGGCTCGCCGTCCACGGAAAACATGTGCGAGGCGGGGTCGAGCTCCCAACGGCCAAAGCGCAGCGTCCCCGAGGTGGGCGCGGCAGCGGCGCGGTCGCGCAGCTGCACCTCCACGCGCGCGAGCAGCTCGTCGAGGTCGAAGGGCTTGACGAGGTAGTCACTCGCGCCCAGGCGCAGCAGACTCACGCGGTCGGTCACAGCAGAGCGCGCCGAGGTCACGATCACGGGCGCGGCAACGCCGGTCGCGCGAAGACGCCCAATGAGCTCCTCGCCCGGCACGCCGGGCAACATGAGGTCAAGAATCACGAGGTCGAAGGGCTGATTCTTCACGCCCGCGCGCTCTGCGAGCAAAAGCGCCTCCGTGCCGGAAAAGGCCGGCTCGCACGCATAGCCCTCGTCTCCCAGGAAGGTGCAGACCACCTCGGAGAGCGCGGAATCGTCCTCCACCACGAGGACGCGGGGGCTGTTGGCGAGCGTTTTCATGCCTCAAGTATAGGGGCTACTTTGCCCGATACCTCATAACCCCCTCTTTTTGCTCCGTTAAGGGGTCAAAATGTGGGGTTATGAGGTATCGGGCAAAGTAGTCACGCCTCAAATGGCCACTCGCCAGCCGCCAGAGCCTCAATCGCAACGGCCACGGCGTCATCCTCGCAGCGCCCGACGTGCCAGCGCGCGGCCGTCGCGGCCTCGGGCGTGGCTCCCGCAACGGCAACCGAGTTAGAAACCGCACGAAGCATGGGGAGGTCGTTGTCCGCGTCTCCAAAGACCACGACCTCGTCCAAGCCAACGCCCAAGCGCGCCGCGAGCCACCTCACAGCGGCCCCCTTGTTCCAGCCGCGTGGCTGCACGTTGGAGTAGGTGGGCAGCGCGCGGTCCACGTCGAGCTCGGGAACCTCGGCGTTCAGGCGCGCAACCAGCTCGGCCGCGTCATCGGCATCCGTCCCCACAAAGACGTTGGCCTTGACCACGGGAAAGTCCGGCAGGCCCCGCACGACCACGCACTTCTCGGCATATGGCGGGAACGCCGCGGCAAGATCGCTCACGTCACCCGCCACAAGCAGCGGCGTTGCCTCGTCAAAGACAAGCAGCCCGGCGCGGGGCGTCTCGGCCACGATCTGCCGCACGTGCTCGAGCGACTCCGCCGGAAGCGTCTGCTCCATGGCCTTCTCGCCGCCCACGTAAATCTGCATGCCGTTGGTGGCAAGCGCCGTGGCGCAGCACGCGTCGTCACCACCAAAGAACCCCGGGATCCACGCATACCCGCGACCGCTTGCCGGGCCCACGGCAATGCCGGCGTCAAGCGCCGCGTGAAACGCGGCAACCGTGCGCGGGGAGACAACGCGCTCTCCGCGCGGCAGGATGGTCCCGTCGATATCGGTCAAGATGAGCTTCACGGCCACGAATTTCTCCCTTCGGCAGCTGAGGCCCTAGTATATGACGCGACTACCCAGCTCGGCGGCGTCCTCCCCCACCGCGTCCGCCGGGTCGCCGTCCATGATCACGGCCTCCACGCCCATAAGCGTCCCAAACCACAGAAGCCCCGGCGCGCCCACCTTGCTCTGGTCCATGAGCACGAACGTCCGGTCCGCGCAGCCGAGAAATGCTCGCTTGAGCTCGGCCATGTCCTGGTTGTTGGTCATGAGGCCGCGCCCGGGCACGTAAGACGTGGGCGTGACGAAGGCCTTGTCCGGATGGAGCATCTCGAGCGTGCGCATGGCAAGCGGACCCGCCGTGTAGCGGTGACCCTTGCGCAGGCTCCCGCCGAGCATGATGACGTCAAGCGACGGGGCGGAGCGGTCCACGTAGTCGGCGATGGTGAAGTCGTCCGTCACGATGGTCACGCCCGATCGGCCGGAGATGGCGCGCACGAGCTCGAGCGCCGTGGTGCCGGAGTCCACGAGCACCGAGTCGCCGTCCTCCACGAAGGGCGCCGCAAGCCGCGCGATGGCACGCTTGGCCTCAACGTTCACGTTGACGCGACGGTCCTGCACGGAGACCGTGAGCGTCCTGGAGAGCGAGACGGCCCCTCCGTGCGTGCGGCGGAGCTTGCCGTCGCGCGCGAGGGCGTCGAGGTCGGCGCGCGCCGTCACGCGGGACACGCCAAAAGCCTCGGCGAGCTGCGTGACCTGCACGGACGTGGCGCGGTCGAGCATGGAGAGGATGGCGGCTCGACGCTCCTCAGAGGACATGTCCGGCATGGAGGCCTCCGTTCTTCTCGGCGTTTGTGAACGAATTGTGTTTCCTTTACTTTCTTTAGAAGCAATCTAGCACATTGTTTTTGCTTTCGTTTTGGCAAGTCATCCGGTGGGCGGCACCCGTTCGCCGGCGAGAAGAACCGTGTGCCTGCCTTTACTTTCCTTCTCCCGCACCGCCCGCCGGAGCGCTCCCCCACTCCGGGGCGCACGGCACGTACAATGGCAGCGTCAGCAGATGGGGCCGGGAGCCGCCCGGCACGAGGAAGGGAGAAACGATGCTCGTCACCACCAAGGAGATGCTGCTCGACGCCCAGGCCGGCCACTACGCCGTCGGCGCGTTCAACGTCGAGAGCCTCGAGTTTGTCATGGCCGTCGTGAAGGCCGCCGAGGAGCTTCGCTCCCCCGTCATCATGCAGACCACGCCCGGCACCGTGAAGTACGCCAACCTCGACTACTTTGCCGCCATGTGCCGCGTCGCCGCCGAGCAGGCCAGCGTCCCCGTGGCCATCCACCTCGACCACGGCGACGGCTTCGACCGCTGCATCCAGGCCATGAAGGCCGGCTACACCTCCGTTATGATCGACGGCAGCCACGACACCTTCGAGGACAACATCGCCCTCACCGCCTCCGTGACCAAGGTCGCCAAGCCCCTCAACATTCCCGTCGAGGCCGAGCTCGGCAAGGTCGGCGGCAAGGAGGACGACGGCCCGGCCGTCGAGGGCGAGAACCCCTACACCGACCCGGACGAGGCCCGCGAGTTTGTCGAGCGCACCGGCTGCACCTCGCTTGCCATTGGCGTGGGCACCGCGCACGGCGTCTACACCGAGACCCCGCACATCGAGCAGGACGTCGTGAAGGCCATCCGCTCCGTCGTCGACGTGCCGCTCGTGCTCCACGGCACCTCCGGCGTGCCCGACGACCAGGTCGCCGAGGCCGTCAAGAACGGCATCTGCAAGGTCAACTACGCCACCGAGCTCCGTCAGGCGTTCATGCGCGGCTTCATGGGCTTCATGGCCGAGAACCCCGGCGTCTTTGACCCCAAGAAGGCCAACAAGCCGGGCATGGAGGAGATCACCAACCTCGTCAAGGTTCGCATGACCAACCTCGGCTCCGTCAACAAGGCGTAAGGTCACGCCCCGCGGCACAAGACCACGCTCCACGGCAGAGAGCGGCCCTCCCGAGCAGCTTGTTCGGGAGGGCCTTTGTCCACGTCCGCGTTCTTATCCCCAAAAGAGGCGAAGAACGTTAACGAGAAGGGCCCGGCGCCTTGGCGTCGGGCCCGAATCTGGCAAACCGGCAGTCGTCTTGCGGGACGACTACTCCTCGTCCAGCCCCGCGTTGACGAGCTCGGAGATCTTCTCGGCATCCTCCGCGGCAAGAACGCGAGTGCGGAAGTCCTCGTTCATGAGCATGACCGCAACCTTGGAGAGGAGCTGAAGGTGCGTGGTGTTTGCCTCGGAGGAGGGGGTGAGGATGGCAATTGCGCAGGTGATGGGCACGTTGTCCATGGAGGCCCACGTGACGCCCTCGTTAAGCTTGGCAACGATCATGCCCGACTTGGAGATAGCGTCGCTCTTGGCGTGCGGGATGGCAAAGCCGCCCGTCATGCCCGTGGTGCCCTCGGCCTCGCGCGCCTTGAATGCCTCGTAGACGTCATCGACGCTGGAACCAAGACCCAGCTCGACGGCACGCGTGGCAAGAAGGTGAAGGACCTCGTCCACGGATGCCGCGGACTGGCCGAGAAAAACGTGGTTGACGGGAACGTACTCGCTCATCGTGTCTCCTCACTCGACGGCAGCGACAATCGCGCTGCTCCGCCCAGAATACTACCAGCCTGATACCACGCGGGCGGACTTGGCAGCGCGTCGACACCAACTTGTCATCAAGCCCTTACGGAGCGGGCGCGGCACGAGGCAAGGCGGGCTCAGCGGGCAGGTGGGCGCGACAGACAGGCGCCCGGCTCGCGGGGTCGAGCCGGGCGTCTGCGGAATCAAGCGCTCACGGTATTGAATCGGGCGCTCGCGGTGCTAGGCCTTCGCGGCGTTGGCCTCGCGCAGACGCAGCGCCTCGTACGCGCAGCCGTACATGGCAGCCTGGTTACCAAGGCTCGCAGCCTCGATGCGCGCGTCGCGACACGGCTTGAGGGCGTACTCGGCGAAGCGCTTGCGCAGCTCGGGCGCAAACGTGGCAAAGGCTCCCGCCACGCCGCCGCCGATGAGGAACATCTCGGGGTCGACGATGCAAGAGACCTGGGACATGGCAAGGGCGAGGTAGTCGCACATCTGGTGCACGGCAATCTTAGCGCACTCGTCACCGCCGGCGAGGGCGCGAAAGACCGAGAGGGTGTCCGTGGCATGCTCGACCTCAACGGGCTTCACGCCGCGCTTCTCGCATTCCTCAAGGTAGAGGCGCACGATTCCCTGGGCGGAGGCGTACTGCTCCAGGCAGCCGCGGCGACCGCACCCGCAGACGAGCTCCTCCTTGCGGTTGACCGTGATGTGACCGAGCTCGCCGCCCGCGCCAAACGCGCCGGCGATGAGCTTGCCGTTGACGATGATGCCGGCGCCCACGCCCGTGCCCAGAGCAATGAGCACGTAGCTGGAGACGCCGCGCGCCACGCCGGCCCACATCTCGCCAAGGGCGGCGGCGTTGGCATCGTTGACAAAGGCGACGGTGGCGTGCGGGAACGCCGCGGTGAGGGCGCCGACAAAGCCGTCGGGATCGAGCTCGATGTTGGCGAGAAGACCCACCGTGCCGTCGTCCGCAACGGGCCCGGGGATGTCGAGGCCACAGGCAACGACGTCCTCAGCAGAGGCGTCGTGCGCGGCGAGAATCCTGCCCAGACCTTCGATCACCTGAGCGTACGCCTCATCGTTGACAAGTGCGGGCGTGGGAATCTTGCGCTCCTCGAGCAGCTCGCCTTCGGTTGTGAAGAGGCCGGCCTTGATGCTCGTGCCGCCAACGTCGATGCCAAGTACCGCTTCCATGAAAGCTCCCTTCAAAAGAACTGCCATCGCTCAGATGATACGGGCGCGGACGCCGCTCGCGTGCGTTCTTTCTGCAAGCGGTAGACATATGTGACAATGAGGCTGACAAAGGGGGACGGAGGCGTTCTGTCAGGTTTGCAGACGCACCCGCACCGAGCAGCGCAGAACGACCCGCGCCACCGGAAAACCTGACAAAGCGCCCCCGTCCCCACTTGTCAGGTAGACAAGAGCAGAGGAGAAGACATGGCAGAAACAGACCTCGCACAGACAACGGCCCCCTCCAACCCGCGCGCGGACATGGAGGCGCTCGACGCCCTCGAGCGCACGCTCTTCTCGCTGCGCTACGCGATGGGCGAGATTGGCTCGCTCGGCCCCGTGATCGACCCGCCCAAGGCAACCGCCCAGCGCGGCGAGGCCCTCGCCCACCTGCAGCGCATGAGCACGGAGGCCCTCTGCGACCCCAAGGTGGGCGAGCTTCTTGACCGCCTCGAGCAGGAGCCCGAGCTGGTGGGAGAGACGCGCCTCGCCCAGATCAAGATCCTCAAGCGCGACCGCGCCTCGCTCGTTGACGTTCCCGCCGAGGAGCAGGCCGCGTTCAGCCGCCTCACCGTAGAGGCCAATGACGTCTGGCGCCGCGCCAAGGCCGCGAACGACTGGGCGTCCTTCGAGCCCTACGTCGACCGCATCGTCGACTCCATGCGCCGCATGGCCGAGTACATGGACAGCGAGAAGGACCCGTACGACGTCTGGCTGAACGAGTTTGAGTACGGTACCGACCGCGCCTTCTACGACTCGTTCTTCTCGCAGGTCAAGGACTGTGTTGTGCCGCTTCTGGCCGCCTGCATGACAAGCCGCCACCGCCCGAGCCACGCCTGCGTGGACGGCTCGTTTGACACCGAGCGCCAGTGGCGCATGGCCGATGACCTCGCCCGTCTTGAGGGCCTGGACATGGATGCCCTCTGGATCGGCCGCACCGAGCACCCCTTCACGGCGGGCCTCTCGCGCGACTTTGTGGTGGTGACCGGCCACGCCTACGCCGACAACGTGCTCTCCAACGTCTTCTCGATCCTCCACGAGGGCGGCCACGCCCTCTACGAGCAGAACGTCGACGCCGCCTACGCGGGCACGTCGCTCTCCGAGGGCACCTCGATGGGCATGCACGAGGCGCAGTCGCGCTTCTTCGAGAACCTCGTGGGCCGCTCCGAGGCGTTTGCGGGGCCGCTGCGCGCGGTTCTTGCCAAGCACTTTGCCGGGCAGTTTGGCCGCGTGACGGCGCACCAGCTCTACCTTGCCGAGAACTGCGCGGAGCCGGGCCCGGTACGCACCGAGGCCGACGAGCTCACCTACCCCCTGCACATCCTCGTGCGCTACGAGATCGAGCAGATGCTCTTCTCCGGCGAGGCCACGGCCTCTGACATCCCGCGTCTCTGGGCCGACAAGTACCGTGATTACCTGGGCGTTCGCGTTCCGGACAACACGCGAGGCGCGCTCCAGGACACGCACTGGTCCGACGGCTCGTTTGGCTACTTCCCCACCTACGCCCTGGGCTCGGCCTTTGGCGCGCAGCTCAAGGCCGCGATGGTGCGCGGCGGCATGGACTTCAACGCCGTGTGCGCCTCCGGCGACCTGGCGCCCATCCGCACCTGGCTGCGTGACAACATCTGGCACTGGGGCCGTGCCAAGGACTCCGGCGAGCTCATCGAGGCGGCGTGCGGCGAGCCCTTCTCGGCCAAGTACTACACCGACTACCTCACCGAGAAGTTCTCCTCCCTCTACCGTCTGTAATTTGGGGACGGGTTATTTCGTTCAGAATTTTTGGGACAGGTTTTTTGAGCCGGGCTCCGGCGATTTAGGGGCAGGTTTTCCAACTTCCGGCGGAGAGGTCAGGGATGCGAGCGCTCATACAACGCGTGGAGCAGGCACAAGTTGAGGTGGACGGCGCCGTGGTGGGGAGCTGCGGCGCCGGCTACCTCGCGTTGCTGGGCGTGGCGCCCGGAGACGACGAGGCGCTCACCGAGAGGCTCTGGCACAAGGTGGCGGCGCTTCGCATCTGCGCAGACGAGGGGGGCAAGACCAATCGGTCGCTCATCGACACGGGCGGCAGCCTGCTCGTGGTGAGCCAGTTCACGCTCTACGCCGACGCACGGCGCGGCAACCGCCCCTCCTTCACGGGCGCGGCGGCGCCGGAGCTGGCGAAGCGCCTCTACGAGCGCTTTTGCGAGCTCGCGGAGGCTGAGCTCGGGGCGGCGCGCGTGGGGCGCGGCGTCTTTGGCGCCGACATGCGCGTGAGTCTGGTCAACGACGGGCCCTTCACGGTCCTTCTCGACACCGACGAGCTTGGCTGGGGTTCAGCTATCGGTTGAGTGCGTTTCTGAATGGCCATCTACCTGCTACTATCGAGCGGTTGTGCATCTAGCGTCTTGAAAAGAAAGGCCCCACATGAAGATCGTCGATGAGTTCAAGGAGTTCATTGCCCGCGGCAACGTCATGGACATGGCCGTTGGTATCATCGTCGGCGGTGCGTTCACCGCTATTGTCAACTCGCTCGTGACCAGCGTCATCACGCCTGGCATCCACTTCCTCACCGCCGTCACCAGCTCCGCCACCGGCGGCGCCGCCGACGAGGCCAACAACATCATCGCCGGCCTCAAGTGGATGGTCCCCGGCACCGACGCCGCCCCCGAGTACATTGACCTCGGCGCGTTCATCGGCGCCGTGATCAACTTCCTGATCATTGCCTTCGTCGTCTTCTGCATGGTCAAGGGCCTGAACACCATGCGCGAGAAGATGGACGCCATCGCCAAGAAGGAGGCCGACGAGGAGGCTGCCGAGGAGGCCGCCGCCCCGCACTGCCCGTACTGCCTCGAGGAGGTCAAGGAGGGCGCCACGCGCTGCCCGCACTGCGGCGAGAAGATCGAGGCCTAGTACCTCTTACGCAAGCGCACGCAGAAGCGCCGCCCGGCATCACGCCGGGCGGCGCTTTTTTCATACCGAGAAGGACGGGCGGTCGCAGCTCGCCTCCCCGGCGCAACGGATACGAGGCCAAGCCTTACGGCAGGCGCGAGGTCACAAGCGTCATGGTGCCCGAGAAGAGCAGCTCGCCGCAACCGGAGGGCGCCAGGAAGTGCGTCCCGCGGGCAATCTCGTGCTCCACGCCCGCCGCGGCGGCGCGCACGGTGCCGGAGCCCTCGATCACGCTCACGCAGAGGAACGGCCAGTCCTCCCCCACGCTCTTCTCGCCGGACACGCGCACGCGCTCCACACGGAAGTTGGGGCACTCCATGAGCTCGGTCACGCCATCCACCTCGGACGCGGTGACCTCGCCGGACGCAGGGGCCTGCGCCGCGTAGTCCACCACGTCGAGGCTCTGCTCGATGTGCAGCTCGCGCGGCTTGCCGTCGTCGCCCACGCGGTCGTAGTCGTAGACGCGATAGGTGACGTCGGAGGACTGCTGGGTCTCCAGGATGAGCGTGCCACCCTGGATGGCGTGCACGGTGCCCGGCTCTATGGGGAAGAAGTCGCCCACGTGGCACGGCACGAGGTTGAGCATGTCGTCCCAGCGGCCCTCGTCGATCATGGCCGCCAGCTCGGCGCGATTGTGCGCGTGCTGGCCGATGACGATCTGCGTGCCGGGGTCGGCGCCCAGCACGTACCAGCACTCGCGCTTGCCGAGGCTGCCGTTCTCGTGCGCGCCTGCGTAGGCGTCGTCGGGGTGCACCTGCACGGAGAGGTTGTCCTTGGCGTCGATGATCTTGATGAGCAGCGGGAAGCGGTCGCCCTCCACGTTGCCAAAGAGCTCGCGGTGAGAATCCCACAGCTCGGAGAGGTGCATGCCCGCCCACGCGCCATCGGCAACCTCGCAGTCACCGTTGGGGTGCGCGCTTATCGCCCAGCACTCGCCGATGGGACCGTCCGGGATCTTATAGCCAAAGTCGTCGGCCAGCTTGCGGCCGCCCCAGATCTTCTCGTGGAAGATGGGTGTGGGGAAGATCAGATCACGCGTGCTGTCAGACATGATTCCTCATTCTCGCGCGGGACAGAGACGGGCGCGGGGCCCGCGCCCCATGATAGCAGGCACGGCAGCGCGCGGGCGAGAAGGACGTGGGGTCGGCAGCGCGGGGCCAGGCCGGGCGCGGCGCTAGGCGTGCTCCCCGTTCTCGTGGCGGCCCAGATGGAAAAGGTGATGCGCGCGGTGCGTCGCGTCGGGAAGGTCCTGCGGGCGCAAGAACCGCTCGCAGACGTTTGACGTGCGCAGATACTCCTCGCCAAACGGGTCGACGGTGGGAACGAGCTCGCGGGTCTCGGCGGCGAAGTGGTTCTCCGGGGACGTGTGGACGTGCGGGTTGGTGAGCGTGTACCCGCGGCTGCACGCGCCCTGGTACAGGCCCGACTCCTCATGAAGGGAAAACGACGCGTACACGCAATCCGAGCAGTGAAAGCCCATGGGGCTCCTCCTTTGTAGCTACAAGTACAGGAGATGGTACCCCAACGCGCGCGCCGCGAAACCGTTGCCCAAAAGACGGGCTTCCTTCAACTCCGCGAATGCGCGGCCTCGCTGGTGCGTCGTCCCACAAATACGCTCGGTTTTTCTCGCAAAGTGAGCGCAATCGTGAGTTTAGGCGCGCCAGGCGGCAGGCTAACTTGCCTAAAATGAACCCGTCCCCTTTTAGGCAACTTGAGGAGAAGAGCATGGCAGGCGAGAAGTACGTCATCGCGCTCGACCAGGGCACCACCTCGTCGCGCGCCGTCCTCGTGGATCGCCGGGGTCGCATGGTCGACGCGGTGCAGCGCCCCTTCCAGCAGATCTTCCCCAAGCCGGGCTGGGTTGAGCACAACCCGCAGGAGATTCTCTTCTCACAGATAGGCTGCCTCACGGAGCTCATCACGCGCCACGGCCTCACCGCGCGCGACATCACCGCCATCGGCATAGACAACCAGCGCGAGACCACCATCGTCTGGGACCCCGTCACCGGCGCGCCCGTGACCAACGCCATCGTGTGGCAGTGCCGACGCACCGCCGAGATGGTCGAGCGCATCTGCGGCGCACCCGAGGTCAGCGCCATGATTCGCAAGAAGACCGGGCTTCTCCCCGACCCGTACTTCTCGGCAAGCAAGCTCGCGTGGATCCTCGACAACGTTGCTGGCGCACGGGAGCGCGCCGAGGCGGGCGAGCTGCTCTTTGGGACGGTGGACACGTGGCTTGTGTGGGTGCTCACCGGTGGGCTCGTGCACGCCACGGACCCCACCAACGCCAGCCGCACGATGCTCTACAACATCCACGAGGGTTGCTGGGACGAGGAGCTTCTCGACCTCTTTGGCATCCCGGCGTGCCTGATGCCCGAGGTGCGCCCGAGCTCGGGCCTCTTTGGCGAGACGAGCTACCCGGGGCTGCCGGCGGGCATCCCCATCATGGGCGTGGCGGGAGACCAGCAGGCGGCGCTCTTTGGCCAGTGCTGCTTTGACGCCGGCCAGGCCAAGAACACCTACGGCACCGGCTGCTTCATGCTCATGCACACGGGAGCGGAGGCTCGTGAGAGCACGCACGGCCTCGTGACCACCATCGCGGCGGCGCCGGCAGGCGAGAAGAACACGCAGTACGCCCTTGAGGGCTCGGTCTTTGTTGCGGGCGCGCTCGTGCAGTGGCTGCGAGACGAGCTGGGCATCATCCGCACGGCGGCGGAGACCGAGGCGCTGGCGACAAGCGTCCCGGACACGGGCGGCGTCTACATCGTCCCCGCGTTCACGGGGCTGGGGGCGCCCTGGTGGAAGCCCGAGGCGCGCGGGGCAATACTTGGCCTCACGCGGGGCACGGGGCGCGCCCAGCTTGCGCGCGCCGCGCTCGAGGCGCTTGCGTACCAGGTGGCGGACCTCGCCGCCGCCATGGAGGCCGATGCGGGGGCGCCGATAGAGGCCCTCAACGCCGATGGCGGCGCCGCGGCAAACGACTTTCTCATGCAGTTCCAGGCGGACGTGCTCGGCCGAGAGCTGCGGCGGCCAAGAAACACGGAGACCACGTCGCTGGGGGCGGCGTATCTGGCCGGGCTCGCCTCCGGGTTCTGGAGCGGCACCGAAGAGCTGCGCGGCCTGCGCGAGACCGATGACGTCTTCCGCCGCGCAATGGAGCCCGCGCGAGCCGACGCGCTTCTCGCCGGCTGGCACGACGCCGTCCTCCGCATCATCTGACAATTGTCAGGAAGTCCAGACGAGCTCGCAGGTGGCGGGGTCGAAGGCCTCACCCAGGCGCTCCGAGCAGAAGTCCACGCACCACTGGCGCGTGAAGTCCGAGCAGCCCGCGTCGTTGCGGATGCCGTTGCCAGCGGCAAGCTCCTCGGTGTAGTCGATCAGCTTGTAGGTGGTGAGGTTCGTGGCGCCCGCCTTGTTGGTGACAAGCGGCGTGAGCCGGCACTCCCCCACGCGCACGCCGTCCGCCGAGAAGGACAGCGTCACGCGCGCAATACTGCCAACCATGGAGTCCTTGCGGTCCTGCCCCGAGACGAAGTTGCCCGTTGACCAGAACACCGGCACCTCTCGCCCGTCCGCGCTCGTGAGCACCTCGAAGGGCTGCATGACGTGCGGGTGGTCGCCAATGATCACGTCCGCGCCCGCGTCGGCGAGCACCTGGCCCCACTTGAGCTGCTCGGCATCCGGGGCGGCGGCGTACTCCGTACCCCAGTGCGGACAGGCGACGATGGCCTCCGCGCCGGCGGCGCGCGCCGCCTCAACGTCTGCGGCGATCTGCTCCTCGCTGATCATGCGCACGGCCCAGGGCTCGGGCAGGGGGATGCCGTTGGTGTTGGTGGCGTAGTTGAGAATCGCGATCTTGTGGCCGGAGCGCTCCAGCACCGGCACCACGTCGGCCGCCTCCTGGCTGTCCGCCATGCCGGTGACCGTCATCTGGGGGTGCTTCTCGCGCCAGAAGGCAAGCTCGGCCTCGATGCCCGCCATGCCCTTGTCGAGCGCGTGGTTGTTGGCGTGAAGCGCCACGTCAAAGCCCGCGGCCACCTCGGCGTCACCGATCTCCTGCGGGCCGTTGAAGACGGGGTAGCCCGAGAGGCCCAGCTCGTCGCCGCCAAGCAGCGTCTCCTGGTCGAGCATCGCAATGTCCGCTGCGGCTATGTCTGCGGCCACGTGCTCGAAGAGGTGGTCATAGTTGCGCGTGCCGTCCGCGCGCTCACCGCTGCGCCAAACGCTTGGGTGCACGAGGATGTCGCCCACCATGAGGACGGTGACGTCGGCCGGCTCCGCAGCGGTTCCGCGGTCGTAGACGACGGCGTCGTCCTTCTCGCCCTGTGTCGTGTCGTCCTGCGGCGCCATGCCGCCGGTACACGCCGAGAGCGCCAGCCCAAGGCCGGTAAGAGCCACCGAGAAGAACGAGCGGCGCGTAACGTTCATGACACCCTCCTCGAATAGGACACTTGGGGACGGAGGCAAACTGTCAGGCTAGAAGTCGGCGTTGCCCACGGTGCGCGGGTGCGGGATGACGTCGCGGATGTTGTCCACGCCCGTGAGGTACATGACCATGCGCTCGAAGCCCAGGCCAAAGCCCGCGTGCTGGCAGCCGCCGTAGCGACGCAGGTCAAGGTAATACTTGTACTGCTCGGGCTCCATGCCAAGCTCCGCAATGCGGCGCTCGAGCACGTCGAGGCGCTCCTCGCGCTGCGAGCCACCCACGATCTCGCCGATGCCCGGCACGAGGCAGTCCACGGCGGCAACGGTCTTGCCGTCATCGTTGAGGCGCATGTAGAAGGCCTTGATCGCGGCCGGGTAGTCGGTCACGAAGGTCGGGCGCTTGAAGTGCTCCTCGGTGAGGTAGCGCTCGTGCTCGGTCTGCAGGTCGCAGCCCCAGTCGATCGGATACTCGAAGACGTGGCCAGCAGCCGCGGCATCCTGCAGGATCTGGATGGCCTCGGTGTAGGTGACGTGCGCAAAGTCCGAGGTGGCCACGTGGGTGAGGCGCTCGATCAAGCCCTTGTCCACAAACTTGTTGAAGAACTCCATCTCATCCGGGCAGGCGTCCATCACGTAGTTGATCACGTACTTGAGCATCTCCTCGACGCACGCCATGTCACCGGCGAGGTCGCAGAAGGCCATCTCGGGCTCCACCATCCAGAACTCGGCCGCGTGACGGCGCGTGTTGGAGTTCTCGGCGCGGAACGTCGGGCCAAAGGTGTAGACGTCACCGAAAGCGAGCGCGAAGTTCTCCGCCTGGAGCTGGCCGGAGACCGTGAGGTTGGCGGCGTGGCCGAAGAAGTCCTGGGACCAGTCGATGGCGCCGGACTCGGTGCGCGGCGGGTTCTCCATGTCGAGCGTGGTCACGCGGAACATCTCGCCCGCGCCCTCGGCGTCGGAGGTGGTGATGATCGGCGTGTTCACGTAGACAAAGCCGCGCTCCTGGAAGAAGCGGTGGATGGCGTAAGCCGCCACGGAGCGCACGCGGAAGACCGCACGGAAGAGGTTGGTGCGGCTGCGCAGGTGCTGCTGGGTGCGCAGGAACTCGCGGGTCTGGCGCTTCTTCTGCATGGGATAGTCCGGCGCGGAAGCGCCCTCCACCACGATGGTCGCAGCCTGCAGCTCAAAGGGCTGCGGGCGCTCCGGCGTGAGCACGAGCTCGCCCGTGACCACGAGCGAGGAACCCACGCCGGTGGCGGCAATCTCGTCGTAGTTGGCAAGCGACTCGCGGTTCATGACAACCTGCAGGTCCTTGAAGCAGGAGCCGTCGTTGAGCATCACGAAGCCAAAGTTCTTCATGTCGCGAACCGAGCGAATCCAGCCGGCAACCGTGACGGTGGTCCCACCCAGGGCCTCCATGTCGGCAAAGAGCTGAAAGATGTGCGTGCGTTCCACGGGCTTCTCCTTTGATGTTCTTCTCGCCCTGTTTTTCCAACGTTTAACTCTACCGCATTGCGTGACGGGCGAGAAGAACATGCCGTCGCGAGCAAGCTGCCAGCCTCAAGAGAACTCGATGTGCAGACCACACCCCAGCGCACGTGCCAGCCGTTCCAGCGTTCTCATTGTCGGGTTGCCGCCCCCGCGCTCGAGCACGCTGATGGCCTCTTGGGAGATGCCGCTCTTTTTGGCAAGCTCCTCCTGCGACAGCCCCGCCCGGGCCCGCGCTGCCCTCATGTCCTCTCCAAGAGCGACGCCCCCCAGATAGGGATCCCCAATCTCCCTCAAATAGAAGCCATCCTGCGTGCTCCTTCCTCGCCCCGCGGCGAGAAGGACGGCAGGATCGTACGATTCGAGGCCGTTGGCGCGCAGCACCTCACCTATGTTCTGACGGGAGGGCGGGGCAATCCGCTCGCTCACCCACTCCGCCGCCCAGCGTTCGGGGACCCTGCTCTCGCCGCGCTCGAGAAATGGGGCGAACATCGCGGGAACGTCGCGTGCGGTCATTCCCGGAGCCGCCTCAAACGAGAAGGCCCTTCTCGCCTGGTCATAGCTGAGCACGCCGCAGGACCGCCTACCCGGACGCTCCCCGTCGATAACCTCAAAGCGCCGCATACCACTGCCACCTTTCCCAGACAATCTCCCACATCTTCTCGAGAAGGACGGGCGAGGCGGCATCGTCGAGCCCCTCGAGCAGCGTCTCCCTGTCCTGGGGCACGAGCGGCCGCGCCACCGTGACCGGAGCGACTGACGCGACGTTCTCCTCAAGGGAACGCGATCCCAGATAGTTTGTCGTTGCCACGGGAGAGAGCGGTTCGAAGGCACTGATGCGCTCCTCGTCGTCCCCATAGGGGGCAACCAGCGAGAGGCCGGTGTCGAAGAGCGGCGCAAGGCGCGATGTCCCGGCACGGTCAATGAGCGCCTCGATGTTGGAGGCATGGCGGTCACGGTTTGCGAGCAGGTAGTCAACGAGCATCATCTGGGAGACGCGCTCGCCCCACCCCATCCGCCGGCAGAACGAGAGCGGGTCATCCTCGCTCTCGTGATGGAGCTCAAAGTACGCTCCCAGCCCCATCTTCTGCTCCCCCGGCCTCCTGAAGTTCCTCGACGAGCAGAGCCAAGTCTCATGCTCCCTGCCGTCGATAGTCACGCACGCGTGCACAAGGCGATAGGGAACATGCTCGATGCCCAACACCTCCATGAGCCGGCTCGCGACGAGCTCGTTTATGCACTCGGTTCCGTCTATCCGGACCCCGTTGTAGCGCGACAGCTTGAGGTACCGGGCACGCGTGCCGCTCCCCACGCGAGCCTTGAGGTAGGTCCCTGCCGTTCCGGAGGTGTTGGCGCACTCGCTCCAGCTAATTCCACGATAGTCCTGCAAGCTTGAAACGACGTCGTATCGCCTCATATCCCCTCCTTACCGGCATAGTACGTGTATATATATTATATTATGTATCCATGCGCTATGCCTTCCCAATAACAACAGGCTAAAATCAAGCTACGCATACGGCACGGTCGCCCCCGGAAGGAGCACCCATGGAAACCTACAAGCGCGAGTTCATTGACTTCATGGTGGAGTCCAACGTCCTGAAGTTTGGCGACTTCACCCTCAAGAGCGGTCGTAAGTCGCCGTTTTTCATGAACGCGGGCGCCTACGTCACGGGTAGCCAGCTCAAGCGCCTGGGCGAGTACTACGCGCACGCCATCAACGACAACTTTGGCCTGGACTTTGACGTGCTCTTTGGGCCGGCCTACAAGGGCATCCCCCTGGCCGTGACCACCGCCATCGCCCTCCACGACCTCTACGGCAAGGAGGTCCGCTACTGCTCCGACCGCAAGGAGGAGAAGGACCACGGCGCCGACAAGGGCGGTCTGCTCGGCACCAAGCTCGCCGACGGCGACCGTGTGGTCATGATTGAGGACGTGACCACCTCCGGCAAGTCCATCGACGAGACCTACCCCAAGGTCACCGGCGCCGCCAACGTGGAGATCAAGGGTCTCATCGTGAGCCTCAACCGCATGGAGGTGGGCAAGGGCGGCGTCGTGACCGCCCAGCAGGAGATCCAGGAGAAGTACGGCTTCCCCGTGGCGAGCATCGTCTCCATGGCAGACGTGGTGGAGGCCCTCGACGGCACCGTCATCACGCCCGAGCTGCGCGCCGCCATCGACGCCTACTACGAGCAGTACGGCGTCAAGTAGCACACTGAGAAGAACCAAGTTGTCGAGAAGGGCGGGTCAGGCGCTGGTGACCCGCCCTTTTGCATGCGGCGAGCGACCGCAGCCGCAGCCGCTCGGTCTACCTGCGCATCCGCGCGCTACTCCGTCGCGGCCGCCATCTCCGTGGGCCAGACGGCACCCTCGGGCATGGTGGCCGTACCCGCCGCGACCTCGGCAGGAATGCGGCTGTCGAGCGCCATGAGCTCGGAGAGCGTCACAAACTCGTAGCCCTGGGCAGAGAGCTTCTGCAAGATCTTGGGCAGCGCCTCGAGGTCCTGGTCGCGGTTGCCACCACCGTCGTGCATGAGGATGATGGCGCCGCTCCATGCTCCGTTGGTGCTGTTCTCCACGATCTTGTCCACGCCGGGCAGCTCCCAGTCAAGGCTGTCCAGGTGCCAGATCACGGACGCGGAGAGCGTGCCGCCCGAGGCCAGCCACGAGCTGGCGTCAAACGAGCCGTACGGCGGGCGAATCACCGTGGTGTTTCCGCCGCCCGCGGCAGAGATTGCCGAGAAGGCCGTGGTCACCTCGCTCTGCAGCGTTGCCCCGTCAACCGCCGTGAGCTGCTGGTGGTTCTGCGTGTGCGACGCCACCTGGGAGCCCTGGTTCACGATGGCCTGGACCAGCCCCTCGCGCCCGGGAATCTGCGAGCCCAGGCAGAAAAACGTCGCGTGCGCCCCGTACTGGCTCAGGATGTCAAGGTAGCGCTGGGTGTACGCGCTGGGACCGTCATCAAAGGTGAGCGCGACGACCTTGCGACCGTCGTCGGGCCGGGGGTTCACGCTCTGGAGCACCACGTCCTGCGCCTCCTCGATCACCTCGCCGGGAACCTCCTCGCCGGAGATCTCGCCCACCGTGCACATCTGGCGACCCTCGCGGCCGTACTGCGAGATGAAGGTGACCGCGCCCAGCGTCTCGTACGGGACGAGCTTGGGCTGGCTCACGCGCTCCTCCTCGTGCGAGGGCTCGGTGACGTCCGCGCCGTCACCAAACTCGATCTTCTCGTTGCCCTCGGCTCGGAAGGCATCGATCTGCTCGGCGTCCAGGGGGCTGCCGTTAAGCGTCACCGAGAAGGGGCTGCCGGCACCCTCCTCCAGCACGTTGCCGCCCACGGAGACGAGGTTGCCCGCCTTGAGGGTAAGCCCCTCGTCGCGCACGATGTCGGCAAGCGTGGCCTCGGCGCGCACATCCACCCATGTGCCGTTGACGCTCGTCCGCACCGTTCGGTTGAGCCACATCCAGACGCCGCCGCCCACAACCGCGGCAATCACGAGAAAGACCACGATGGTGACAACCCGCGTCCCGCGCGAGCCCCTCTTGGGAGGCTTCTGTCGGCGGCTGCGCGCGCCCTGCGTCGCGGGCGTCATGCGACCGAGGGGCTGAAGGTTCGTCTGGTTGTGCAGCGGCTGCTGGTTGATCATGGGTATCCGTCCGATCGCGCGGGGCACGGTTATTGGTAGTTGCGCTCATTCGAGACTAGCAGCTTGGACAGGGGGCTTCCATGACGGTTTGGTCACTCAACCGCTTGTGCACAGCCGCGGGTGCCGGGTACGGCGCGGCGCGCTACAGCCGGGTCACGAGCTCCTCGACGGGCTTGCGCTCAAAGTGCTTTGCGGAGGGCTCGTCGTTCTCGGCAGGGTATCCCAGCGGGAAGAGGGCGATGAGGTCGTAGTCAGCCATCTCGGGGAAGGCCTCCTTCACCGCAGGGGCGTCGAAGTGGCCCACCCAGGTGGTGCCCAGGCCCAGGTCGTGGGCCGCGAGCATGATGTGGGTGGCCACGATGGAGGCGTCCACGTCGGCAAAGTTGCGACCGTCGTACTTGCGCACCCACGCCTCGTCGGCCTTGGCGCCCACCGCGATGATCACGCGGGCGTCAAAGTGAAAGCGCGTGCACGCGGCGAGACGAGCCACGGCCTCCGGGGTCTCGACGACCCACGCGTGCCAGGGCTGCCTGTCAACCGCGGTCGGCGCGACAACGGCCGCGTCGAGAAGCGCCTGGATCTTCTCGGCCTCAACGGGCTTGTCGGAGAACGCGCGGCAGGAGTAGCGATCGTGCGCGAGGGTGAGGAAATCGGACATCTTGGCGCTCCTTTCGACGGCTTTGTTGCAGTATAGCGCCGAGCGCGAGCGCGAGGCGGGCGCCGTGGCGCACCGGCGCCACGGCCTCGGGCCGGACGAGCGCCGACTCACGAAAACGATCACTTCTCGGCAGAAAGTGAGCGTTTGGCTGGGGCTGGCGGACCGGGGCCCGAACCGCCCGACGGCCGACTCACGAAAAAGATCACTTTCCGGCGAGAAGTGAGCTTTTGGCTGGGAGCGGCGTGGGCGTGACAGTACGGCACGCGACGTACGGGCGAGAAGCGCAGCGGGCGAGAAGCACTCCCCAGACATGGCTGAGGCCCGGGGCATGGCGCCCGGGCCTCCGAGGCAAGGGAGAGAACGGGCGCGAGCTCAACCGGGAAAGGAGGGGAGGAGCGGCTTGGCTCGGGGAGTGCAAGAAGACACTCGTTCTCTCTGTTGAGAAGAGAATACGGCGTCGCCCGTCCGCTGCGGCAATTTCGGCGCAACCGGTGGATTTTCCGACACATTCTGCAGTCTTCGCCACTCGTGCCACACAACCTGCACCGCGCTAGAATGGGAGCCCGACCATCGGCCGCCGTTTGCGACCCGGCGACAGTCAATTTGCGGCTCGGCGGCCACCCATCAGCAACCGTCGCCCGCCATCCGCCCACCGCCAAAGATGCGCCCGAGGAGAATCGCATGCCCGTAGCACCACGCACAGAATCGCTCGACGAGGGCCCCAACGCCGCAGGCTCGCTGGGACGGCTCATCCCCTGGCCGGACGAGGAGACCTACCCCAACATCCCCGCCGAGGAGGCGCTCGACCTCTTCCTGGGCTGGGTGGACTCGCGCGGGATCGAGCTCTGGCCGCACCAGGAGGAGGCCCTGCTGTCGCTTGCGGCGGGTGACCACCTGATCCTGGGCACGCCCACGGGCTCGGGCAAGTCCATGGTGGCGCTGGGCATGTGCTTCATGAGCGTGTGCACGGACAGGCGCGCCTACTACACCGCCCCCATCAAGGCACTGGTGAGCGAGAAGTTCTTCGACCTCGTGGAACTCTTTGGCCGCGAGAACGTGGGCATGATCACCGGCGACGCGTCCATCAACGCCGGTGCGCCCATCATCTGCTGCACCGCGGAGATCCTCGCCAACCAGGCGCTGCGCGAGGGCGAGAAGTGCGACGTGGGCTGCGTGGCCATGGACGAGTTCCACTTCTATGCGGATCCCGACCGCGGCTGGGCCTGGCAGGTCCCGCTACTCACCCTCCCCCACGTGCAGTTTCTTCTCATGAGCGCCACGCTGGGAGACACCTCGTCCATCGCGGCGTCGCTCACGGAGCACACGGGCGGGCGCACGGTGGACGTCATCGCCGACGCCCCGCGCCCCGTGCCGCTCTCCTACGAGTTCGTGGACACGGCGCTCGAGGGCACCGTCGAGCTCGCCCTGCGCGCGGGCGAGGCGCCGCTCTACATCGTGCACTTTGCCCAGGACGCGGCGCTTGCGAGCGCGCAGAGCCTCGCCAGCTACGGCGTCTCCACCAAGGAGCAGCGCGAGGCCATCAAGGAGGCAATCAAGGGCACGCGCTTCACCACGACCTTTGGCAAGACGCTGCAGCGCCTGCTGGGCTGCGGCGTGGGCGTGCACCACGCCGGCATGCTGCCACGCTATCGCCTGCTCGTGGAGAAGCTCGCGCAGCAGGGCCTGCTGCCGGTCATCTGCG
>CASEGE010000081.1 GCA_949287335.1 uncultured Olsenella sp. | reverse complement strand
AGGGTCGGCGAGGTCTGCGGCCTGACGCGCCGCGACCACCGCTCGGCCGTGCCCGACCTCCAGGTGCGCAACATCGCCGTGGAGGAGGGGGGCCTGCACCTGCAGCCGGTGCCCAAGGGCGGCAGGAGCCGGAGGGTGACGATGGCGCCGGCCGACGAGGAGCTCGTCCGCGCCCACCTGGCGGAGAGGAGCGGCCTCGGGTCGGACGCGCCCATCGTGACGACGGACGGGTCGCTCACGGCGCCCTCCGACGTCTCCGCGAGGGTGAGGCGCATCGCCCTCGGGGCCGGCCTTCCCGAGTGGTTCCGGTTCCACACGCTCAGGCACACGCACGCCACGCAGCTCCTTCTCGCCGGCGCCGACATGCGCACGGTACAGGAGCGGCTCGGCCACGCCGACGTGGCCACGACGCTCAGGCTCTACGGGCACGTGCTGCCCGGCCGGGACGCGGCTGCGGCAGGCGCGTTCGGCGAGCTCATGGGGAGGATCAGGGAGGAGAGAAGAAGTGACTGACGAGATGGCCGAGAGGACCGTCGTGAGCGTGGCGGACCTCAGGCGGGCCGCGCTCGCCGGCATGGATGGGGCGTCGCACGGGTTCGTGACGCCCGAGGCCCAGGCGACGATAGCGATCCTCTTCGACGAGCTGGGGCTCGAGCACCCGGTGTACACGAGGGACGGAAGGTTGGAGTGGAGGTCGGGCATATGACGAGGCGTCCCGCGAGGCGGACGAGGGCCTACCAGATCGCCGCTGAGAACATCCACAGGGGGCGCGCCCGCGCGCGCGAGCTCAGGCGCCTGAGGGGCAGATACCCGGGATTCGACGTGCTCGTCCGGGAGCTCGAGCGGGTTGATACCGTCGGCGGGAGGGTCCCGCACCGACGCGCGGTCGACATCGCCGTCTCCATCGCCAAGTGGGTCGAGCTCCCGAAGATCTTCGAGGCACGCGCGTGCGTCGACGGATACGCGTACCCCGACGTCGATACCGTCGTCCTGGACGGGACGACATGGGCGGCCGCGCGCCTTCCGCGCGAAGAGTGCGAGCGCATCAAGAGGGAGCTGGCCCGCAGCGAGATGCGGGCCAGGTACCAGTTTGGACCGCTGTCCGACTGCCTCGCGCCCCGCTTCGACACTGGTGGACACCCGGTCAGGCAGCCGCACTGGTGGGAGCCCGGGCGCAGGCTGAGCCTCGCGACCGAGCCATGAGAGGAGATGCAACCGATGAGCGATGAGATGAGGGCCGAGGCGCCCATGTGCCCGCTGCTCACGTGCGCGGCCGGAAAGTCGCGGCCGTGCGCCAGGGCGCGCTGCGAGTGGTGGGTCGAGAGCTTCGACGCGCGATACAGCTCGTGCGCCGTCCTGTCGATAGCGAGCGCGACGCACAAGACGATGGGGATCCAGAAGGCAATAGTGCGCGGCATCGCGCAGGGGGGGGGTATCTGAGATGAGGGTGTCAGACAGCATCATCGAGATCGTCCAGGACCTGGAGTGCCTCCATCAGGGGACGGACATATCGATCAACGGCAGGGCGCTCGCCGACGCCCTTCGCGACGTCGCCGAGCGCGCCAGGGTCGAAGAGGGTGTCATGTCCTCGTGCCGCGACGCGCTCAACGGCGTCTGCGAGAGGCTTGGCCTCACGGGCGGGGACGGCCTGCCGGACAAGCCTGAGGTCATCTGGGCTGAGCTGGACCGCCGCCTCATGCCCGAGGGCATGGAGTGGCCGCGCTTCGAGGACGGCGATCCTGTGCGCATCGGGGATTCAGCCCCATTCGGAACCGACGGCGTCATGGAGGTCGCGGGTGTCGAGATAAACCGCTTCGGCTACGTGCTCCACGGGAGCATCGATGACGGCATGAGGGAGTGCGTCGACGGTGACGACCACGGAGTCGCGGTCAAGCGCCCCGCGCCCAAGGTGCTCGACGCGGACGGGGTCGAGGTTGATGTCGGCGACGACCTCTACAGCGTCGAGGGCGGGCTTAAGCTCCACGTCAGCCACATCGACCGCATCAACGGCAAGATTGCGACCGATGCGATGTTTTCCCTCGACAAGTGGGCCGACCCGGCGATGTTCACCCACCGCGCCCCCGTCCTCGCCGCAGACGGAATGCCGCTGCGCGAGGGAGAAACGGTCTATCTGACTGACTCGCCAACCGCGTTCGTCGTCGACGACATCATGACCAGAGAGGACGGCGCGATTGTCGTGCATCTCAAGAACGGCGCGTGGCATCGCCCGCAAGACCTCACCCACGATCGCCCCGACAGCTGGAAGCGTCTTTGGATGGACATGCACCCGGCAGACGAGACAGAGTGCGTTGGCCTCAACTTTGAGGAGTTTGAGCGCCGTGCAACGGCGCTGGCGGAGAGGGGGCGGTGATGTGCTGCCTGTGCGAGACGGCCGACAGCTTCGGTCCGAGGGTCTCCGACCAGGAGTTCTTCGGGGTATACGCCCAGATTGAGGACGGTCCGATCGTATCCGACTTCGTGGTCTACGACCCGGCAAGCGACGAAGAGGTCAGGTTCCATATTCGGTACTGCCCCATGTGCGGGCGCAGGCTGAGGGATAGGGGGATGTGATGGGCGACTTGGTCCACTCGCTGCTGCAGATCATCGGCATGGGCGTCGCCGCCTACGCTCTCCCGTACCTCGTGACGCGCGGGATAGCCGCCGGAATCAGGGACGCCGGGACCATCAGCATCGAGTGGCGAAATACCAAGAGGAGTCTGTGATGGCCGAGTACGTATGCGAGCTGATGCCGGACGACCACGCCGTCCCCTATGACAGCGACGACTGCAGCGGCGAGTGCATCCGTCGAGAGCGCGTCGTGCGCTGCCGGGGCTGCGTGCATTGGAGAAAACCGACCGAACGCGAGAGAAGCAGGTGCACCGGCGTAATGGCCTTCGTGGAGCCGACGCCAAATGGCTTCTGCGCGTGGGCTAAGGAGCATGCGCTTTGTTCCGATGACGCACCTGCACGAGTGGTTCAGGTACTGCCCGAACTGCGGGGCACGAATGGTGGAGGAGAACGCATGAGCTATGACATATCGCTGCACGACCCGGTGACGCGCGAGGTGCTGCACGCCGACTCGCCTCACGACATGGGCGGAGGCACTTACTGCGCGGGCGGCACCACCGAGCTGTGGCTCAACGTCACGTACAACTACGCCAACTTTTTCTACGACGTGCTCGGCGAGAGGGGCATCCGCACCATCTACGGCATGACCGGGGCGGAGAGCATTCCGGTGCTGGAGGCGGCCGCCGCGAGGCTGGCCGACGACGCGAGCGACGACTACTGGGACGCGACCGAGGGCAACGCGAAGCGCGCTCTGCTCCAGCTCGCCGCGATGGCGCGCCTGCGCCCAGACGGAATCTGGGACGGTGACTGACGTGACGCGCGACGATGTTACTAGCGCCGTGCAGGACATCCGCGCGGAGCTTCGAGCGGCGCTCAGATGCACGTCCCGACCTGAGCCCGACTGGGAGGGCGCGGCGAAGGCCATAGACGCGGTAAACGAGCGGTCCTGCGAGCTGTGGCAGGGCTGTCTCCGTGAGAGTTGGAGGGAGCATGGCTAGAGTGATCATCTCGCCCGTTCGCACGCTCGAGGGGGCCAAGCCTGACGAGGATCTGGCGCTCAAGCCGCTTGAGGCGGCGGCGGAGGTTTTCGTCGCGTGGAAGACGTTGGACTACTGGCGGGCTCGGGACATAGAGGCGAGGCATCCGGGCATCGACCTCGCGGCGACGCTGGAGATCTACAGGCAGCCGATCGTCGAAGGGTGCGCTGGCGTCATCCAGGCTGCTTGCGACCTTCTCGCCGCGCTCGGCGTGACCGACCTGACCATTGGCTAGAGATGGGGCTTTCATGACCGACGATCGGACCTGCCGCGTGCAGGTGCTGGTGGATGGGCACGCGGTCGCGGACTGCGAGTGCCTGAGCTGCGCCGTGGAGATCGAGCGGGGGGGGGTCAAGGTGAGCGTCGAGCCGGGCGGGCCCCACGGGGACGTGCGCGAGTGGCGCCCGCGCGACGTGCTGAGGGTGCGCGCGACCGTCGAGGGGAGCGCGGAGCTTTCAGCGCCGGAGGGAGGCGTTGCGCGTGGTGACAGATGACGAGAGGCGACGCGTTGCAAAGAAGTTGAGGTGGCTGGTTACGGTCGATATGCCCCCGTGGGTCGGCTACACGTACGATGCGGCGATGGGATACATGCCCCTGGTCGGCCAGGACTCCGCCTATCACGAGTCGTCGTACCGGGAGTACTGCCTGCGCCTCGCCGAGCTTATCGACCCTGATGCGAGTGCCGATGCGGTCAAGTTCGACATCAAGGCCCTGCTGACTATGGCTGACCAGCTCGACAGGTCGCTGGGATGGTGCGAGCCCGACAAGGACGGGTGCGTGAGGGTCAAGGTCGCCACCCTCCGAGAGGTCGCTCGTAGGATTCGCAAGGCATGCGGTGAGGAGGACTAGCGATGGTGACGGATGACGAGAGGCGCGAGGTCGCGGAGAGGCTGCGGCACTCGTGGCCAAAGATTGCCGACGAGAGCGCGACCGGGCGCATTTACAGGTTCTATTTAGCAATCTACGAGTCAATCTATGCAGACAGCGGTCGGCATGACTTCATCGAGCTCCTCGATCGCCTCGCCGACCTCGTCGAGCCGAGCGATGCCGCCAGGTGCGTGGTCAATGTCAAGGTGGACGGCGATCGGCTCAAGGAGCTCGCGTACAGGGCGGCCGTCGAGTGCGCGGGGGTGGACCGAGAGGCCTTGCTGGCGCTGGCGGACGAGATTCACGGGCTGGTCGAAAACCAGGAGATCAGGTTCTTCCACGTGGTTCAGGTGCGCGATTCCACTCTAGCGACGATCGAGGACCGCATCCGCGAGGCGTGCGGGGAGGTGGCCGAGTGATGGTGACAGATGACGAGAGGCGGCGCGTGGTGGAGAAGCTGCGCGAGTTGGCGTTGAAGAGGGTGCCGTGCGACATAGACTGCTACCTCGCTTAGGCGGTGATGGGTCACGACTTCTGCGAGACTCCGTGCGACGGGTGCCTGAGCACGGTGCTCGACCGCCTCGCCGACCTCATCGACCCGGGCGACATGTTGCAGAGCCGTCGCGACAATGTCGCGTGCGACCGCGGGGCGCTGCTGACGATTGCTGACGAGCTGGACGGCTTTGGGCGCGACGGCGGCGATGGTTTCGGTTTGGTGCTGTCGCGCGCAGGGTGCGCGACATACGCCGCATGCATCCGTGAGGCGTTGGGGGTGGGGAAGTGAGGGACTGGTTGGACGTGGCGCGCGGCGCCGCGCTGCTGCTGATTCCGGGGGCCTTCGTCGCCGCCCTCGTCATGATCGCGGTCATGGGCATCGCGTCGCTCGCGACGAGGGAGCCCGTGAGCACGTGGGGAGAGAGCGCTGAGTTCTCTCAGCTCATGACCGGGCAGGAGCGCTTCTCGGAGCACGAGACCAACATCGCGTACTGGGAGGTCATCGTGGACCACAGCACCGGCGTCCAGTACCTCTACCGATACAAGTACGGCATCACGCCGCTGCTGGACGTCGACGGCACGCCGCTGCTCGTCGCGGAGGCGGCGGAGTGAGGGTGGCAACGGGCTGCCAGGGAGGGACCGTCCGGGCCTCCGCCGCGCGGCGCGTATTCGCAGGGAAAGGCACGGGTCCGGTTGCATCGGACCGGACCCTAGTCCCACAAGAAGTAATTGTGGGGAAGGAGGGGGAATGAGAGGCTTCGACCCCGAGGTCAGGCGCTCGGCGGCGAGGGAGGTCCTGGGAGGGGCCAAGGCCAAGGAGGTCGCCGAGCGGCACGGCGTGTCGCTCGCCACAGTGTGGAACTGGGTCCACGCTCTCGAGCGGGAGGACGAGCTGGAGCGGGAGGCGGAGGAGCGGCGCGAGCGGACGATCGCGAGGATCCTCGCGAGGAACGCCGAGAGCATGGCCCTGGTCGAGATAGAGACGGACGAGGGGCTCGTGCTGGCGGCCGTGAACGTCGGCAGGGGCGGGGCGCGGACCGGCACCGTCCAGAGGCTCGCCGGGGCCCGCGTGGGCACCGGGGACAGGATCAGGGGAAGGGTAACGCGCATCTGGTTCGTCGACCCCGTCCTCATGCGGTCCATAGCCGACGCGCACGTGTCCAACGCCTGTAAAGCATGAGCATGACACGTCCACGACGAGGCGGGAGAATGGTGGCCTCCCACAGAATCAGGAGGTCACATGACATCGTCCGCCGCCGCGCGACCCAGGGTACCGAGATACCAGTCAGCCATCGACCTCTTCGAGGCCGCGAGGGATGCGGTCTCTGACAAGGAGAAGAGCGCCAGGAAGCTGGAGAAGCTCGAGGCGAGGAAGGGCTCGGAGGCGGTGCGGGCGCAGTCGTACGAGGCGACCGGCCGCGGAGGCGGCGGCGACCCGACTGCGAGGACGGACGCCCGCCTCGACCTCGAGGAGATCTGCAGGCGCCGAATCGAGGACGACAAGGCCCTCATATCCCTCGCCGACGAGATAGTCTACGGGCGGGAGAGGCACGCTGGCGGCGTCGAGCTGCTCGTCTCCGCGGACCACGCCGACGTCCTGCACTTCTACTTCTGCGAGGCGATGCCATGGCGCGCCGTGGCCGACATGGTGGGCATGAGCGAGTCGTGGTGCAGGTCGGCCGCGCAGGAGGCGATCGACCACGTCGACGCATACGGCATCGGGAGGATGCTCGACGGCCACGGCATGGCGTCGTGAGGGAGGAGACGAGAGGTGGGAGTGAAGGGAAAGGTGTTCTCTGCCGGTTCCGATGAGCTGGTCGGCGATCTGATCATAGACGGAGTCCCGTTCGAGCCGGACGACCTCAGCTCGTGCGAACTCCTGGACGATCCGCCCTACGTCATCAGCAGCTCCACCATGACCGCGACGATAGAGGACGTTGACGAGGACCTGGTGCGAAAGCTCTCGGGGTGGACGGTCCTGATAGCCGAGATGCCAGAGACTCACAACAAGGTGCTTAGTCGCGTCTACACGTGGGACTTCGAGAAGATGAGGTGGGACGGAACGAACGAGATCGTGGTGCACCCGCCGTCGCTCATCCTGACGCCCGACGTCCCGAACCCCTGGCGCGTCATCTCGGCGTGGCTCAACGTCGACGAGGCGCCGGGCGGAGACTTCGCCTATGTGCGGAATGACGAGCCCGACGTCCTCCGCGTCGCGAGCGCGCTCGACGCATCATGGGGAATAGGAAGGTACTTTATGGAGCACGACCTATGAGCCGAAAGCACCCTGACAGCTACGAGCGTCAGCTACCGAACCGGCGGCGCGAGCTCATAGAGCTCGCCGAGATTCTGCAGTGGTACACGGACGATCCATACGAGTTCGAAGAGTACTGCTTCGTGATTGACGAACTCGAAGAGGTCGAGCGCGAGATGCACATCAGGAAGCGCAAGCGGTACGTCAACTGGCGCTAACATCCGTCAACCACACGCCCCGTTCGGCACAGCCGTTCGGGGCGTTTTTCGTGTCGGTCGCTTGCGTTTCTCGGTTGCATATATACGTATGCGAGCCGTTCGCAACCTACGTGAAGCGCCTCATACGCGAGGACATCGAGCGAGCGAGGCACTAGAGACTTGGGGCCGTGGCCTTCGGGCTGCGGCCCTTTTTCCATGTGGCGAGCACTCGGGGAAGCCCCTGGCACCTTCTGGCACCCGCTGGCACCTTCTGGCACCCGCTGGCACCTTCTGGCACCCGCTGGCACCTTCTGGCACCCGCTGGCACCTTCTGGCACCCGCTGGCACCTTCTGGCACCGATTGGCACTTGTTGGCACTTGTTGGCGCCCCGTGCGCATTCTGGGCGTGATATAGATATGGTGCGCAAGGCGGCGCAGGGATGGGGCCTCGGGAGACCGGGGCCCTTCTCGTTCTGGGGAGGAGGCAAGGTGTCGGCCAACCCTCGCTACTCCAACGGCAACGAGCGGCGCAAGGCGCGGTCTTGGCTGAGGGACCAGGGCTTGCCCTGCCACATTTGCGGGCAGCCCATCGTCTACGACCTGCCGGCCGGGGACCCGATGAGCTTCGAGGTCGACGAGATCGTCCCCGTGAGCAAGGGCGGGTCGCCATATGACAGGGGCAACCTCGCCCCCGCGCACCGCATCTGCAACCAGAGGCGCGGGAACCGCGACATCGCCGAGGCCGGCGGGGTGGACCCGCCGATCCGGACTAGCAGGGACTGGTGAGGGTGGGGGGCATCCCCTCCCCCCGGCCCGAAGGCGCT
>CASEGE010000080.1 GCA_949287335.1 uncultured Olsenella sp. | reverse complement strand
TCGTCGCAACGGTGGCGTAACTAACGCTCCGCGAGCATCGGCGTGAGCGGGCCCTGGGCGAGCACGATCACGCGGTGCATCGCGCGGGAGAGCGCGGTGTAGAGGCGTCGGCGCGCGAGCGGCGTGTCCGGGTAGACCTCGGCCTGCGCGTCCGGCACGATGACGTGGTCAAACTCCAGGCCCTTGGCCACGCGCAGCGGCAGCAGCACCGCACCCTCCGCCGGCAGGTTCTTATCGCCGCGCACCACCTGCACCGCATCGCCGAGCTGCTTGGAGAGCCAGCTCACGCGCGCATCGCTCTCGGCAACCACTGCCGTGAGACCCTCGCCGCGCTCCGCCACGGCCTCGCGCAGCGCCGCCAGATACGCGTCCTTCTCGGCAAACGAGCGCACCACGGGTTCCACGCCCGCGCGTTGAACCGAGGTGAGGCGCAGCTGCTCGCGCTCGTCCAGGAGCCCGGTGAAGAGCGCGGTGATCTCCGGCGACGAGCGGTAGCTCGTGAGCAGGCGGCACTCGTCCACGCTTCCGTGCGTGGCACGGAAGATCTCCGCGATCTGCGCAAACGTTGCCGTGCCCTCGTAGATGGCCTGGTGCTCGTCGCCCAGCAGCAGGAAGTGCGCGCGCGAGAAGTGCCTCGCAAGCACCATGAGCTGGGCCTCGGTGTAGTCCTGAACCTCGTCGATCATGACGAAGCGGGCGTCGCGGCTGCCGATGCCGGTGAAAATGAGCCGCAGGTAGAGCCACTCGACGGCCGAGAGCGCGCTCTGCCCCAGCAGGCGCATGCCAATGCGGTCAAAGCGCAGCCACACCAGGCGCTCGATCTCGTCGTGGGCGCCGTCATAGAGGTAGTCAACGTAGCGTCGCGCGTACGCCGTTGTCTCGTCGTCGTTGTCCGGCGCGAGCGTCTCGCCAAAGATCTCGTACTGGCGCTCCACGTCAAGCCCGAGCATCTCCTCCTGGAGCTCCTCGTTTCGGGCCATCTGCCCAAAGCGCCGGTTGAGCCGGCTGTGCAGCTCCTCCTTCACCAGGGCCGTGAAGCGCGGTCCCACGTCAAACTCCGCGAACTTCTCGACGGCGCTTGCCACCTGGCTGGCCTTGAGGAGCGTCTCGCCCGCAAACTTGACCTCGCGCAGGTCATCGGGCTCAAGGGTCAGCCCGCGTGCCGCCTTGTCCATGCGGTGCAGCGTCTCGGGGCTCGTGCCCAGGCCCAGGTCGCGCTCGCCGGCGCCCTGCTCGGTCACGAAGGCGCGCCACGTAACCGTCTGCGGGTTGGACTCGCCCATGGAGGGCAGGACCGTGTCGATGTAGCTCTCAAAGACGTCGTTGGGCGTGAAGAGCCAGACCTGGCTGGGATCGAGCGTCTTGCGCTCCTGGTAGAGCAGGTAGGCGATGCGCTGCAGCAGCACGGACGTCTTGCCAGAGCCTGCGATTCCGTTGACGAGAAGAACGGGCACGTCCGCGTGGCGAACCACCTCGTTCTGCTCGCGCTGGATCGTGGCCGTGATGGCCTGGAGCTTCTCGGTGTGGTGCTTCTTGAGCGCCGAGAGCAGCAGCGAGTCCTGGATGGCGATTGTGGTGTCAAAGTACATGTTGAGCTGGTCGCGCACGATGTCAAACTGGCGGCGCAGCTTGAGGTTCACCGTGCGGGTCTTGCCGTCCACCTGGTAGGAGGTGGGGCCCATCTCCTGGTTGTAGTAGGTCTCGGCCACGGGGGAGCGCCAGTCCACCACGAGCGGGCGGCTGCGCTCGTCGGTCATGCCGGCGGCGCCGATGTAGACGTCGCGCGGCGGCCGGCCGGGGCGCATCTCGAGCGTGACCTTCGCAAAGTAGGGCTGCATGAGCAGCAGCATCACGCGACGGAGCTTGTCCACGTTGAAGTCGTGGTACTGGTTGTAGGCGTCGATGATGGAGTTCAGCGTCTCTATTGCGGCAAGGGTCTCGATGGTCTCGTCCGCGCCGCCAAAGTCCAGGCGCACCTCCTCGGACATGTCGATGAGGTCCTGCTTGGCGCCGGCGTGGTTGGTCTCCAGGTCCTGCGAGATGTCGTCGCGGATCTTGAGCAGCTGGGCGTAGAGCTCGGAGAGGTGCTCCTGTTCCTGCTGGAAGATCGGATCGTCTGCGTGCGTCTCGTTCTGCTCGGCCATGGCTCCCCTCCCGTCGAGCTGGAATTTCAAGTATTCAATGGTACGGCAAAGAGGGTCACGCGCGCCACCGTTTCTGCGAAGCAAGTAGCCCTCGAAAATGTGTATCTTGCGATGAAAGATAAGCCTTAAAAACGTGTATATCCCTGGATAAGTAAACCATGAGCTGGTGCCTCTAAGGACAGTTCCTCGCGGCTACCCAGACAAATTGACAAGTAACGCGACGTCTCCAATGACTATAATAGGAACCGTGAAGCAGCTTCTACGAAGGAGGCATCATGGCCGAGAAGAACCCTGTGGCCGCAACGGGCGGCGACCGCTACGTTCCCTACGACGAGCGCACCGGCAGCGAGTCGATCGTCTACTTCACGCGCGACCTCTCCGCAGAGGGTCTGCGCCGCGCGTACGAGCAGGTGAGCGCCCATATCGGTGGCAAGACCGCCGTGAAGCTCCACACCGGCGAGCAGCACGGTCCCAACATCATCCCACGCCCGTGGGTGGCCGAGCTTCTTAAGAAGGACCTGCCCGACGCCACCATCGTGGAGACCAACACCTACTACGAGGGCGACCGCGACTCCACCGAGAAGCACCGCAAGACGCTTGAGGTCAACGGCTGGACCTTCGCGCCCGTGGACATCATGGACGAGGAGGGCGCCGAGCCCTTCCCGGTTGCCGGCGGAAAGTGGTTCGATGCCGTGCACATGGGCTCGCACCTGGCCAGCTACGACTCGCTCGTCGTGCTCACGCACTTCAAGGGCCACACCAAGGGCGGCTTTGGCGGCTCGGCCAAGAACATCGGCATCGGCTGCGCCGACGGCAAGATCGGCAAGTGGGAGATCCACACCACGCCCGGATCGGACGACATGTGGGACATCTCAAACGAGGAGTTCATGGAGCGCATGATGGAGTCGGCCAAGGCCGTGTGCGACCACTTCGGCGAGCGCATCACCTTCGTGAACGTGATGCGCAACATGTCCGTCTCCTGCGACTGCGAGGGCACGGCCGCCGAACCCGTGGTCACGCCCAACGTGGGCATCCTCGCCTCCACGGACATTCTCGCTGTTGACCAGGTATGCGTCGACCTCGTTTACGCCATGAGGGAGGAGGACCACCACGCCCTCGTGGAGCGTATGGAGACCCGCCACGGCCTGCGCCAGCTCACCTACATGAGCGAGCTCGGCATGGGCAACAACCGCTACGTGCTCGTGGACCTCGACAACGGCGGTGCGCGCATCCAGCCGGCGGAGGCCGTGGCGCACGTGGTGCCCTTCGAGGGCTAGCAGGGCCGCGCGCTGGTACAGCCCCACGTTTTCTCGCAAGCCGCCTACCTGCGATTATGTGAAAAAGTCGCAGGTAGGCGGCTTGTTTTTTCTGCCGAGAAAAACGGGCGGCTGTACATACACCTAGCATCGTATGGGCCTGCGCCGCGCGCGATGCGCGGCGCCCTACTCGTCGTCCACGAAGCCCGCGCGGTAGGCCGAGAAGACCACGGCGCCCTCGTCCTGCGTGGCGTCGAGGTCCACGTCACCCCAGATGCCAAAGTCGCGCTCGTCGTCGGAGTCGCGGAAGACCTGGTGCACGTGCCAGACGTGGCTCGAGCGCTCGTCCTTCTCGTCTATCGAGAAGTACGCGGTGCTGCGGGCGTCTCCGTCCAGCAGGATCTCCTCGTGCTCCTCGTAGAAGCGGTCCAGCGCCTGCTGCCACACGGGCGTGCGCCAGCCCCACTCGGCATCGAGCTTGCCGAGCGTCTCGGCATCGTCGTGCGCCGCCAGGCGCACGCGCGCGAAGAGCGCGTTGCGCACGAGCAGCGTGAGGCCGCG
>CASEGE010000079.1 GCA_949287335.1 uncultured Olsenella sp. | reverse complement strand
TTCTCGGCAAGACGCTCGCCGGGCGCTCGGCCAAGAACTTCCTGCGCACCCAGCGCGCCGTGGCGGCCGTGGAGGGCCTCGTCGAGGAGGTCATGAACGGCGAGAAGGTCATCAAGGTCTTCTCGCACGAGCGTCAGATCGAGCGAGCCTTCGACGAGCTCAACGACGAGTACCAGGACGCGGCCTGCACGGCCAACTCCTACGCCAACACGCTCATGCCGATCCTCATGAACTCCGGCAACCTGCTCTACGTGATCGTGGCCGTGATGATCGGCATCTTCCTGGTGCTGCAGACGCCCAACCCGTCCCTCTCCGGGCTGCCGCTCACCATTGCCGTGGGCGTGCCGTTCCTCAACATGACCAAGCAGTTTGCCAACCAGATCGGCCAGATCTCCAACCAGGTGAACTCCGTCGTCATGGGACTTGCCGGCGCCGAGCGCATCTTCGAGCTCCTCGACGAGCCGGTAGAGCAGGACGAGGGCTACGTCGAGCTCGTGGCCTGCACCATCGACGGCAATGGCACCGTACGCGAGTGCAGCCGTCGCGACGAGAACTGGGCTGGTCAGTGGGCCTGGAAGCACCCGCACCATGTTGACGGGACCGTTACCTACACCCCGCTCGCGGGAGACGTGCGCCTCTTTGGCGTGGACTTTGCCTACGAGCCCGGGCACACGGTGCTCCATGACGTCTCGCTCTACGCCAAGCCGGGCCAGAAGGTTGCCTTCGTGGGCGCCACCGGCGCGGGCAAGACCACGATCACCAACCTGCTGAACCGCTTCTACGACATCGAGGACGGCAAGATCCGCTACGACGGCATCAACATCAACAAGATCAAGAAGCCGCATCTGCGCCGCTCTCTGGGTATGGTCCTGCAGGACGTGAACCTGTTCACCGGCACCGTCATGGACAACATCCGCTACGGCAGGCTCGATGCCACCGACGAGGAGTGCATCGCTGCCGCACGGCTTGCCGGCGCGGACGACTTTGTGCGTCGCCTTCCCGATGGCTACCAGACCATGCTCACGGACAACGGGACCAACCTCTCGCAGGGCCAGCGCCAGCTGCTCTCCATCGCGCGCGCCGCGGTGGCGGACCCGCCGGTCATGGTGCTCGACGAGGCAACGTCCTCCATCGACACGCGCACCGAGGCCATCGTCCAGCGCGGCATGGACGCGCTCATGGCTGGGCGCACCACGTTCGTGATCGCGCACCGCCTGAGCACCGTGCGCAACTCCGACGTCATCATCGTCCTCGCCCACGGCCGCATCATCGAGCGCGGCACGCATGACGAGCTGATTGCCGCGCGCGGCACGTACTACCAGCTCTACACCGGAGCCTTCGAGCTCGAGTAGGAAGCCGTCGCAACCTCATCGGCTACGTTACGCAAGAGCGCTCACTTCTCGTTTGGGGAGTGGGCGCTTTTGTCTGACCGGCGACATGAGGGCTGACGACGGTGCTTCCATCTCGCTGATGCGCCGAGCAGTGCCGTGCCAACCCGTGCCGAGAAATGCTATGCCGTGCCGAGAAAAGCCGCCCCTGTACCAGCCGCCCTGTTTCCCCGCGAGAAATGCCACCCCCTGTACCGGCTTCTCGGCTTCCCCGCGAGAAATGCCGTCCTCTGTACCAACGACCATCGCTCTACATGCCTTACTGCCGAGAAATACCGTCCGACGTACCGTTTTATCCGACGGCTTGACGCTAAATGCCGTCCTCTGTACCACTGGGCAAGCCGCAGCGAACCCAATAACGGTACAGCGGACGGCATTACCCGACACCCAATCAAAGAAGTTGGTACAGCGGGCCGTTCTTCTCGGCACTGATTAACTCTGTGGACCGCTCACCCCACCGCACAGAGAATGCGATGCGATAGGAGACGCCTTGGTACGAAGCAGTTACAGAGGAAAGTGGGTGCGGTTTGCCCTTGATTGCCTACCCCGGGCAAGCGTCGTCAAACAGGCCGCGAGCGGCAGATTGTCCGAGCAATTATGCATCGTCTGTGAAGACGCCCCAACTTCTGAAATAGGAAATCGCAGCTCTTCTCGCCCCGGTGGCAGTTTCGTGGCAGCTTGCTGGCAGCTTCGTGTCAGTCTCCCAAAGGGCCCCTCGCCCGCCGCACGATACGATTGCCCCATGACGATGCTGCTCTCACATACCACCGCTCTTAACCTGCTGCGCTGCCCTTCCCTCAGAAGACAGCTCACGCTGGACAACCGCTGCGCAATCAACCCTCCAATAGAGGCGCCCTCGCGGCAGGATGCCATTGCCGTTCTTGAGAAGTTTCCTGAGATTGACGCGCCGGTCGACGCTCTTGTCTCATCCAGGGTCAACCGCAGGCCTCGTCAGAATCTTCAGCTCCACTCCTCTGAGATCATCATGCCGCAAGGATCCGCCGTAAGGATTGACGACAATCTGTTCTGCTCGTCACCCGAGCAGCTGCTCGTTGAAATGGCACCGGCCCTTACCTATTACGAGCTTGTCTTTCTCATGGGAGAGCTCTTTGGAACCTACGCCATTGCCCCCGGTCTTGAGGACGGCATGTTCGAACGATCGGAGCCACTCACAACTCCGGAACTCGCAAGCTCATATCTTGCGCGACTTGGCACCGCCCCTGGGGTGGCGCAGGTTCGCAGGGCACTCAGGTGCGCCTGCGCGCGCTCGGCATCGCCCTACGAGACGCGTCTCTCCATGCGGCTTGGCCTCAAACCAAGCCTTGGAGGGTACAATTTGCACGTGCTCTCCATGAACGAGCCGCTCGAGGTGCAGCGCATCATCGCTCGCCTCGGAAAAGGGGTCCGAAAGCCTGATGTCTTTCTCGGCAGTGCCCGTCCTGATTCCCCGTTTTCTGGCGTAGCCTTTGACTATCACGGCAAGGTCCATGAAGAGCCGACTTCCATAACGGTTGACCTCGAGCGGCAAAACGAGCTGCTCGGAATCAACTTCAAGGTCTACACCCTCAACAAGGACCTCTACGACAACCTTGATTACATGGACGGCATCGTTTGCAGGGCACGAGTAGATCTTGGAATGCCGCGCGAGCGGCTCAATCCAAGGGAACGGGAATGCAGGCGCGTGCTCAGGCAGGGGCTCCACGACGAGCTGGAACTTATCGACGGTGTTAGCTGGAAGGGCAAGCTGAGGGAGCGAGCGCACATGGCTCAGGAAGAACTTGGATCCGAGCCACCAGTTGAGCTTGTCCCGCTGGAGGCGTACGGATACTAGCAGACACCTCAAGGCATCTGTAGAAGATCCGGCGAGAAAAGCGGTCGGGTGTACCAGCTTTCCCGATGACCTGTCGAGAAATGCTTTCCTCTGTACCACAAGCGAAACCTGCCTGCCGAGTAATACCGTCCGGTGTACCCATTTCGAGGCGTGAGCGCATAGAAAAACGCCCCTCTGTACCGGCTGAGCTCCCAACAAAAGGTCGAGAAGGACGAGTCACGGTACAGGGGGCGAGATTCCCCGGCAGGCCGCCCGGCGGGACGGTACAGGGGGCGAGATTCCCCGGCGGGCCGCCCGGAGGGACGGTACAGGGGGCGGCGTTTCTCGGCGCCCCGCCCCGTCGCGCTAGCGCTCGATGGGGTGCATCGTGAGGGCCTCGGCAAGCAGGCTCACGCCGCCCACGATGAGGTAAGCCGCCACTACGTAGCTAAACGCGATGCTCGAGAAGGCGGGCATGAAGAGAAACACCACGCCGGCGATGATGTTGACCACGCCCGTCGCGGTGGCAAGGCCCGTGCCCTCAACGCCAAAGTAGCGCAGGTGGCGCGCAGAGGTGATGCGCTCGGCGCCGGCGATGATGAAGAGGAACGAGAGCAGAAGCACGATGGTGCTTGCCGTGAGATACACGGGCAGCACGAAGAGCAGCACGCCGAGAAGCGCGTTGAGCACGCCCATGACAAGCATCGTGGGGCTTCGGAAGAGCTCGGGCGTCCCGGCGTACGAGACGATCTGTCCGACGCCGCCCACGACGAGCGCCACCGAAACGAAGGCCTGAATGAGCTCGTAGAGGCCAAACGGCGCGATGATGCTGCACACGCCCACAAGGATGAGCATCACGGCGAGTATGATCATCCCAACCTTAGCCTGCTTGACGCGAGAGTTCCAACGCTCGACAAAATCGCCGACGTGGTCAAAGTCAGAGTTGTAGCGTTCCATGAGATCCCTTTCGGAAAAGACGGCCCGGACGGCCCGAGCCGGTTGCTACATCTCTTCTGCCCAAATTGCGAGTTTAGAACTCACAATTCTGAAAAGAGCTGCGGAAGCACCGTTCCTCCACAGCCCTCAACGCAAGCTGGACGGATCTAGTCGTGCCCGTGACCGCGATGATGGCCCCACTCGCCAGTCGCAGTTCCCTCCTGCCCGGAAAGAAGCTCGGCGAGAAGATCCTCGAGCTCGCGCACGGACATCCCCGCCGCGTCCTCCGCGGTGAGATCGGACCCCGCGTCCACGAGCTCGCTCCAGACGCGCCACTTCCCCACGCCCAGCCCCGCGTCGTGAGCGGCGTGATGCTCCTCCTCGCTCGCATGGCTGCAGCTCACCTCGCCGCCGGCAGACCCCAGGCAGCGACGGCTCACCGACTCGAGCTCGTCGTAGCGGCCCTCGTCGTCGCATACCACCGTCACAACGAGGACGGGATCTCCCGCAAGGTAGCCCGCCTCGCCCAGGGCAATCTCGATCGACTCGACGGCCTCCTCGTAGCTCATCCCCACGACGTTGGTCTCCTCGAGCAGCGCCGTCCCGTCGTCGTTTAGGCCCCGAGCGCCAACAACGCCGTCAAATCGGTTGAGCGCCAGCTCGAGCGAGGGGTTCACGTCAAGAGTGACGTAGGCGGTGGGCAGCGAGAAGGCCGCACCCAGAAGCCCCGCGCCAAGGGCGGCAACGAGCAGGCACGCGGCAAGCGCCACCTTGGCGCGTAGGGTCGGCACACGACGAGAAGAGCGCGGGGCAGAGGGGGCCTCCCCCGCAACCGGGCGCAGGTCAGCAGCCTCGGCTGAGAGCGCCCCTTCGGCCGAGGACGCCCCCTCAGCCGCGCGCCGCCCCTCGGCCGCGCGCCGCTCCTCGATGGCCCGAAGCGTCCGACGCTTCAGGTCCTCCGGCGCATGCGCGCTCGCAAAGGCGTCTCTCACGCGCTGCTCGACGTCCTTCTCGCTCATGAGAGCACCTCCCTCAGT
>CASEGE010000078.1 GCA_949287335.1 uncultured Olsenella sp. | reverse complement strand
CCGGGCGACTCGAGCTTTCCGGCGACCGCGACCGCACCCTCACGGCGCGCGTGCTGCCCGTGCCCGCCGGGGCAAGCGCCCCGGAGATGGCGCGCTCCCACGCGCTTGAGTGGGCGGGGGAGTCCGTGCTTCTCGACGCGCGGGTTGCGGGGGTCGACCCCGTCCACGGGGGGCAGCTCTGGGTTGATGCCCCGCATCCCGGGGACGTGCTGTGCCCCCTGGGCATGCATGGGCAGTCCAAGAAGGTCTCCGACCTTCTCGGCGAGGCGCGCGTGCCGCTTGACGAGCGCGGCAACGTCCCGGTGGTCAGAAGCTCGCCCACCGGCAACACGCTGTGGGTCGCCCCGATTCGCGCTGATGAGCGAGCCCGCTGCACCCCCGCAACCAAGTGGCTGCTAGAATTAACGCTTATACGGTCGTAGGGCCAGGGCGACAGGGACCGTCCCTTGTCGCGCCTGTCATAAGAGGGCACGCCAGCACAAAGGAGAAGAGGCAATGGAGACGCTGCATCCCGACGTGAAGGAGATCCTGCTTTCCGAGGAGGACATCCGCGGTATCGTGGGTCGCATGGGAGAGGAGATCTCTCGCGACTACGCCGACAAGAACCCGCTGGTCGTGGCCGTGCTGCGAGGAGCTGTGGTCTTCACCGCGGACCTGATGCGCGCCATCAGCTGCCCGCTCTCCATCGACTTCATGGCGGTATCGAGCTACGGCGACGGCGCTAAGAGCTCGGGCGTGGTCCGCATCGTCAAGGACCTCGACACCAAGATCGAGGGCCGCGACGTGCTCATCGTCGAGGACATCCTCGACTCCGGGCTCACGCTCTCCTACCTCATCGACATGCTCAAGGGGCGCAACCCCGCCTCCGTGGAGGTTGCCGCCTTCCTCGTGAAGGACGTGACCGGCAAGAGGCCCGCCATCAACCCGCGCTACGTGGGAACCCATGTGCCCGACGAGTTCATCGTGGGCTACGGCCTGGACTTTGCCGAGCGCTACCGCAACCTGCCCTACATCGGCATCCTCAAGCCCGAGGTCTACCAGAAGTAGCGGTGTGACAATTGGGACAGGTTCGTTTGTCACATGCGATGCGTGGCGGGCGAGCCTGTCCCTGTGTCGCGCCGGCTCAGAACAACCACCAGCTAGGAGAAGCACGTGCCCGAGAAGAACAGCCGCTCGACCACAATCACGACATTCATCGTCATTGCGATAGTCGTGTACCTCGCCTATACGATGGGGTCGAGCATGATGAGGGGCAGTGCCTCTCCCGACACGCTTGCCACCAGCGACTTTGTCAGCGCCGTGAAGGACGACCGCGTCGACGACGTCACCTTTAGAACCTCGGACGGCTCGCTGACGGGCTCGTACTGGCGCGTTGATGCCGAGAAGGGCAACGACTCCCAGCTCACCGAGTTCCGCAGCGTCTATGTGGGCGCCGACTCGCTCGCCGAGCTCATGGCCGAGCATCCCGACGTCACCTACAACATCGACACGTCCGACTCGAGCCTGCTCGAGACCGTGCTCGTCTCCGTGGTTCCCACGCTGCTTCTCGTTGGCATCTTCGTGTACTACATGAACCGCATGTCAGGTCAGCAGGACAAGACCATGTCCTTCTCTAAGACCAAGGCGCTCACCACGGAGGCCGAGCGTCCCAAGGTCACGTTTGCTGACGTGGCGGGCATCGACGAGGCCGTCGAGGAGCTCCAGGAGGTGCGCGACTTCCTCTCCGACCCGGACCGCTACCACAAGATGGGTGCGCGCATTCCGCGCGGCGTGCTGCTCGTGGGCCCTCCGGGCACGGGCAAGACGCTGCTCGCCAAGGCCGTGGCCGGCGAGGCGGGCGTGCCGTTCTTCTCGATCTCCGGCTCTGACTTTGTGGAGATGTTCGTGGGCGTGGGCGCCTCGCGCGTGCGCGACCTCTTCAAGCAGGCCAAGGAGGCGTCGCCCTGCATCGTCTTCATCGACGAGATCGACGCGGTGGGCCGTCAGCGCGGTGCCGGCCTCGGCGGCGGCCACGACGAGCGCGAGCAGACCCTGAACCAGCTGCTCGTCGAGATGGACGGCTTCGAGGACAACACCGCCGTCATCCTCATTGCCGCCACCAACCGTCCCGACATCCTCGATCCGGCGCTCCTGCGCCCCGGCCGCTTTGACCGGCGCGTGACGGTGGATCGTCCAGACGTGGTGGGCCGCCAGAAGATCCTCTCGGTGCATGCCAAGGGCAAGCCCCTGGCAGAGGGCATCGACTTCGAGCGCCTTGCCAAGGTGACGCCCGGCTTTACCGGCGCGGACCTCGCGAACCTCATGAACGAGGCGGCGCTTCTCGCCGCGCGCAGGCACGAGGAGAAGATTGGCCCCGCGGAGATCGAGGAGGCCATGGAGCGCGTGATGGCCGGCCCCGAGCGCAAGAGCCGCGTCATCACCGAGGGCGAGCGCCGCATCATTGCCTACCACGAGTCCGGGCATGCGCTTGTGGGGCACATCCTCGAGAACTCTGACCCCATCCACAAGATTTCGATCATCAGCCGCGGACAGGCGCTTGGATACACGATGCAGGTGCCCGAGGAGGACCACTTCCTCGAGACTCGCGGCGGCATGCTCGACCAGATCGCGGTGCTCCTGGGAGGCCGCACGGCCGAGGAGCTCTTCTGCGACGACATCACCACCGGCGCGAGCAACGACCTCGAGCGCGCCACCAAGCTCGCGCGCACGATGGTCACGCGCTACGGCATGAGCGATGAGCTGGGCGCGCAGGTCTTCGGCGAGGCTCAGCACGAGGTGTTTCTCGGCCGTGACTACGCCAACCACCAGGACTTCTCCGGTGAGACGGCAAAGCGCATCGACGACGAGGTGGAGCGCATCATGCGCACGGGTCACGAGCGCGCCCGCGAGGTGCTGGAGGCGCGCCGCGACCAGATGGACACGATGGCGCGCGTGCTCCTGGAGCGCGAGACCGTGGAGGGCGCTGCGGTGGAGGCCCTGCTCGACGGCCGCTGGGACGAGTACGTGGCGGCCGAGAAGGGCGTCGAGGGCAAAGACGCTGCCGAGAAGGGCGACGAGTAGCCTCCGGCCAGGGAGAGGCGATAAGGCCCGGCGCTCAGACAGCTTGCCGCGGACGGCGCGGCAAGAACTCGCGGCGGACCTTATCGCCTCTCCCTGGCCTGACGCGTACAATAGTGCGCAGTCAGCAACGTCGAAGGGGGTCGCCCATGTCCATCAACGAGGCCAGTCGCGCATATGGCGCGCAGAAGTCGTCCATCCGCGAGATCGCCGCGTATGCCGGCGCGCGCAAGGCCGAGATTGGCGCCGAGAACGTCTTTGACTTCTCGCTGGGCAACCCCTCCATTCCCGCACCGGATGCCGTTCGCGCCTCGATTGAGCGCGCGCTCGCGCTGCCGGCAACGCAGCTCCACGGCTACACACCGGCAAACGGGCTGCCTGCGGCGCGCGAGGCCGTGGCAGCGAGCCTGTGCCGACGCTTTGGCGAGGGCGTCGCCTCCGCAAACGACCTCTACCTCACCTGCGGTGCCGCGGCCTCGCTCTCCATCACGTTTCACGCGCTGCTCAACGAGGGCGACGAGGTCATCGTCATTGCGCCGTACTTCCCGGAGTATCGCGTGTGGATCGAGACCGCGGGCGCCACGTGCGTAGAGGTCATGGCCGACCTCGCCACCTTCCAGATTGACGTGGACGCCGTCGCGGCCGCCATCACGCCCCGCACGCGCGCCATCATCATCAACACGCCCAACAACCCGGTTGGCTCGGTCTACTCCCGCACCAACCTCGAGGCGCTCGCGGCTGCGCTACGAGATGCCGAGAAGCGCCTGGGCACCGCCATCACCCTCGTCTCCGACGAGCCCTATCGCGAGATCACCTATGGCGCCGAGGTTGCCTGGGTGCCGTCCGTCTACGAGCGCACGGTGGTGTGCTACTCCTACTCCAAGAGCCTCTCGCTTCCCGGCGAGCGCATTGGCTGGGTGCTGGTGCCGCCCACCAGCCCCGAGCACGACGAGCTGGTCCTCGCCGTTGCGGGCGCTGGCCGCAAGCTCGGGTTTGTCTGCGCGCCGGCGCTCTTCCAGCGCGTGCTCATCGACTGCGTTGACTGCCCCACGGATGTTGAGGCCTACGCCGAGAACCGCCGTGCGCTCACGGAGGGGCTCTCTGCGTTGGGCTACGAGTTCATCGAGCCCGAGGGCGCGTTCTACCTCTGGGTCAAGGCGCTCGAGCCGGACGCGGGGGCGTTCTTCGAGCGCGCCAAGGCCCTTGAGCTGCTGCCCGTTCCGTCCGACTCGTTTGGCTGCCCGGGCTGGGTGCGCGTG
>CASEGE010000077.1 GCA_949287335.1 uncultured Olsenella sp. | reverse complement strand
CGCCCTCAAGGCCCGCATCGAGGAGCAGAACCGCGTGAAGCACGTCACGCTCGAGAACCTCTTCGACACGATGGCCGACGCCGAGGTCAAGGAGCTCAACCTCATCATCAAGGCCGACGTCCAGGGCTCCATCGAGGCGCTTCAGGACTCCCTCGACAAGATGGACCAGTCCGAGGTCCGCATCAACACGATCCACTCCGCCGTCGGCGCCATCACCGAGACCGACGTCATCCTTGCGGACGCCTCCAACGCCATCATCATTGGCTTTGGCGTGCGCCCGGAGGCCAAGGCCAAGAGCGCCGCGGAGCGCGACGGCGTGGAGATCCGTACCTACAGCGTCATCTACAAGGCCATCGAGGACATCGACGCCGCTCGCATCGGCATGCTCAAGCCCACCGAGATCGAGGTTCAGACGGGCACCGCTGAGGTCCGTGACACCTTCAAGGTCCCCAAGGTCGGCATCGCCGCCGGCTGCATGGTCCAGGAGGGCGAGATCTCCCGCGACGACCAGGTGCGCCTCGTCCGCGACGGCATCGTGGTCTACGACGGCAGGATCGCCTCGCTGCGCCGCTACAAGGACGACGTCAAGAGCGTCAAGGCCGGCTTCGAGTGCGGCATCGGCCTGGAGAACTTCCAGGACGTCAAGCCCGGCGACCAGATCGAGGGCTACCGCATCGAGCAGGTCGCACGCACCGAGTAGTCTCAGCTTGGGCGGGGCGCGTCGTCGCCCCGCCCACCCTTGGAGCACATCATGAAGCAGAATCAGCATTCCAGGAGGACCAACGTGCAGGCGCGCGTCAAGCTCGCGAACATCCTGCTCTTTGAGGTCTCCGACCCCGACCTGGCGCTCGTGACCATCACGGGCGTCGAGGTCTCTGTGGACAAGTCCTACCTTCGCGCGTACGTGAGCTGCGACGCGGAGCGCTATGAGGAGGTCACTGCCGCGCTCGCGCGCGCGAAGGGGCGCATCCGCTCGCTGCTCGGCCGCTCGCTTGGCTGGCGCGTCACGCCCGAGCTCGACTTCCGCATCGACACCACCACCGACGAGGCTGAGCGCATCAGCCGAGCCCTCGAGGACGTCCCGCCCACGCTCGCCGTGGAGAAGGACGAGTTTGGCTACCCGATCGGGCCTGCCGAGGCCGGTGGCGAGAAGGACGAGGAGTAGGGGAGACAAATCGTGTTCTGTGGTCTGGACCACGCTGGCCAGGACGCCAGCTTTGACGAGATCACCGCTCTTCTCGAGAGGGCGGGGAGCGTCGCCGTCTGCGCGCACACCTCGCCGGACGGCGACGCCCTCGGCTCCGAGCTCGCTCTGATCGAGCTCATCGAGTCCCGCTGGCCCGAGAAGGACGTCGTTGGCCTTCTCGCCGACGACGATATCGTACCGCGCATCTACCAGTTCCTGCCGGGCGCGGAACGACTCGTGCGCGCTCGCGACTACGAGGGCTCACCGGACCTCTTCTTCTGCGTGGACCTCTCTCAGCCTAGCAGGCTCGCCGATGCCCAGGCGGTTCTCGAGCGCTCCGCGAGCGCGGCCGTCATCGACCACCACCCCTCCGGCGAGCGGTTCTGGGACGCGGGCGTGGTGAGGCCCGATGCCGCCGCTGCGGGCGTCATCGTTGCCGAGTACGCCCTGCACCTCGCGGGCGAGCTCTCTCGGGACATGGCGCAGAACCTTCTCTGCGCGCTTATGACCGACACGGGGCGCTTCCAGTACCAGAACGCCAACGGCGAGGCGTTCCGCGTGGCGAGCGCCCTCGTCGACGCCGGCGCCTCTCCCTCCGAGATAGCGCTTAACGTCTACCAGAGCGATCGCCTGGGCTTCCTGCACCTCTGCGCCACCGTTATGGGACGCATCGCCACCTTCGAGCATGGAAAGATCGCGTACAGCTACGCCACCTCAGCGGACTTTGCCGCAACCGGGGTGCCCGTCGCGGAGTGCGACGGCCTCGTTGACGTGGTTCGCCGCGTGGACGGCTCGGAGATCGCGCTCTTCCTCAAGGAGGTGCCCGGCGGCAAGGTCCGCGGTAACCTGCGTGCCAAGTCCGACCGTGACATCTCCACCATTGCGCGCGAGATGGGGGGCGGCGGTCACCCGGCCGCTGCCGGCTTTACCGTGGAGGGTGACATCGACCAGGCGCTCTCCGTTGTGCTGCCCAAGCTCAGGGCGCTCTACGCCCAGGAGGAGGGCGCTCGTTGAGTCGTAAGCCCAGCGCCTTCTCGGCGCTCATTGCCATAGACAAGCCGGCTGGCATGACGAGCCACGACGTGGTCTCCCGCGTCCGTCGTGCCGTGGGCGAGAAGCGCGTGGGACATGCGGGGACGCTTGACCCGGCGGCCACCGGCGTGCTCGTCGTGGGCATCGGGCAGGCAACCAAGCTCCTCGGCCTGCTCACCCTTGACCGCAAGGGCTATGACGCCACGTTTGCGCTTGGCGCCGAGACCACGACGGACGATGCCGAGGGTGAGGTCACGCGTGAGGCCGAGGTCCCGATGGACCTGCTCGACCTCGGGCGTGCCAAGCTCGAGGTCACAAAGCTTGAGGGCGAGCAGGACCAGGTGCCCCCGGCCTTCTCCGCCGTCTCCGTGGGAGGGCGTCGCGCCTACGATGCCGCCCGTGCGGGGGAGGAGCTTGAGCTTGCCTCTCGGCGCGTGCGTGTCTATGAGGCACGCGTTCTTGGCGTTGACGCTCAGTCCAGGAGCTGGGAGCTCTCGCTCGACGTCTCCAAGGGAACCTACGTGCGCAGCCTCGCGCGCGACCTTGGTCGCCGCCTCGGCTGCCTCGCGCACGTGTCCTCGCTCAGGCGCACGTTCTCCGGTCCCGTGACGCTCGCCGACTGTGTGACGCTCGAGGAGCTCGAGGAGGGTGGCGTTGCGCGCGTCCACGAGCGCTGCCTCGACCCGGTCAAGGTGCTCGGCATCCCCGAGCGTCCCCTTGCGCTCGACGAGGTCGTTGACGTGATGAACGGTCGCCGCATCGGCCTCGGCACGGTCCGTGACGGCTGCGACCTGCGCGAGCCCCTTTCCGGGGAGCGCGTTGCGCTCACCCTGGGCGGAGGTCTGGCCGGCATCTGGCGCCGCGACGGACGCCACCTTGTCTGCGAGACCAACTTTCCCCAGGCTGTCGAGGGGGTGCGCGAGCCGGTCGACGTCCGCTCGGTGGGTCCCGAGTCGCCGCTCGACGCTCACGGCATCCGTGAGCTCGTGCGAGCCTCCGTTCCCGCGGGCCGCGCGTTCCGCGGAGGCTTTGGCATGCGTCTGCTCGAGGGCTCCGTCGAGTGCGTGCTCGATGTCCCCTACCGTGAGCCGTTCTTCACTGTTGCCGTCGACGAATGTGGTGCCCGGATCGATGACCCGCTGCTTTCCGAGAAACTCGCGCTGGGTGACGACCGCCGCTTCGTGTGTGCCATCGGCGCCTTTGACGGCCTGCATCGCGGCCATCGCGCCCTGCTGCGCCGGGCCCATGCCGAGGCCGAGCGACGGGGCTGCCGTCTTGCCGTCGTGACCTTCTCGCCCGATCCCGCTCGGGTGCTCTCGCCTCTGACCGCGCCGAATGACCTGCTCTCCATAGAGGACCGCGAGTACGCCCTCATTGACTCGGGGGCCGATGCGCTTCTCGTCTTCTCCTTCACCCCTGAGCTCGCCGCCGTGCCCTACGAGCGTTTTGTGCGCGAGGGGCTTGGCTCACTGTTTGACGTTCGCGCCATCGTGGTCGGTGAGGACTTTCGACTGGGCGCCCGTGGCGCGGGCACCGTCGACGCCCTACGCGAGCTTGGCAGGGCCGACGGCTTTGACGTCATCGGCGTCGAGCTCTCCTGCGAGGGTCACGAGCCCATCACCTCCACGCGCATTCGCGGCCTCATCGAGCGGGGGAGCGTCGAGGACGCCTCCGTACTTCTTGGCCGCTGCCATTTTGTCTCGGGTGAGGTCGAGCACGGGCGCGGTGAGGGAACGGGCTTTGGTTTCCCCACGGCAAACGTGCGCGTGAGGGACGGAGCCTGTCTTCCCGCCGAGGGGGTCTACGCCGGCTTTGTTGTCGTGGGCAGTGGCCTTGGCACCGACCACGTGGGAGAGGTCGCCTATCCGGCCGCGATCAACGTGGGCAAGCCGAGGTCCTTCTCGCCGGGCGAGGAGGGTGAGGCCTTCCTGGAGGCAACGCTGCTTGGCTTTGAGGGGGACCTCTACGGCGAGCGCGTCCGCGTTGTCTTTGTTCGCTGGCTGCGCGAGCCGCGCACCTTTGGCTCTGTGGAGGAGCTGGAGCGCGTGGTTTTGGGCAACGTCGACTGGGTACGCAAGACCTTGGGCGAGAAGGGCGTCGGGCTTTCGGGGAGGTGCGCATGATCTCTGATGAGGACAAGGAGCGGGTCAGGCAGGCAACGGACGTCCTGCAGCTTGTCTCCGAGACCGTCGAGCTCAGGCAGCGCGGCCAGGACTTCTGGGGGTGCTGCCCCTTTCACGGCGAGAAGACCCCGTCCTTCAAGGTGAATCCCGCGACGGGTCTTTGGCACTGCTTTGGCTGCGGGGAGGGCGGCGACGTCTTCTCCTACGTTCAGCGCCGCGAGAACCTCGACTTTCCCGATGCCATACGCTACCTTGCCGACCGTGCGGGCATCGAGCTCTCCGAGGAGCGTGGGGGCCGTCGCGGACCCAAGAAGACGCGCCTCATGGAGGCCCTTGGCGAGGCGGAGTCGTACTACCACATGATGCTCATGCGCGGCCGCGGTTCGGGGCCCGACGCGGCCCGGCGCTACCTTGCCGGTCGAGGCTTTGGTTCGGACGTCTGCCGCCGCTGGGGGCTTGGCTTTGCGCCGGGTCACGGGCAGCTGGCGTCCCAGCTGCGCTCAAAGGGCTTCTCTGCCGCGGAGATGATCTCCGCCGATTTGGCCGTTGAGCGCTCGGGGCGCCTGTCGGATCGTTTCTACGACCGCGTGATGTTTCCCATCCACGACGAGCTCGGGCGCACCATTGCCTTTGGCGGTCGCATCATCGAGAAGCGCGACAACGTGGCCAAGTACATCAACACGCGCGACACCCCCGCCTTCAACAAGGGCAAGCACCTCTTTGCCTATGACCGGGCCAAGGAGTCCATGGCGGCGACGGGGGAGGCCATCGTCTGCGAGGGCTACACCGACGTGATTGCCATGCACGAGGCGGGCTTCACCAACACGGTCGCGGCGCTCGGCACGGCGTTTCGCCTCGACCACGTGCGACTCATGGAGCGCCAACGCGTGAGCAAGATCATCTGCATGTTCGACGGCGACGCCGCCGGGCAGCGCGCGGCCGAGCGCGCGGTTCGCTACATCGACAAGACCTCCGCGGCGCTGCTCTGCGTTGTCCTGCCGGATAACCAGGATCCGATGGAGTTTCTCGCCGCCCACGGCGCTGCCGCGCTGCGGCCCATCCTCGACTCCGCGCGCCCGCTCATGGACTTTGTCTTCGAGAAGCGCCTCGAGGGACATGATCTCACCGCTCCGGGACGGCGCGTGAGGGCGCTCCAGGACATGGCAGGCCTTCTCGCCCCGCTCAAGCACTCCGTCCTTCTCGACGAGTACGCCACGCGCCTTGCCGACACGCTTGGGATGGACGTCGACGAGACGAAGCGCGCCATTCGCGATGCCAAGGTCGTTGAGCTTGACGAGGAGCGGCCCGTGCGCGCGTCGCGCCCCGAGCCGCGGGTCACGGCCGGGCAGGGTGCCCCTGACGAGCCCCCGCTCGACTCGTACGACTACGTCCCGGCCGAGGCCTATGATGACTCGTCGGCGACCGACGCTGCATTCGCTTCCGCTCCGCTCTCGAGTCTCTCCGCCGACGATCGCATGCAGGTTGCTGCCGAGCGAGAGCTCCTCTGCGCGATGGCGACGAGCCCTGATGCGTTTCGCCCCTTCGGCGAGCGCATAGCCGGCCTCTCCTGGACCGACGAGCGTCACGAGGCCATGGCCTGGGCCATGCTCTCCTCCCCGCAGGGGTCCACTCCCGCCGAGGTCGTCGCTGCCGCAACCTCCGTCGTGCCCGATGCGCCGCGTCTTTTGGGGGCGGGTCGCATCATGGCCGAGCCCGGCCTCGCCGACGCGGAGAAGCTCGAGCTTATCGTCGATACGGCGGAGCTCTGCTCTTGTCGCCGTCGCATCAGGCAGATTCGCGCCGCCCTGCGCTCGTCCGCGGATGCGGGGGAGGGCTCAGACGCGCTGTTTGCCGAGGCAACCACCTTGCAGCGGCGCGTCAACGAGCTCACACGAAAGCTTTCTGCCGTTCCTGAAGAATAGCTTTTGGGTATAATCCTGAAGGTTTATATGTCGAAAGGACTCACGTGGCTGCCAAGAAGACCAATTCTGACGTCAAGCTCTCCGACGAGCTCTCCAAGGTCGTGGACGAGCTCGCTGGAAGCGGGTCGAGCGTTACCGAGGACGACATCCAGGTTGCGCTTCGCGAGATTGACGTTGACTCTGATGAGCTCTCCGACCTCTATGACGCGCTCCGCGCGCGTGGCGTGGAGGTGAGCTCGTCCAACTCGGAGTCCGCCTCCGAGTTCCCCATCGAGGAGGACGTCCACGACGACGACTTCGACGATGACGACGTTGTCTCCGACGAGTTTGACGATGACGAGGAGGGGCAGTCCGAGAGCGCTGCCGAGGCCAAGGCCGTCAAGGAGGCCCTGCGCTCGGTCCCCAAGGCTCGCGTCTCCAAGCCCAAGCGCTCCTCGCGTGCCCGTGCCCGCCGCGCCGACACCTCCACCGCCATGCTCACCGGCGACCCGGTGCGCATGTACCTCAAGGAGATCGGCAAGGTCGACCTGCTCACCGCCTCCGAGGAGGTCAACCTCGCCATGAAGATCGAGGCTGGCACCGAGGCCACCGAGAAGCTCGAGGCCGCCGAGGCCGGCACGCTCGAGCTCAAGCGCGCCGAGCAGCGCCGCCTCATGCGCATCGAGCAGGTTGGCCTAGACGCCAAGCAGCAGCTCATCAGCGCGAACCTGCGTCTGGTCGTCTCCATCGCCAAGCGCTACGTGGGTCGCGGCATGCTCTTCCTCGACCTTATCCAGGAGGGTAACCTCGGCCTCATCCGCGCGGTCGAGAAGTTTGACTACACCAAGGGCTTCAAGTTCTCCACCTACGCCACGTGGTGGATTCGTCAGGCCATCACGCGCGCCATCGCCGACCAGGCGCGCACCATCCGCATCCCGGTGCACATGGTCGAGACGATCAACAAGCTCATCCGCGTGCAGCGCCAGCTCCTGCAGGACCTTGGGCGCGATCCCACCCCCGAGGAGATCGGCGCCGAGATGGGCATGAGCCCGGACCGCGTGCGCGAGATTCAGAAGATCAGCCAGGAGCCCGTCTCCCTCGAGACCCCCATCGGCGAGGAGGAGGACTCCCAGCTCGGTGACTTCATTGAGGACTCCTCCGCCGTGGCGCCGCCTGAGGCTGCCTCCGATTCGATGCTCCGTGAGCAGCTCGACCAGGTGCTCGACAGTCTTGCCGACCGTGAGCGCAAGGTCATCAAGTTCCGCTTTGGCCTCGAGGACGGGCACCCCCGCACGCTCGAGGAGGTCGGCCGCGAGTTTGGCGTCACCCGCGAGCGCATCCGCCAGATCGAGAGCAAGACCCTGGCTAAGCTGCGTCATCCGAGCCGCTCGGGGCGCCTGAAGGACTACATGGAGGACTAGGTATGTCTGCTAATCAGAAGAAGTTGAAGCTTTTCTCCTTTGGCATCATGGGCTTTGCGCTCCTGCACTTTATCGGCGGCATCTTCCTGCTCGTTGCCTCGCCTCTTGCCGCCGGCATGCGCTTTGAGGTTGCCGGGGACATGACTGACGGCGTCATTGCCTCCGAGGTGCTTGGTATCGTTGCTCTTATCGTTGGCCTCTACTGTCTCATCGTTGGCGTTTCTGGGGCACGCGCCGCCAACAAGCCGCGTAATGTTGGGGCGTTCAAGAAGCTTGACCTTGTGCTCATCCTTGTTGCCGTTATCGAGTTTGGTCTCGGCCTCTCCACCGGCCAGGTTTCTTGGGCCGAGCTTGCCATTGCGGTTCTTGGAATCTGCGCCTACGCCTATGCCGTCAAGGCCAACGAAGAGGCCCTCGCCTAAAAGGGGACGGGTTCATTTTAGGCATCTTTTCGGGTGCGTCACGAGCAGTTAATCGGTTGGGATTTCTCGATTATCTGCACGTGGCGCACCCTTTTTGACAAGATCGCGGACTCATTTCCGCAAGTGAGTCTGCCAATGGACTCATTTCCGCAAGTGAGTTGCTAAAATCCACTCATTTCCAGAAATGAGTCGGCAAAGCCCGCTCTTGCAACTCATTTCTGGAAATGAGTCGGGTTGTTGAATTAGTCAGCGCCGAGGCGGAGCAAAGATAAGACCGTCGATGGGTGCAAATCAAGATTTGAGAAGGAGCGCGTACATTACAGCTCTCGTCATGACTGGCGAGAAAAGCGGGCGTGTCTAGGCGGCATAAATGGCATGCCGAGGCTCAGATTTTGCGTGCACAGCTGCGAAAATCGTCAGGTCGTATTTCTCGCCTCGTGCCAGCCCCCGCTTTTCGCGATCACGTATCGTGCTCTTGCGTTTCTCGCCTGTCAGTTACCTGGGAGGAACGAATGAGGCTCGTAGGCAACAAAAGAGACCGAAGATCACATGACCTCCGGCCTCGAAAGTTCCTGGCTCCCCGGGTAGGATTCGAACCTACGACACGCTGATTAACAGTCAGCTGCGCTACCACTGCGCCACCGGGGAATGTGTTCGCGCAAGAAGTAAGTATACAGATACGAGCGAGGAGCGCAAGGGGGAATTTGGATTTCTTCGAATCGGTCGCTCCGTGGGCGAGAAAACTCAGAGAAAACGCGAGAGTACGATACGTGCACACGAATAATGGGGAACCCGGCACGAGGCGAGAAATGCGACATGTCTGCTCTTCTCGCCAGTCGTGTTGAGGGCTTCATGTTGCGTGTACCTACTCAATTCTTGATTTGTTAGCATCGTCGGTCTTATCTTTGCTCCGCTCGCCACCGTCTAATCCAACAACCCGACTCATTTCTGGAAATGAGTTGCTAGAGCGAGCTTTTGGGCCGACTCATTTCCGGAAATGAGTTGCTAGAACGTGCTTTGCCGACTCATTCCTGGAAATGAGTGGATTTTAGCAACTCACTTGCGGAAATGAGTCCATTGGCAGACTCATTTGCGGAAATGAGTTCATCGGCGGACTCACTTACGGAAATGAGTCGAGGCGGGGACAGAGTTTAGGGCGGAACTGGAACCGACCTGGCTTACGGGTTGAGCCGGAGCTGGAGCCGAGGCTGCGCCCAGGGCTTGAACCGATGCCAAGCCCAGCGCCTGTGCCGTGGCCGCCAGCCGTCTTGAGCCCGAGCCCAGAACCCAGTGCCGGCTCCGCGTGAGGCCGTCGCGCGGCAGCGAGCACCCGCGAACACGGGCGACCACGCAACCACCAACCAGCCCAGCCGAGATGTGGGGACTTCCTATATCTGGGGACATGCGCCCAAGCTATGCTAGGATTTCCCAGACAGAGTCCCGTCTTTCGCACAACACTCATCGCACCTCGGGAGGAACTGTGAGCCATTCAACTGTGGCTAACGATAAGGTCGCGCACGTTGCCAACAACTTTGCCAAGGATCGCTTCATCCTTCTGCAGCTCGTGACCAAGGACTTCAAGCTCCGCTACCGCCGCTCCATCCTCGGCGTTGTCTGGAGCGTGCTCAACCCGCTGCTCATGATGATCGTCATGAGCTTTGTCTTCTCGTACTTCCTGCGAGGGTCGAGCGTTGCCAACTACCCGCTGTACCTCATCGTGGGCAACATCACCTTCTCCCTCATGAACGAGGCCACCAGCACCGGCCTGCGCTCGATCATCGACGCGGCGCCGCTGCTCAAGAAGGTTAAGGTCGACCGCTGGGTCTTTCCGGTGCAGAAGGTCTTCTCGGCGGCCTTTAACTTTGCCTTCTCCCTCATCGCCGTGGTCATCGTCATGCTGTTCTTCCAGATTGCCCCCACGTGGCACCTTGTGTGGATGATTCCGGCGCTCGCCCTGCTCATGGTCTTCTGCATGGGCATCAGCATGCTCATCGGCGCGCTCGCGGTCTTCTTCCGTGACATGATCCACCTTTGGAGCGTCCTTCTCACGGCGTGGACCTACCTCACGCCCATCTTCTGGGACCTCTCCCTGCTCACCGCCTCCAACGCGCCCTGGATCGTCACGGCCGTCGTCAAGGCAAACCCCATGTACAACTACATCGACATGATGCGCTGCGCCATCGTTTACCAGGCAAGCCCCGGAACGACGGTCATCCTCCTCTCGATCTTCTGGGCAATTGTCGCCCTTATTGCCGGCCTGCTTGTCTTCCGCAAGACCGAGCACAAGTTCATCCTCTTCATCTAGGCAAGGGATTCGCATGGCTGACACCAACGCCTCCGAGTATGCCATCGAGGTCAATGACGTCTCGATGATCTTTAACATCGCAAGCGAGCAGCTCAATAACCTCAAGGAGTACTTCATCAAGATCATGAGGCACGAGCTCTTCTTCAAGGAGTTCCGGGCCCTTGACCATGTGAGCTTTAAGGTGCGCCGCGGCGAGGTCGTTGGCCTCGTGGGCACCAACGGCTCGGGCAAGTCAACGATGCTCAAGTGCATAGCCGGCGTTCTCGAGCCTTCCGAGGGTTCAATCGTCGTGCGCGGCAACATCGCACCGCTCATCGAGCTTGGGGCGGGCTTTGACGCTGAGCTCACCGCACGCGAGAACATCTATCTCAACGGCTCGCTCCTCGGCTACTCGCGCGACTTCATTGACGAGCACCTCCAGGAGATCATCGACTTTGCCGAGCTCCAGGACTTCATGGACATGCCCCTCAAGAACTACTCCTCGGGCATGGTTGCG
>CASEGE010000076.1 GCA_949287335.1 uncultured Olsenella sp. | reverse complement strand
TTGAGCTCACCCTCGACCTTCTCGAACTGGCTGGCCGGAGCGTGGCAGACCGGGCACTCCGCCGGCGGCTCGGCGCCCTCGTAGATGTAACCGCAGACCTTGCAAACCCACTTGTCCATAGTGAAGCCTCCTTGTTGTCTCGTAGGTGGCGAGGCCCCCTCGGCCTCGCCGTCCTCTCCTATGCACGCGGCCCAGGCCTGCGCCTACGCCGTTAATGCCTCCTCGTTCTTCTCGGCCATCTGGCACGCGGGGCAGACGCCGTCAAACTGCAGCGTATGACCGGAGATCACGTACCCAGAGGCCCGTGCGGCGGCCTCGTTGACGTCATCCCCCAGCAACGGGATCATGACGTCATCCACCCGACCGCAGCATGTGCAGCGCACGTGGTAGTGAGAAAACGCCCGGTGGTCAAAGCGGTCCGCACCGTTGTTGATCCGCACGCGGCCGATCTCACCCTCCTCCGAGAGGCGACCGAGCGTCCGATACACCGTTGCCTTGCCAATGCTGGGGTGCCCCGCGCGAACGGCCTCGTAGACCTCGTCGGCCGTGGGATGGTTGGCCAGGCGCCGCAGCTCGCCCTCGATAATCTCTCGCTGGACGGTGTTTCTTCCGGACATGCTCGCCTCCCTTCGTGCTGTGAAGAGCATAGCATATTGAGAATTATTTGCAATTGAGAATTTTTCTCATTATAAAGGAGGTTCTTTCGTCCGTCCCGAGGCCGCCTAAAAAGGCGGGGCCGTGGCACATCCTCCTCGCCACGGCCCCACCTTTTCTGGACAAGCCCCAGTCCCGCGGCGCTACACCTTCAGCTCGCCCAGCCACTCCACCGCAAGGTCGACCCAGTGGGCCACATGCGCGTCACGGTGCTCGGCATCCCTGCCGGTCTGCTTCGTGGCAAGCGAGAGACCGTGCCGACCACGATGAAACACGTGGCAGTCGTGATCGATGGCTCTTCTCGCCAAGGCATCGGCGTAAAGGTAGGTGTTGCGCACCAGCACCCCCTCGTCGGAAGCGGTATGCCAGATGAAGGTCGCCGGCGTGCCCGCATCCACAAGGTCCTGCGCATGGAGCAGCTTTTCGTTCGTGCTGATGGGAGGAACGCGCGCCCGATCGGCGGGCCAACCCGCAGTGAGGTCAATCACCGGATAGCACAGCACCTGGGCCCACACGGCCGCATCCTCCCTCGACACGCCGGCAGACTCGAGAAACGCCTCGTCGCGGCAGAGCGCGCCATACGTTGCGCAGAGGTGACCGCCGGCCGAGCAGCCCAGAGTCGCAATTCGGCGCGCATCGACGTGCCACTCCACGGCACGCTCGCGAACCAGCGCCACCGCCCGGGCGAGGTCCCGCTGCGGATGGGGCAGGAGCTCCCCCTCCCCCGCAGGGTCAAGCACGGTGTAGTCGAGCACGAACGCCTGGAAACCGCGGGCGAGAAATGCGAGGGCCAGTGGCTCAGCCTCGCGATTGGAGCAGAACTCGTACCCACCGCCGGGACAGATCACCATCGCGGGGCGCAGCCTTTGCTCCTGGCCGTCAACGTTGTCCTGCGCGTAGACGGTAAGCGTCGCGGTCTTTGACCCATAGTCCTGCCGTGGGAGCTCGATGGTCTCAAGGTGCATCATTGCTCGCTATGCCTCCTCGCCCTGCTTGGTCTCGTCGCCCTTGTATCCAAGCGCAAAGATGAGGGCCGCGGTGCCCAGAACGGCCATGACAAAGGCAACGATGTACGCGTAGAAGCTGATGTCGATGCCCTGCGGGCTAATCGAGCAGATGAAGCCGAAGACGCCGCCGGCGGTGCCATAGAACGTTGCGCCCATAATCGCCATGACGGCACCGGTTACGGCACCCGTGGCACAGGCGAGCAGCATCGTGCGACGGTACTTGAGCGTGAAGGCGTAGAGCGTGGGTTCGGTGACGCCAAAAAGCGAGGAGATAAACGCGGCGATGGCGGTCTCGCGGTCCTCGGAGCCGCGTCGGGCCTTGAGCGCAACGCCAAGCGCGATACCGCTCTGAGCGAACATGGAGACGGCGATCATGAGCACGAGGGGCTCGGAACCAAACTGCGCGACGTTGTTAACAAGAACGGGGATGATGCCCCAGTGCAGACCAAACACCACGAGAAGCTGGAAGAACGCGCCCATGAACATGCCCGTGGGAACCGGGGCCACGCCATAGACCGTTAGCACGGCCGTGGAGATAAGGTTGGCGAGCGTGTTCACGATGGGGCCAACGATGAGAAACGTCAGGACGCCAACGACGGTGACCGTAATGAGCGGGGTGAGAACGGTGCGCATCGACGCCGGAAGGACCCGATTGATGAGCTTCTCCACCTTTGAGCTCACGAGCGCGGCAATAATGATCGGAAACACCGAGCAGGTGTAGTTCATGAGAACCAGTGGAATCCCCGCAAAGGTGAGCGTCGTGCCCGCGGCGCTCACCACGGAGGGGTACACCAGCGCACCGCCGATGATGGCGGGAATGAACGGGTTGCCACCCAAGAGCTTCCCCGCCGAGAAGCCCAAAATGATCGGGAAGAAGTAGAAGAGGCTGTCGCCAAGGGCGTTCAGCACGAGGAAGGTGCCGGAGTCCGCGGCAACGAGACCCGCGGTGGAAAGCAGGGAGGCAATGCCCTTGAGCACGCCCGCGGCGCCAAGCATGCCAATGACCGGCGTGACGCTTCCCGTGAGCATCTTGAGGAAGATGACGATGGGGTTCTTGCTCTCCGCCGTGAGCGAGAGGTTCTGAGCGCCTTCGGAGCGACCAAGCTGCTGGCGCACGGCATCGTAGGCGTCCGCCACGTCGGAACCAATGACCACCTGGTACTGGCCGCCCTGCTCGACCACGCTGAGGACGCCCTTAACGCCCTCAACCGCAGATGTGTCGGCCTTCTCCCTGTCTTTGAGGAAGAAGCGCAGGCGCGTCACGCAGTGCATGACGTCAACGATGTTGTCCTTCCCTCCCACGCCGGCTATCACCTCGCGCGCTATCTGCTGGTAATCCTTTGCCATGTGCTGTTCCTCCTATCTCTTGAGCATATCGCTCATGGACCGACAAATCTCCGCACCGACGACGCAACCGCCCGCGGGGTTGAAGTGAAGGTGGTCCCCGCAGTCAAAGCGCTCGTCCAGGCGCGTGGGGTCATCCCCGCTGCGGACGAGTGCGTCTACGTCCACCGTGTGGGGGCGATCGCGCAGCCATGCGTTTGCCTCCTGGCGCAGGGCCTCCTTCTTCTCGTCCCACGCCGGCTTCTCGCGGTTCACCGAGCCCCTGAAGGGCGGGATGGTGCCCAAGAGAAGCGCGGAGCCCATACCGCGAGCAGCCTCCTCGATCCGCTCGTAGGCGGCAATCAGGTCTTGGGCGTTCGGGAGCTCGTTCCGGAGCGAGGAGCGCTCCGCCTGGTAGAGGTCGTTTACGCCTATGAGCGAGAAGATCGCGTTGGGACTGAGCGTGCCGCCGTAGGTAACGTCACGGGTAAAGCGCTCGACGCCGGCTCGTCCGAAGCTTCGCGCCCACGAGCTGTCTCCCGAGCCGGCCCGAAGAAGCCTGTTCCCGCTAATCCCGCAGTTAAAGGTCACCGCGCCGGGAATCTCCTCCCAGAGGAAGCGCGTTGCCGCGCCAGAAACGTAGCCCTGATTGACGAGGGAGTCGCCAAAGAAGCAAGCCGTCGCCTGAGGTGCGACCCCCTCGCCGATAACCGCAGAGAGCCCGTAATAGAACAGCTGCCGAGGATGGCGTCCCGTGGGGTCACACGACCCCCCATCGACGGCCGTGCGGTCAAACGCACCCCCCAGCGTCGTCGCAACCTGCCCCGGCTCCGGCTCGATGCTCACCGTCAGACACCCCGGCAGCACATCTTGGCAGGCCAGCGCATCCGAGACGACACGCTGGCCCGGTGCGATAGAAACCGCCTCCCGTCCGTCAAACGTGACCGGCCGGCCTCCGTCCACAGCGCCGACGACCACCCTCCTCAGCCGCAGGGGCTCTTTGCCGTATTCGTTGCTGAGTACCAGTGCGATGCCTTCGGCCGCCAGTGGCAACGTAACCGAGAGCGTCTGGCAAGGCGCGGGGCGCATCTCCGCGGGCGACCCGGAAAAATCCGACATCGTCTGCATCCACAGCAGGGACCCTCCCCTTGCGACGCCTAGTGGTCCTTGCATCCCCTCCTCCTCTCTCTATCGCTTTCGCTAGTATATTTGTCTGAACAAGTTGTCTATATCTCTTATATGTTGTTCAGACATATTTTGCTACCAGCATCATGGTTGGAGTTTGGCGAACGGTGTGTTTTGTCCCGCGAACGGCACAGACAGGCCAAATTTCGCTTGAAACGCCGCGTGAGATTGGGTATTAATCGAGGAGCGAGAAAGGTGGCTCGATGCCCAAGGCCAAGTTTTGCGACATCCATGACGCGCTCGAGCGAGAAATTGTCCGAGGCGTGTATAGCGGCGGCATGCTGCCCACCGAGGCGCAGCTCGTCGAGCGCTTTGGTTGCAGCAGAAACACCGTACGGCGCGCGATCAAGCAGCTCTCGGACGAGGGCTACGTGCAGAGCATCCGCGGGCGCGGGGTGGTGGTGCTCGACGACATCCCCTCACCCGCGGAGATTCGCCTCGACTTGTTCAACTTCTCCGGGGCACAGGCCATCTCGCACTTTGCTGAGCACAAGACCCTCACCAAGACGCTCACGTTCACCAAGTCCATCGTGGACGAAGACCTGGCGGGCAGGACCGGCTTTCCCAAAGGGGAGAGCGTCTACTATTTAGAGCGGCTTCGTACCCTGGACGGCCACCCCTGGGTCATCGACAGCAGCTACTTTTTGAGTGACGTGCTCCAAGGCCTCACCATAGAGGACGCGGAGCGCTCGGTGTATCGCTTCATCGAGGAGCGCAGCGGTTTTCGCGTCGTGGCGGCACGACGCGTGCTAACCATCAAGCGGGCAACCAAGCGCGACCGCACCTATCTTGAGCTTGATGGCTGCAACTGCGTGGGCGTCATCCTCAACAACGCGTTTCTCGACACCGGACGGCACTTCGAGTTCACGGAGACGCACTACTCCCCCGAGCATTTCGCCTTCACGCAGTTCTTCAACCGATAGCAAGGAATGGCGCGAGAGGATGGGGGCGCGACAAGGCGCGCCCCGGCGCGTCAGGCCCCGTCACAGCGCGGCGAGAAGGGCCTCTCCGCGAGCGTCGTGCGCGACGAGCCGCACCTCGCGCGGGGGCTCCTCGCCGGGAGCCGCCTCGTCGTCGAGGCGCGTCACGAAGACGTCCACGCGCGCGTCACCAATCTCCTCGGCAAACTGCTCGCCCCACTCGATGGAGCACACGCCGTCGGCGCCGAGCACGTCAAAGATGCCCGTGTCCTCCAGCTGGTCGGCCGAGTCCAGGCGGTAGAGGTCAAAGTGGTAGAGCGGCATCTCGGCGCCCTCGTAGACCATCTCGATGGTGAAGGTGGGGCTCGTGACGTCGTCTGTCACGCCCATCCCGGCGGCGATGCCCTTGGTGAGCTGGGTCTTCCCCGCCCCAAGGTCGCCCGTCAGAACCAGCACGTCGCCGGCGGCGAGGGCGCGCCCCAGGCGCTCGCCTAGGGCGATCGTCTCCTCGCGCGAGCCGGTCACAAAGCTCTTCTCGCTCACTGCGCACCTCCCTGGGCGGCATCAGCGCCGGCGGGGTGCTCGGCAAGCCACGCGCCCACCATGCGCAGGTCCGCCTCGAGCAGCGGCTGCCAGTCGGAGTGGTAGATGCACGCCGCCGGATGGAAGGTCGGGCACACCACAAAGTGGCCCGTCTGGTAGAGCTGACCGCGCAGCGACGTCACGCCCGCGTTGGTGCGCAGCACAAACTGGGACGCAAAGTTGCCCAGGCACACAATGACGTCGGGCCAGATGCTGCGAATCTGCTCGCG
>CASEGE010000075.1 GCA_949287335.1 uncultured Olsenella sp. | reverse complement strand
GCCGGCAAGCTCCCGCGCCTGCCGCTCACGGGGCGCGTCGCGGCCGTCTCGGCGGGCTACGTCAACGGGATCGCCCTGCTCGACCTCGACTATCCCGAGGACAGCCACGCCGAGGTGGACCTCAACCTCGTGGGCACGGATGACGGCCGCATCGTCGAGGTCCAGGGGACCGGCGAGCGCTCCACGCTCGACCGCGCGCAGCTGGACCGGCTGCTCGACCTTGGCCAGGCCGGCATCGCCCGTCTCGTAGAGCTGCAGTCCCAGGCAATCTGATGTGACGATTTAGCCTGTCCCAATTGTCACGCCTTTCGTTAACCCAAGGAGGAAACATGGCGGAGATGAGCATTTCCGAGCTCGATCCGACCGCCACCGTCGTGGTGGCAACGGGCAACGCCCACAAGGTCGTGGAGATTGAGACCATCCTGGCGCCCGTGATGCCGGGGGTGCGCTTTGTTGCCCTTGGTGAGCTGGGTGACTTCCCCGATCCGGTGGAGGATGGCAAGACGTTCTTCGACAACGCCCTCATCAAGGCGCGAGCCGCCCAGGCCGAGACGGGCCTTCCCATGGCGGTTGCCGACGACTCCGGTCTGTGCGTGGACGCGCTCGACGGCGCCCCGGGGATCTTCTCGGCGCGCTGGGCGGGCGAGCACGGCAACGACGCGGCCAACAACGAGAAGCTCATGGAGCAGATGGCGGGCGTGCCCGACGAGGCGCGCACGGCGCGCTTCCACTCGAGCGTGGTGCTCGTGCGCGGCGACGAGGTCCTTCGCGGCGACGGCGACTGCGAGGGCGTGGTGGGCCACGAGCCGCGTGGCAATCACGGCTTTGGCTACGACCCGCTTTTCCTGCCCGCGGAGACCCCGGGCAAGACGATGGCCGAGCTCACGCTGGACGAGAAGAACCTGATCTCGCATCGCTTCCATGCCCTGGAGGACCTCGCCGCCAAGCTGTAGAGCTGGGCGCCGCACTGGCCCACCTCCCGTGCCGAGCTCTCGCGTTCTGACCCGGGTGGATAAAAAGTTTCTGATTTCTATAACCAGTATGTGACAAGTTCGATGGCGCGGGGCGGCTCCTGTCCGCCCCGCGCCGTTTTGGTGCCGTTTGCCCGAAGCCAAGCCGTAACGAGTCTGAAATGAGTCATGATGGGAGGCGTCTGGGAGCACAAGCCCCCGGGTCGCCGTGGACGGGCAGGGGCCTCGACGCGGCGGGTCCTTCTCATAGCTATAGGCGACCTCGCCCTGGTGGTCGCAGTCACGTTGGCCGCGGCCGATGGTCGCGCGGCGGGCGGAGGGGCTCGCCGATCTATGGAAGGGATGCGTTATGAGAATTGTTCGCGCCAAGGACTACGAGGACATGAGCCGCAAGGCCGCTGCCATCATCGCGGCCCAGGTCACGCTCAAGCCGGACTGCGTGCTCGGCCTTGCCACCGGCTCCACCCCCATTGGGACCTATCAGAACCTCGTTGCTGCCTACGAGGCCGGCGATCTTGACTTCTCGCAGGTCAAGACCTATAACCTCGACGAGTATCGCGGCCTTCCCGGTACCCACGACCAGAGCTATCGCTACTTCATGAACGTGAACCTCTTCGATCACGTGAACATCGACAAGGCCAACACCCACGTGCCCGATGGCCTCATGGAGGACTACGAGGCCGCCTGTGCCGAGTATGACGCTGCCGTTGCGGCTGCCGGCAACCAGGACCTCCAGCTCCTGGGCATCGGCAACAACGGTCACATCGGCTTCAACGAGCCCGGCGACGCCTTCGTCAAGGGCACGCACTGCGTGGACCTCACCGAGTCCACCATCCAGGCCAACAGCCGCCTCTTCGACAGCATCGATGACGTACCGCGCCAGGCCTTCACCATGGGCATCGGCACCATCATGGCTGCCCGCTCCGTTCTCGTGATCGCCAACGGCGAGGTCAAGGCCCAGGCTGTCCACGATATGTGCTACGGCCCGATTGCCCCGTCCTGCCAGGCCTCCATCCTGCAGCTCCACCCCAACTGCATCGTGGTTGCCGACGAGGCCGCGCTCTCGCTCTGCCCCGCCGAGTAACCTCGGCTCATAGCTGCAAACAAAGGCGGCGGCGAAGGTGGATTGCCTTCGCCGCCGCCCGTTTTATGTCCCGCTACCCGGCGCCCCCGGGAATTAACGTAACTTGGTTTCCTGAAAACCGCCTTTTTGCTAAAGAAAGCCCAGTTGGCAAGATTCTTTCAGGAACCCAAGTTACGTTAATTTCCGGGGATGTTGGTAGAGGCTGGCACGCGCTCGGTACGACGCGCCCTATAGAACCGTGAGGCCCTTGGGGTAGCGGTTCAGAACCTCGCAGCCGTCCTCGGTGACAATGACCAGGTCCTCGATGCGCACGCCCATGTCACCAGGCAGATAGATGCCCGGCTCGATGGAGAAGCACTGGCCGGGCCGCACGGGCTCGTTGTGAGTTTCGCTCACGTCCCCGGGCTCGTGGTCCACGAGGCCAATCTGGTGACCAAGCCGGTGCGTGAAGGCCGCTCCCCACCCAGCCTCCTCTATGACGCTGCGCGCGGCGCGGTCTATCTCGGCAAACGTCATGCCGGGGCGCACGATCTTCTCGGCTGCCTCATTGGCACGGAGCACGGCGTCATAGACCGCGCGCTGGTGACCGGTGGGATTGGCGGTAAAGAAGGTGCGCGTCATGTCCGAGCAGTACCAGTCCTGCTTGCAACCCACGTCAAAGAGGACCATGTCACCCGGAGCAAACGGCGTGTCATCGGGCTCGTGGTGCGGGTCGGCGGCGTGATCGGCAAAGCTCACGATGGGCGCAAACGAGTGGTCAGATGCCCCGAGGCGTCGATACTCGGCGAGAAGCCCGTCTGCGATCTGCCGCTCCGTCACGCCCGGGCGCACCTGGTCGACGAGCCAGGCCATCGCTCGGTCGTTGGTGGCCGAGGCGGCGCGCATGAGCTCCTGCTCGCGGGCATCCTTGATGGAGCGCGCATCGTCAACGGCCCCGGAGGCAAGCACAAAACCCGACGCCGCGCGAGACTCCATGAGCGGGACGAGCCAGCGCGCGGCGAGGTCCTTGTCCACGCCGAGCGGACGGTCGCGTGCGGTCTGCGCCGCAACGAGCGCCACGGGGTCGTCGGTGTCCGAGAAGCTCACGACGCGCGCCCCGCAGCCCGAGGCGTCGGGGAAGAGGCGGTTGGCAAAAAGGGTGGGCGCGCCCTCCGCGCGCACAAGAAGCGCGAGAAAGCGCTCGTAGGGCTCGGTGTAGTAGCCGCAGAGCCACCAGATGGAGAGCGGGTCCACGATAAGGGCCTGCTCAAGGCCAAGGCTCTGCAGATTCTCTCGTACGCGAGCGAGGCGCTTCTCGTCCATGGCGCATCCTTTCTCCGGGTCATGCGGGCAGTGTAGCACCGCGCAGGGTCGCGGCCACATGGTCTTCTCGTGACAGAAGGTTGAATCAGATTGCGACGCGCCCCTTTGCGGCATATGATGAAATTTCGGCACTTATGGACTTTTTCGCCTCTGGGCGTGTAGGGGGTCACATGGAGAACGAGATTCCGCCCGTCAACCGGATCGACGAGATCCGCGACGAGCTGCACAACCTCGAGGGCAAGCGCCTCAAGGTGAAGGCCAACATGGGCCGCTCGCGCATCGTGGAGCGCACG
>CASEGE010000074.1 GCA_949287335.1 uncultured Olsenella sp. | reverse complement strand
CTCGGCCTTCACGGCGGGCAGCTCGATGTGGGTGTCCTCGTCGAGGATGGCCGCGACCTCCACCGCCATGCCGGGCATGGAGAGGCAGTCGGGGCGGTTGGGCGTGATCTCGCAGTCGATCACGGTGTCGGACATGCCGAGGTAGTCGGTGAAGTCCATGCCCACCGGCGCGTCCTCGGGCAGGATCATGATGCCCTCGTGGTCAGCGCCCAGACCCAGCTCGCGGGCCGAGCAGTTCATGCCGCAGGACTCAACGCCGCGCAGCTTGCTCTTCTTAATCTTGAAGTCGCCGGGCAGCACCGCGCCGATCATGGCAGTCACGATGTGGTCGCCCTCGTTGAAGTTCTGGGCGCCGCAGACGATCTGCAGGGGCACGGGGTTGCCGTCGGCATCCACGTTCTTGTCGCCCACCGAGACCTGGCAGAGCCACATGTGGTCGGAGTCGGGGTGGGGCTTCTTGCTCACGACCTGAGCCGTGACCACGTGCTCGAGGTTGGCGCCGACCTTCTCCACGGCCTCCACCTCAGTGCCGGTGCGGGTGAACTCGGCCACGAGCTCGGCGGGGTCCGCCGGCACGTCGACCATGCTCTTGAGCCACTCATATGAGACGCGCATGTTCTTCTCCTTCTCGCGCGATCAAATCAGACGGTTGGGGCGGACTAGAACTGAGACAAAAACCTCATGTCGCCCGTCATCAGCATGCGCAGGTCGGGCAGGTCGTAGCGCAGGGCCGCCACGCGCTCGACGCCGATGCCAAAGGCAAAGCCGGTGTACTTCTCGGGGTCGATGCCGCAGAACTCAAAGACGTTGGGGTCAACCATGCCGGCGCCCAGGATCTCAAGCCAGCCGGTATTCTTGCAGAAGCGGCAGCCCCTGCCGCCGCAGACGCCGCAGGAGACGTCGACCTCGCAGCTGGGCTCGGTGAACGGGAAGAAGTGCGGGCGGTAGCGCGTGGCGCGATCCTTGCCAAAGATCTCGCGCGTGAAGTAGTCGAGCGTGCCCTTGAGGTCGCCGAAGGTGATGCCCTCGTCCACGACGAGACCCTCGACCTGCGTGAACTGCGGCAGGTGGTTGGCGTCGGCCGTGTCCGGGCGGAAGACCGTGCCCGGGCAAATCATGTAGATGGGCGGCTTCTTGTTCTCCATGACGTGCACCTGGACGCCGGAGGTCTGGGTGCGAAGCAGGATGTCGGACTCGCCCTGGACGTTGGTCTCCTCGGCGTGGAGCATCGTGCCCGGCGCGTTATCAACCACGTAGAAGGTGTCCTTGGCGGAGCGGCTGGGGTGGTCCTCAGGCGCGTTGAGCGCGGTGAAGTTGTACCAGGTGCTCTCCACGTAGGGGCCGTCCTCGACGGTGTAGCCCAGGCCGCAGAAGATGTCCTCGATCTCCTCGCGGATCTGGTTGATGAGGTGCTGGGTGCCGGAGCTCAGGCGACGTCCCGGCAGCGTGACGTCAACGGCGTCGGCGGCCATCTTCTGCTCCAGGAGTGCCGAGGAGAGCTCCTCCTTGCGCGCCTTGAGCGCGGCGTCCACGGTGGCGCGGACGGTGTTGGCGAGCTGGCCCATGGCCGGGCGCTCCTCGGGCGGCACCTGGCCCATCGAGCGCATGATGGCCGTGAGCTGGCCCTTCTTGCCCAGGTAGCTCACGCGCAGGGCCTCGAGGGCCTCCATGGTCTCGGCGGCGGCCAGGCCCTCCTGGAACTGGGCCTCAATCGCCTTGAGGTCGTCGGACATCGACATCGTGCAATCCCTTCTCTACTAAAAAACCGCCCTCCGGCAGCCGTGCTGCTGCCCAAGGACGGAATGATCCGCGGTACCACCTCGGTTGGCGCGTCAGGTTTTCTCCCCCGAGCGCCCGCTCTTCTCGCCCCGTGCCGTGGGACTGACGGCTTCCCTACTGATTCAAAAGGGGACAGACCCCTTTTGAATCACATTCAGGTCGCAGCTGGTGGAGTGAACTCTGGGCCTCTGCCTTGGAGGGGGCTCTCAGCCGGTGACCCCCATCTCTTGTCCGCTGGCAACGCGACGCCCAAACCTCTCCGTCATCGCCTTCGAGACATGGTAGCACACGCTGCGCCCGCCGCTTGCCGAGGATTTTGTCCGCCCGCCGACCGCCCTTCTCGCCAGAGGACGTGAGGCCGGAGCGGCAGGCGAGAAGGACGACGAGCCTCAGCGCAGGGCGTCCAGCCAGGCAATGTAGGTGTTGGGATAGTGGTTCGAGAGCAGATGGAGCACGTCGATCTGCACGCACGCACCGGCTAGCTCCACCAGGCCCTCCGGGGAGATGAGCTCATCGAAGCTCGAGACGGACGACTCCACGGTGGAGACGAACCCCTCCACGGTCGCCCGGTCCTCAAGCTCGGCCGGGCACTCCGTACCCATGGTCTTGAGGTAGGAGGCGGTCATCGCGTCAGAAAGCGCCGAGAAGGACGTTCCCCCCACCCCCGGAAGCCACACGTCCTGGCCGTAGCGCTCGTAGCCCCAGCTCTCAAGCGGGAGCTGCGGCACCAGGTCGGCGGGGTTGAGCACGTTGAAGATGTTGTCGTAGGCAGCGTCGCGTGCGTCTGCCGCGGAGGTGCAGTTGGGAGTGGCAAAGGTGTAGGCGCGCACGTCCTGCGCCGTGGCGAGCACGCCCGTCCCGTCCGCGTAGCTCGCGAGCAGGTTGGCCACCGCGCCGCCACGGCTGTGACCGCAGAAGAGATAGGAGCGCTCGACGTCCGGGTCCAGCTCGGCCGCGCGCTGCTCAAGGTCGGCCACGATCTCCTGGGCGGCAAGGGTGAAGCCAAGGTGGTCAGGGTCACCCTCGGCATTTTCTATCTTGATGTTAGAGAGCCACTCCGAGCCGTACGATCCTCGCACCACGACCACGCAGAGCTCCTTCTCGGCCCCCGTCTCTGAGGAACGGACGCGCTTGGTTGCCAGGGTGTAGGCCACCACGTCCGTCCCGTCCAAGACGCCCAGAACCTCGTCGAGGACCTCGCTGCGATAGCGATAGGACGCCGTGCACACCTCGTCAAAGCCAAGCGCCGCAAAGGCGTGCTCGGCGTAGGCCGGCGCGGTGGATCCCTGCTGGTAGTAGGAGCTCTCCGCGTTGGCAACGGCAGAGAGCACGGCACAGGTGTGCGAGAGCTCGGCGTTATAGCTCGAGGCGTCCTCGAAGAACCACTCATCGTCCCAGGCAACCTCGGAGGTCACGCGATGACCCTCGGCCGAGAAGAGCGCGGCGTACTCGATCTGCGTCTCGAAGGCGCCGGTTCGGCGCTGCGCCTCAACAGCGGGCGCCGTAACGGCGTTTGTGCCCGTCACGCGCTCGAGGCGGCGCGCATGCAGCACGGCCGCGCCCGCAAGCACTGCGCTGTCAAGCACGGCAACGCTCACGAGCAGCACGAGCAGCAGGCTGCGACCCCTGCGCCCAAGGCGCCCCCTTCGTCTCTTGGGTCTGTCGCCGCGCCGTAGCATGGTCACCTCCGTCCGCGCCCGTAACGGGTCTTGTGACCATGATACCCGGGCACGACGCGCCAGAGCGGGGCAACGCGCAACGTGACAAAAGCGTTAGGTGGGCGGAGAGGGCGTACTTATCGCCGGTTGCCTCACGCACCGAGCGCCGTGAGCGCCGCCGCGCCCTTCTCGCCGAGGCGTTTATCGCCGGACGTCGCCGCGCCCCTACGCGAGCGCAAACTTATAGATGTTGTACGCGTTGATGAGGATGATCAGGACCATGAGGCCCATGAAGAGCTTGTCCACGGTCTTGTCGTCAATCTTGGAGTTGATCTTGCGCCCCACGATGCCGCCCAGGATGCCCGAGACCACCATCGCGGCAAGCAGCATCAGGTCAACGCCCACGTAGCCGCCCGTGACGATGGAGCTCGCCGTGCTCGTTGCCTGCGAGAACAAGATGATGTAGAGCGAGCTCGATGCCGCGCGCTTGGTGGCCATGGTAAAGAAGTAGAAGAGCACCACCAGGTTGATGGGGCCGCCGCCAATGCCAAGGAACGACGAGCACACGCCCAGAGCAAAGCCAATGACCAGGCAGGCCACCATGGACGTGACCTGTAGCGTGGGAATCTTCTCCTTGTAGATGGTGTAGACGAGCGTGCCCAGCGTGATCACGAGCAAAAGGCCCGCCTGGACGGCGCCGGCCGTGTTGGGGTCCGGGAAGAGGCCGGCCACGATGGAGAAGAGCTCCTTGCCCGCAAGGCCGCCCACCGCGGCGCCGATGGCAAGCGGCGTGTCGGTCTTGGGGTCAATCGTGGAGGTCCCGGAGATCTTGGCCTTGAGGACGGAGTAGAGCGTCATCGAGAGAACCGTGCAGCCCGAGAGGAAGTTGATCGTGGCCACGTCCGCCACGCCCGTGGCGTCCAGGACCGGCTTGATGATGATGCCGCCGCCAATGCCGCAGATCGCACCAACGGTGCACGCAAAGAAGCTGACGAGAAGAACGAGCGCTTGCATGGGCAACGACCTTTCTGGAAGCGCACGGCAGAACCCGCTGCGGGCCCGCCCTACAAATGATTCAATCTCATAATGCGCCCTCTGCGCGATTGGCTCAACCCGTGCTCAATTGAGCGTCGAGGGGCCGCGCAGAGGGCGTAGGTTCAGATATGGGCCAGAACCGCTGTCTACTTGACCTCGACGCCTCCCACGTAGGTTACCGCAAGGGTCATGTCCGCGTTGAAGATCGTCATGTCCGCGGCGCGACCGGGCCTGATGAGGCCAAAGCGGTCGTCGATGCGCGCGGAGCGGGCGGCAACCTCGGTTGCCATGCGAATGGCCTGGTCAGCCGTCACGATCTGCCAGTCGACCATGTTCTTGACGCCCTGGGCGAGGGTGAGGACCGAGCCGGCGATCGAGCCGGTGGTGCCGTCCTCGTTGCGCAGGTAGCACAGACCACCCTTCATGACCACGGGCAGGCCGCCGGACATGTAGTCGCCCTCGGGCATGCCGCCGCAGCCCAGGCAGTCGGTGATGAGGACGGTGTGCTCCCAGCCCTTGGCGTCCACGAGCGCCTTGACGGCGGTGGGCACGACGTGGCGACCGTCGCAGATGATCTCCGCGTAGGTGTTCTTGGTGGTCATGGCGCCGCCCACGACGCCCGGGTCGCGGTGGTGCAGGCCACGCTGGCCGTTGTAGGTGTGGACAAAGCAGCTTGCGCCGGCGTTCACGGCGGCGATGACCTCGTCATAGGTGGCGTCGGAGTGACCGATGGAGGTCACGACGCCACGCGCGTCGAGCGCGGCGCAGTACTCGCGCGCACCGTCCTTCTCGGCGGCAAGGGCGCTCTTGACGATGCGCCCACCGGCCTTCTCCTGCCACATGTCAAAGACCTCGACATCGGGGTCGATGAGATAGACGGGGTTCTGGGCACCCACGTGGGCCTCGGTGAAGAAGGGGCCCTCGAGGTAGATGCCACCGATGCGCGCGCCCACGAAGTCCTCGCCGCGACCCTCATCGGCCTCGGCGATGGCAGCGCAGGAGTCCGCGATCTGCTCGACGGACTCGGTGAAGGTGGTGGGCAGCCAGCAGGTGGTGCCGCGACGGGCGAGCTCGACGCTCGAGACGTCGATGCCCGCGGCCTCGCGGTCGGTGGTGGCGTGGTTGTAGAAGCCGTGGATGTGGGTGTCCACAAGGCCCGGACCCACGATGCTACCCGTGAGGTCGCGAATCTCGCAATCCGGAGCGTCGGCGGACCACATGCCAAACTTCCCGTCGGAAACCGTGAGGTAGCCGCCCTGCATGGTGGCGCCGGGCAGAACGAACTTATCGGCCTTGATGGCAAACGTGCTCATATTGTCTCCCTCGTGATTCAATTGGGGACAGACCCCTTTTGAATCATTAGAGCGATGATTCAAAAGGGGTCTGTCCCCAATTGAATCACCGCGCGGATATTTACGCCTCGAAGGGGTGGATGGTGACGCCCTTGACCACGCGGTTGACGGTGCCGGTGGGGCTGGGCGTGTCGGGCGTGTTGCCCACGCGCACGGAGTTGAGCAGCGACACCGTCTGGGCCACCATGATGAACGGCAGTGCGAGATAGCCCTCGGGCAGTGCGTCGTAGCCGGCAAAGGTGAACGACTCGCCCTCAAAGACGGGAGCCACGTCCTGCTGCACGGCAATGGTCTTCTGAGCGATCTTGTCGCCGTTGATCTCGTTCAGGATGTCGAGGTCGTACTGGCGGGTGTAAGCGTCGTTGTTCATGAAGACAAAGACGAGGGTCTTGTCATCAACAAAGGACTTGGGCCCGTGACGATAGCCCATGGAGCTGTCCCAGGAGGTGGCCACGAGGCCATGGGCAAGCTCGAGAATCTTGAGCTGGCTCTCCTGGGCAAGGCCCACGAAGGAGCCGGAGCCGAGGTAGGTCACGCGGTTGAAGTCGCCGGCCAGGAAGGCGGCAACCTCGGACTCGCGCGCCACGACCTCCTCGCCCATCTTGGCGATCTGCTCGACCCATGCGGCCTTCTGCTCGAGGGAGGCGGTATCAAAGATGAGGGTGGAGAGCAGCGTCATGCAGCTGTAGGAGCCCGTCATGGCAAAACCCTTATCGTTGGCGCGCGGGATGAGCAGCGTGAGTGCGCGCGGGTCGTCCGCGGACTCGACGGCGAGACGCCCTTCGGGGGCGCAGGTGATGTTGAGGAAGCGGACGTTCTTCACAAACGCGCCGGCAATCTCCACGGCGGCCAGGGACTCGGGGCTGTTGCCGGAGCGCGCGAACGAGACGAGCACGGTGGGCTCGTCGGGGTTCAGGAAGTCGCGCGGCGCGGAGACGATGTCCGTCGTGGCAACGGGCTTGAAGTCGTAGAGCGAGCGGTCGCCGGCGTGGCGCAGGTACGGGGCCACGGTGTCGCCCACGTAGTCGGAGGTGCCGGCGCCGGTGAAGACCACGGAGAGGCGGCCCTCCCCCATCGCGCGCGCCTCGGCGAGAAACGCCTCGATGGCGTCAAGGTTGGTCTTGTAGATCTCGAGGGTGTCGCGCCACAGATCAGGCTGCTGGGCGATCTCCGCCGTGGTGATCTGGGCTCCCATCGAGGTGAGCGTTGCCTCATCCATCTCAAACATATGCCATGCTCCCTTCCCCGGCCAGGCCTTTCACCTAGCTTCTGACATGCGTGACCTTGTACTTGAACTGGTCCGCGCGAGCCACGCTGTGCGTGTACTCGACAACGGTGTTCTTGTCGTTATAGGTGGTGCGAACGAGCTCTAGCACCGGTGCCCCCTCCGAGATTCCCAGCACCGAGGCGTCGGAGCTGCGCGCGATGCTCGCGTAGAACTCCTCCTCGGCAAGGCGGATCTTCTGGTGGAAGTCCTTCTCCATGATGTCGTAGAGGGGCTTGGACGCCACCTCCCCCAGCGTGAGGGTGACAAACTCGCTCACGGGCAGATAGGTGCGCTCCACCATCATGGGGACGTCATCGGCAAGGCGCAGGCGCCGCATGCGAAAGACCTTGTCGCCCAGGCGAACGCGCAGGTGCTCGGCAACGGACTTGGTTGCCTCGTGAATCTCAAACTCCAGGACAACGGTCTTGGGAACGCGACCGAGCCCGCGCATCTGCTCGGTGAAGCTGTACGAGCCCATGAGGTTAGTGGCCTCGCGCGTGGCGTCGGAGACAAAGGTGCCCTTGCCGTGCTTGCGGCTCACGAGCCCGAGGGTCTCGAGCTCGCGCAGGGCAAGACGGACCGTGGTGCGGGATAGCCCGTAGCGCTCGGAGAGCTCCCGCTCCGAGGGGAGGAGGTCACCCGGCTCGTGCTCGTTCTCGATCTTCTCGCGGAGAAGATCGACGAGCTGATCGTAAAGCGGCTGCTTTCTAGAGACGGTGCCCATATCCACCCACTGTTTTCAGTCCTTGATATGCCCAGAGCGTGAGGCGGACGCTTGAGAGCCGAGCCTTTCGTCGGCCATCTGCCCCACGCGATCCACGCATACCGTAGCGCGAGAAACGAGGGGAGACGCGCGAGATGCGTCCCGCGCGTCTCCCCGAAAAAGCTGGTCTTACCAGATGCCGGTGGCGGGCCACCAAGCGATGCCGAACCACTCGCCGAGCGGAAGGGCGCCCACGATGCCGATGATCAGCAGCAGGAGAATGCCCTTGAGCGGGGTGAAGTTCTTCTTCGCAAAGAGGAAGTAAAGAAGCAGCACGAGCGCGAGCGGGACGAGCTTGGGCAGCACGGAGTCGAGCGTCGAGGCCACGGAGTAGCTGACGGGAGACTCGGTGACGGTGCCGTAGGTAACCTGGCTCATGCCGTTGCCGAGGTCGACGATGCTGGTCTCGACCGCGTTGCCGTCAGCGTCGGCAGCGGTGAGCGGGTTGCCGTCGGGGTCGGTCATGCCCAGGGCACCAGCCTCAGCGGTCTCGGTGTCGATGGCGAGGTCGGCGAAGTTCTCGGCCTCCTCGTTGGACACGACCACGGTGGTGGCGGAGAGGCCACGGGTGGTGCCGTTGGGGATGGAGAGGTTGATCTGGGTGGCGCCCATGGTGACCGTGAGCGCGCCGACGACGAAGACGCCGAGGATGGAGGCGGCACGAGTGAACGCCTGCATGTTGGCGGTCAGGGCGTCGATGGCCGCGGTACCAACGCGGTACGACCAGTTCATGAGGCCGAAGCGGCAGGCAAACTGAGCGGCGTTGAAGATCACCAGGAAGATGATCGGGGCCACGATGTTGCCCTCGATGGCCATGTTGGAGGTGATGCCGGCCGTGATCGGCACGAGCGTCAGCCAGAACAGGGCGTCGCCGATGCCGCCGAGCGGCGAGGCCGCGGAGATGCGGACGGCGCGGATGGTCTGGGTGTCAACCTTGTTCTGCTCGAGAGCGAGGACGATACCCATGACGAAGGTCACGAGGAACGGGTGCGTGTTGATGAAGTCCAGGTTGTGGTACATCGACGCCGCGAGGTCGTTCTTGTTCGTGTGAACCTTCTCGAGACCGGGGATCATGGCGAAGAGCCAGCCGCCGGACTGCATGGTCTCGTAGTTGAACGAGGACTGGAGCCAGCAGGAGCGCAGGGCCATGCGGTTCAGGGTAGCCTGATCAACGTTAGGAGCCGGAGTGAGGTCCTCATACTGGGCCGGAACCTCGAATTCAGTCTTAGATGCCATCGGAGAAGTCACCTCCATCAGAGACAGCGCCCTTCAGCTCGGTCTGCTGCTGGAAGTCCCAGAAGGCGATGCCGAAGCCGATGAGGGTGAGGATGAGCAGGGCGGGACCAGAGATAGCCGCAACGTTGGTCGCGATGAGGGCGAGGCCGAAGCCCATGAAGAAGAAGCCCCACATGTCGCGGCTCATCATGATCTTGAGCAGGATGGCGAAGCCGACGAACTTCATCATGTTGCCGGCGGCGGAGAGGCCGTTGTTGAGCCACTCGGGGATGGCGTCGACGACGGTCTGGCCGAAGGTCTGGCCACCGATGAAGAACAGGGTGACGATGAAGGAGAAGATCAGGCCGAGGATGCACTCGGAGATGATCGTCCACTTCGTGATGCCCTTGGTGTCAGCGTTGACCGCGCAGCCACGGAAGAACTCGAGCAGCGGAGCACGGAGCGTGAAGAAGAGGGTCACGCCGTACTGGCCGAGAAGGGCAAACGGGATCGCGAGGGCAACGGCAGCGTTGGGGTCAACGTTGTCGAGCGTGCAGGCAAAGATGGCAGCCATGATACCGCCGATAACGGCGTTGGGCGGCTGAGCGCCACCAATCGGCATGTTACCGATGGTCATGAGCTGATACGTACCACCAACGATGAGGCCAGTGTTGAGGTCGCCGAGAATGGCGCCGACAATGGCACCGGTCACGATCGGCTGATACAGCGACTCGAGGAAGTCGAACTGATCGATAGCCGCGATAAACGTGACGATGAAGATCAGGATGATCTGTACGATGTTGGCATCCATCTTATGCTCCTCCTTTCAATGTGTCTTACAAAAGACGTTTCGATACGTACAAGGCAGGTCGCCGTGTACAAAGAACCCTGTGGTCGCTTAAGCGAAAAGCTTGTTGACGTCCTCGACCGGCGTGCTCGGGACACGCCTGATCTCCAGCTCGACCCCCCTCTCCTGAAGCTCCTTGAAAGCGGCGACATCTTCGTCGTTCACTGCGACCGAAGTGGCGACCTGCCGCTTTCCCTCCGCCATGTGCATGTTGCCAATGTTCACCTTCTTGATGGGCACACCGCCCTTGACGAGCGTGAGCACATCCTCAGGGTTCTCACAGATGATGAAGATCTTCTGCTTGGGCGAGGCCTTGCCGATGATCTCGATGGTGTGCTGGAGCGAGAAGAACCTCGTGGCAACGCCGGTGGGGGCGGCCATCTTCATGAGGTTCTGGCGCATGGTGTTGGTGGAGACGGCATCGTTGGCAACGAGGATGAGGTTGGCGCCGATGGTGGAGTTCCACTGGGTGGCAACCTGGCCGTGGATGAGGCGGTTGTCGATGCGGGTGAGAAGAATGTTGGGCTCGGGCATTGCTGGGTCCTTTCTACGAGCTAACCGTTACAACGTGACAAGGCGAAGGGCCTTGGAACAGCCGTGGCTACTTGGCACCCTTGGAGTCGTCAATCTGCTGGATCGCGTAGCGGGAGACGTCCATGACGGCACCGGAGCGAACCTCGATCTGGACCTTCTCGCCATGGATGGCGCGCACCTTGCCAAAGATGCCGCCACCAAAGACGACCTCCTGGCCGGGGGCGAGCTCGGTGTGGACGCCCTCGAAGTACTTGCGCTTCTTGCGCAGCTTGAAGTAGGACCACACGGTGTAGATCGTCCCCATGATCACCATGAAGGCGAGCAGGACGATCGAGGAGGCGAGGATGTTGTCGAGGAAGTTCTCCGGCATTAGATGCCATCACCGTCCTCGGGCTCGTCGGCCGCGGTGGCGTCGAGCACCGGGGCGGCAATGCCCATCTGACCAATCTCGACGGCGGTCTGGACGAGCTCCTCACCCGTGGTGGAGTCGTTGCGCAGCGACATGCACTCGAGCAGCATCGGGAGGTTGGCGCCGGTGACCACGCGCACGCCAGGGGTGCCGGCGGCGGCCATCATGGCCTGGTTGAACGGGGTACCGCCGAGCAGGTCGCAGAAGACGACGACCTCACCGCACTTCTCGGCCATCTCCTGGATGGCACCGGCGAGCTTGGCGGGAAACTCCGCGGCCTCCTCCTCGAGGAAGGTGACCTTCTGGAAGTTGGACTGGGGGCCGCCGACCATCTCAAGGGCGCCTCCGACGCCGTCGGCAAACGTTCCGTGCCCGGTGAGGATGCAACCAACCATATGCCATGCTCCTTCTCGACCGTCGTTTTATGTGCGTGAATCAGCGTCGTCCGGGGGATGCCAACTGGTTACTACCAATGGCATTGTTAACCCACTGTAGCCTATTGCTATCACATTTCTTCCATGAATCCTGCAAATCAGTCACAAGATGCCGTTGGGCGGCAATCTGATACCGCTCACGGTAAACATGGCGTTTACCTTCGTATTTCTAAAAAATGTGTCGTATTTTGCGCAAATTGGCATATGGGAACGATTTCTTACACTCCCTGACTCCTCCACATTTCTCCATTGTTTTTTCAGCAACTGGTATTAACTTGTCAGTACCGTGCTTGAGTCTCACGACCGTGAGCTGGACTTTATTTGACCGGGTTTTCCGGTGGTTTATTTTTTGAGACCAGCGCTGTAGACACGAGCTGCCATTCCTCGTCGTCCTTCTCGCTCGTTGAGATATAAGATGCACTCATGAGGAGATGCACCTGACCAAGGGGGCCCACATGATCTCTACCGTCACGCTCAACAGCTCCATCGACAAGGCCTATCAGCTTGCCTGCCCGCTCGTGGACGGCACCGTCATGCGCGTGGAGCGCTGCATCGACAACGCCGGCGGCAAGGGCTTGAACGCCGCCCGCGCGGTTGCCACCTGCGGCGAGAAGATCGTGGCGACGGGCTTTGTGGGCGGCAACAACGGCCGGCTCCTCTGCGAGCTGCTGGACGCCGATGGCATCGAGCACGACTTTGTGCACGTGGCCGCCGAGACGCGCTGCTGCGTGAACGTGCTCGAGCCAAACGGCCGCTCGACGGAGTTCCTGGAGCCCGGGCGCGCGGTGACAGAGGACGAGGTTGCCGCCGTGCGCGAGAAGGTGGGCGAGATCGCGGCGCGCGCCGACGTGGTGACCTTCAACGGGTCCGTGCCGGCTGGGTGCGGCGACGCCATCTACCGCGAGCTGGTGGAGATCGTGCGCGCGGCAGGAAAGCCCGCGATTCTGGACACCTCGGGTGCGCTTCTCGTGGGCAGCCTTGCCGCGCGTCCCACGATGATCAAGCCCAACACGGACGAGATCCAGGCCATCCTGGGCCGCAAGCCCGAGTCTCTTGATGAGATCGTGGCCGCGGCACGCGAGGTCCACGAGACCTACGGCATCGAGAAGGTCGTGGTCTCGCTGGGCGGCGACGGCTCCGTGATGGCCTGCTCCGAGGGCGTCTTCCGCGGGCGTGCACCCAAGATCGAGGTTGTGAACCCCGTGGGTTCGGGCGACACGATGGTGGGTGCCTTTGCGGTTGCCATGGCGCGCGGGATGGCCGTGGAAGAGCAGCTCGCGTTTGCCATGGCCTGCGCGAGCGCCAACTGCCTCACGGCGTCGACCGGCCACTTCGACATGGCAGTGGCCGACGAGCTTCGCTCCGGCACAAGCGTGGAGCGCGTGGCGTAAGGCCGGCCGTCCGGCCCCGTGCCGCCGGCTGTCCCGCCCGCCCCTCAGCGAGTGCGCGAAAGTCGGAGTTTCATAGCTGCAACTTCGGTCTTCTCGCCAGCGTTTTGCCTGTTGGCAAGCGGGCGAGAAGACCGTCTTTGTGGAAACTCACTCCGACTTTCGCGCACTGACTGGAGGGGCGGGGCAGCGGGGCGGGACGGCCGGCGGGGCGGGCCGGACGGGGCGGGAGGAGCCCCCTACCCCACGAGGCAACCGTCATGCATGCGGACCACGCGGTCGCAGCGCCCGGCAACCTCAGGGTCGTGCGTCACCACCACGACGAGGCGCCCCTCCGCGGCAAGTTCCAGCAGCACGCGCACCACGTTCTCGCGGTTCTCGGCGTCAAGCTGGCCGGTGGGCTCGTCGGCGAGCACGACGGGCTGGTCGCACACCAGGGCACGTGCGAGGGCGACGCGCTGCTGCTGGCCGCCGGAGAGCTTGGAGGTCCTCGTGCAGAGCTTGTCCTCGATGCCCAGCCGCTCGGCGGCCACCTTCACGCGCGCCCGGTGCTCCCGGCGGGCAACATCGCCGCGGTAGAGCAGCGGCAGCCGCACGTTCTCAAAGACCGTCTCGTCCCCCAGAAGCGCAAAGTCCTGGAACACGTAGCCGAAGGTCCGGTTGCGGAAGCGACAGAGCTCGGCGTCGCGCCACGCACCCGCGTTCCTGCCGCCCACCAGCACCGTGCCGGAGTCCGGGGGCAGCAGCAGACCCATCATGGAGAGCAGCGTGGACTTGCCCGAACCGCTCGGTCCGACGATGGCCACGGACTCCCCCGCCGCGAGCTCGAGCGACAGATGGTCGACCGCGCGCACTGCCTCCGCGTCCGACCCAAACGTCTTGCTCACGTCACGCAGCTGAATCAGCACCATGTCATGTTCCTCTCGTCGTTCTGAGGCCCCGCCGTGCCACCGTGCGCAGCCCCCGCCAGGCGAGAAGTGCCACGAGCAGCGACTCCGCCACAACTGCAAGCGCGACGAGCGCCATCGCAAGGACGAGCTCCGCGCGAACGGCAACGAGGCCAGCCATGGCCGCCAGCGTCAGGCAGGTCGGCAGCGCCTGGTAGATGAGGGCAAACGCCGCCATGCGCGCGTAGAGCAGCCCGAGCGGCGCGCCAAAGACGTGATGGGCGGAGAGCTCCCCCACCCGGCGGACGAGCGCGGAAAACAGGCTCGCCACCAGCGCCGCCGCGAGCGCCGCGGCAGCTAGGGCGGAGAAGCCCGTGACCGCGAGCTGCGTGCGCGCGCTCGAGAACGACTCGCTCACCATGCCCTCGTCGAGCGGGGTCACGCGCGCGTAGAGGCCCGTGGCATCCAGGACCGCACCGCGAAAGCGCGCCACGTCCTCAAGTGAGGGGTCAAAGAGCACGACCCGCTGGAGCGGTCCCGAGAGGACATCCGTCGAGCGAAGCTCGCCGATGAGCTCGCACGCCAGCCGATAGCTGGGACAGAAGACGAAGAGCGTGTTGCGGTAGTTGGCCTCGACGAGCTCCGGCCCCTCGTAGTAGCCGGGATAGGGGATGCCAAAGTCAGGGCCCACCACGTCAAGCGGATAGCGCGTTCCGTCAAGCTCCAAGGTGCTGGGCACCTCGCCCGCAAGGTCACGCGAGACGGCAAACGAGATGGGTGCGGAGCGGTCGCGCTCGTAGGCGGGAAGGTCCGCGTAGGCGCCGAGAAAGACGAGCGCAACGTCGTAGCCCAGCGCACCAGGCACGTAGACCACGCTGCCCGCCACGCCGTCCTCCACGAGGGTCTCGTCAAAGAAGGCGAGAAGGGCTTCTGCGTCGCGGGGCGCAGCCTCTTCGGGCGCGGCACCACCACTGGCCACAGTCCCACCGTCGGGCGCGGCACCCTCCCCCGACGCGGCCACAGCGGCTCGGGACGGGACGTCGGAGAGCGTCACCGTCTGGGCGCCGCGCTCGAGAAAGAGCTCCGTGGCCGCGCCCTTGTCGGCAACCAGCGCGCGGTTTACCGCCATCAATACGAGCGCGTAGGCCGCACAGGACATGAGCACCCCGTAGAGCACGATCCAGCCCAGGTCATGCCGCACGTCACGGGCAACCTGCCGCGCAAGCGTCGCGAGCGTCATGGGCGACCCCCTTTCACGCCAAGCCTGCGGGAGAGCCAGAGCCAGCCGACGACACCCGTCGCAAGCAGGACCGCCGCACTCACGAGCGTCGTCCCAAAGAGCAGCCGTGCGAGGTCCTTCTCGCCAAGGTAGGAGAAGGACGCTGGGAGCACGAGGGCAAGGCAGGACGTCTGCGCGGCGAGCACGAGGACGCACGAGAGGGCGACTGCGCCCGCGATGCGGCGGCGCGAGAGGCCAAAGAGGTGACGGACCCGGGCCTGCCGCAGCCCCGATCTAAAGAGCCATAGCGCAACGTAGCCCAGGCAAAAGAGCAGCGCCACAAGCGAGAAGAGCGTGACGCGGGCGAGGGGATCATCGGAGAGGAGGTTTGCCGGGAGCTCCGCGAGGGCCGCGGACAGCGGTCGGCTCATGACGTAGACGCGATAGCCCGCTCCCTCGAAGAGCGCAACGAAGCCATCGGCGTCCGCGGCGTCGGTGTAGTAGACGCCCTCGACGGCATCCAGGTTTGCGTCGCCCGAGGTCAAAGTGGTAAACGAGAGGAGCGCGTCCGCCTCGGCCAGGAGCGCGGGCGCCGCGGCGGGGTCAAAGGTGTCGAGCACGGGCAGGTCGGCCCTGCCCGGAAAGAGCAGGCCGTCGGAGACATAGGGATTGAGAAACGCGGGGTCGGCGCGGACATAGGCCCCGGGCGGCGCCTCCGGACCGAGGCCGTCGGCGCCGACCGCGCTTTCGAGCAGGTCGGATGCTGAGCACACGTTGTAGCCCAGGGCATTTTGGCGCAGGAGCGTGGCATGGCTTGCCTTGGCCCAGCGGACGGCCTCCCGGAGCAGCCCGGGGGCCGCAGCCGGATCAACCGGCTCGTCAAAGCGCGCGTCGAAGCCGCCCGACGCATCGTGCGCCGGGTCAATTACCTGAAGCTGCGTGAGCCCCTCGTAGGGAGAGTAGATGTGGTCCGCGTAGACGACGGCAAGGCCGATGCCGAGCACCACGCCCAGCGCCGCGAGCAGCGCAAGCGATGTCAGGATCGAGCGCACGCAGCGTGACATGGGACCTCCCTCCTGAGGGCGGACGACTGGGCTGGGCTGCGAATCACGGCGCCGGGCGGAGCTCCACGCGGGCCGAGAAGAGCGACTGCTCGCCGGCGGTGACGTCCACCGTAAGCATGCCGCCCATCGACTCCGTGAGCGCTCGGGCGACGGCGAGGCCAAGGCCGGTCCCGTGGACCGCGCGCGAGGGGTCGCCCTGGTAGAAGCGCTCCGTAAGGCGCGCGGGGTCGAGCCGAGCCGCGTCCTCGGGCGCCACGGGGTTCTCCACCGCGAGCGCCGTGCCCTCCACGCGCACCCGCGGCGCGCCTGAGCCATGAGCGAGGGCGTTCTCCAAAAGGTTTGCTATCACGCGGGCGAGCGCGTCAGGCGCAGCGAGCACGGGCACGGTCTCGCCGAGCCGCACGTCTGGCTCCCAGCCGTGCGCGGCGAAGGCCTCGTAACGGGCAGCGAGCGCGTCTGTGACCGCGGCGGAGAGGTCGCACGCCACGAGCTTGGGCTCCCAGGACGGGTCCGCCGCACGGGCGTATGTGAAGAGGTCGTCCACGAGCACGCGCATGGCAGCGAGGCGCTTCTCGGCGCCCTCGAGATATCGGGCCGCGCGCTCGGGATCATCCGAGCGCTGGGCAAGCTGCAGATACCCCTGCGCTCCGGCAAGTGGGGTGCGAATGTCGTGGGAGAGCGCGGCGAGCTGCTCGCGAAAGCGCTCGTCGGCGCGGCGGCGCTCGAGGTCGCGCTCGAGGTCGGCGTCCAGGTGGCGGTCAACCGCACGGGCGAGCTCTGCCACGGCAGGGTCCGAGGACTCCAGGCGTGCACGGGGAGCGGGCGAGACGGCGGAGCGGTCGAGCAGCTCCGCCAGCCGCGCGAGGTCGCGGTCGCGAGCGCGCCGCGACGGGAGACGACCACCCCCGCCCACGTCACACCGCCCTTCTCGCCATGAGGGCGTTTCCCAGGGCCAGAAGCGCGGCCAGCCACGCGAGAGGCACCACAAAGGCGCGCAGGGAATCAATCGGCATGAGCGCAGCGTATGGCGCGAACATCACGTCCGCCGTAAGGCCCTCGAGGGGCAGCGCGAAGCCGACGAGCTCGTAGAGCGCCGCCTCCGCCTGCGTGACCGCGCCCTGCGGCAGCGCAGCTAGCATGAGCACACTGAACACAACGTACGCAACGACAACAATGCCCGCTGTCGCAATTGCGCTCTGACTCCTCGTGACGAGTCCCGCCGCGAAGCCAACCCCCGCGATTACGAGGTACGTGAGCACGCCGGCGAGCACGCGATCGGGGGCACACATCGCCGGGGACGCGGCGATGACGGACGCGCCCGGAACCACCAGGCCGGCGATCACGTCGAGCACCGCCGCCGCGGCAAGCAGCCCCAGCGTGGCCACGGCCACCGTCACAAAGCGCGAGACCACGTAGCCCGTACGGCCCTTCTCGGCACCGCACGCCGCGCGCAGTGCTCCGCCTCGCTGGTCAAAGGCCGCCACGCCCGCGGCGGCAAAGAGCACGATCGCGATGAGCGTCTTGTCGCGGAAGAGCGAGTCCTGCAGGCCGTAGGTCACGCCCCGCGTCACGCCCCAGGCAATATTGACCCGGTCGAGCGCCACGAGGGCGAGCGCGACCCACGTCCGGTAGTTGCGCCCGAGCAGGTAGAACGCGGCGCGGAGCTGGTTGGCCATGGCAACCTCCTAGAGACTGCGCCGCGCCGTGCGCGCGTGGAACAGCGCGGCGGCAAGGGCAAGGTAGACGAGAGGCAGCGCGAGAAAGCGCACGGGGTCGCCTGCGGCAAAGCTCTGGATGAGGCCCTGGAGCGAGCAGGAGGAGAGAATCTCAAACCAGTCGCTCGTAACGACCGGGAATAGGAAGTGCCACGCAATGGTCCCGATCATCTGGGCAAGGCTATAGAGCGCCCCCTGCGTGACGAGCAGCGCAACGAGGAAGGTCGCGCCCATGCCGTGCGCCGCCGAGGTGAGCGCCACGCAGATGACCGCGTACGCCCAGCCCACGAGAAAGCGCACGAGGGCGAGAAGGGCGAGCGTCTCGGCGGGCGTTCCGTCAACGCTCACGCCCGGCAGCGCGAGCGCAACGAGGCTCAGCGCGGCCGACCAGAGCGTGAGCGCCGCGGCGAGCACGCCCGCGAGCAGGACCCGGGACGCCACGT
>CASEGE010000073.1 GCA_949287335.1 uncultured Olsenella sp. | reverse complement strand
GCCCGCGCTCATCGCGCCACGCACCTGAGCAGCGGCGCGCCCGCGCGGACCTCCGGCCCGCACGCGAGGAGCACCTCGCCAAAGGCCTCCGGGTTGCTCACGGTGACCACCACGGTATCGTTGAGCCCGCGCTCGCGCATGAGCGCGCGGTCAAAGCAGAGCACCGGCTCGCCCGCGCGCACGGTGTCTCCCTTGCGCACGAGCTGCCTCATGCCCGCACCGCGAAGCGCCACGCTGTCGAGCCCCACGTGCAGCAGCACCTCGGCGCCGCACTCGGCCTTGATGAGCAGGGCGTGCCGCGTCTTGACCTCGGCCGTCACCACGCCCGAGACCGGCGCGTACGCCACGTCCCCCTCGGGCGCCACGCCCGCCCCAAAGCCGAGCATGCCTTGCGAGAAGACCGGGTCCGGCAGCTGCTCGAGCGCGATCACGCCGCCGGAGACGGGGGCATACACCGACTGCGGGTCCTCGGCGATCCTCAGCGCCTCGGGCTTCTCGGCAACGAGCGTCTCAAGCGTGTGCAGCAGACCCACGAACGGTTCCCTCCCAAACGCGATGCAACCTGAAGAAGGCGCCGGCGCAAGCGGCGCCGGGCCAGGGCCGGCCTGAGCGCCAGCCAAAAACTGCGGCCTTATTGTAGTCACGTGCGCCTCGGGCGGGCAAGGTCTTCTGTCATGGTAGAATCGCAGGCGCGAGGTGGGCCAGGCGACCGCGGGGCGCGCTCGGAAACGAGGGCGTCATGAGGAAAGTCCGGGCTCCACAGGGCAGGATGCCGGCTAACGGCCGGGCGGGGTAACCCGACGGAAAGCGCCGCAGAAAAGAAGACTCCCACTGGCGAAGGAGGCGCCTCGCGCGCCGAAACGTTAAGGGAAAAGCTGAAACGGTGGTGTAAGAGACCACCAGCGTCGTGGCAACACGGCGGCTTGGCAAGCCCCATCCGGAGCAAACGCAAATAGGAGCGCCATGGTGTGGCCCGCACTGCGCTCGGGTTGCGCGCTAGAGGCGGCCGGAGACGGCCGCAGTAGATAAATGGCCGCCCACGACAGAACCCGGCTTATAGGCCCACCTCGCACCTTCCCCGCTCTTCTCGTCAAACGCCGCTGCCACATGACAGTGGCGTCATGGCTGGGTGCCAGAACATGTGTCCGGTAGGCGTGCTACCCTAACATCAAACAGATGTTCGGGAGACGCGATGGACAAGAACGGCTCACAACTCAACGGCTCCCCTCCCGAGATGGAGCGGATGGCCTCGGCGCTTGCCGAGACGGCACGTCGCTACGGGGTCCTTCTCGCCTGCGAGCCCGTTGCGGAGAGCATTGTGGCCTCGGTTGGAGTGGGCTACCTCGCGCACCTTGGCGAGGGCAAACTCGAGCTCTGTCGCGTGGACTGCTGCCGTCCGCATCCGGGACAGGTGGTGCTCGGCCCGCTTGACGCCGCGAGCGCGGACGCGGCATCTCTCACAAAGCGTGTGCTGGAGGGGTTTCGGAGGAAAACCGGACACGAGTGCGCGCGCCGTGCCGCCCTGGCCTGTGCATCTGACGAGAGCTGTGCGCCCGAGGCGGTGCATCGCTACCTCAGGCTGGGATTCTCCCAACCTTGGGAGGTGCGCCCCGGAACCACGGACAAGCGCGCCCTTGTCGTGGACGAGCTGTCATGCGTCGTCCTGCGCGAGCTGGAGAGCGCCCGGCAGCTCACGCGCTTCTCGCGCCTGGCGGACGGCTCGCTCGTGGCCGTCATCGAGCCGGTGGCCAACATCGTTCCGCTTCTGAGCGCGCGCTACGCGCGGCTACTCGGATCCGAGCGCTTCTGCCTCGCCGACCCGCGGCATCGCATCGCCGCCTTCCACGAGGCCCGCTCCGCGCGATGCGTCCTCGTGGGCCTTGACGGATGGCTCAGCGAGCGCCTCACAGACCTGGGGACGGAGCGCCTTGCCGAGGACGAGCGCCTCCTCCGCTCCCTCTGGAAGCGCTTCCATGACCACGTGGCCCTCTCAGGGCGTGATCTGCAGACGCATCTCGTGCCCAAGCACCACGGTTGACCTGGGGCAGACGGGGCCTCACGCCGCGCCGAGAAGATCCGGCGACTGTGCCGGTATCCGCGGAAGCTTTTCCTTTCGCCGAGAAAAACGGGGGGCTGTACCGCGCCCACTCGGGGCCCGTCGGGAAAGTCCGGGGTCTGTACCACACCCGACTGAGACCCGTCGGGAAAGTCCGTCCTCTGTACCGCACACGCTCGGGGCCTGTCGGGAAAACCCGGGGGCTGTACCGCGCTCGACTGAGACCCGTCGGGAAAGTCCGTCCTCTGTACCATCAGACGACTGACAACGCCGAGAAACTCCGCCCTCTGTACCGCAGATTGCTCTGAGAGGCGCTCCAAGAACGGTCTCTCAGCTCTTCTTGAGTGAGAGGGTGGTACAGAGGAGAGGTTTTCTCGACGTCAATTCCAAAAAGTGGTACAGCCGCCGGGTTTTCTCGGCATGCGGTCGTGCGCTGCGACCGGGACTGGTACAGCCGCCGGGTTTTCTCGGCATGCGGTCGTGCGCTGCGACCGGGACTGGTACAGCCGTCGGGTTTTCTCGGCATGCGACCAGACGAGGCGGCCGGGGCCGGTACAGCCGACGGGGTTTCTCGGCACGCGGTGCTACGCTCCGGTAGGTGCCACGCTCCCGTGGTCGCCGCGCGCCGCGCCCCCGCACCTCCGCGCCCCCCGCACGCCCGCGCCAGCACGCCACACGCACGCAAAAGGCCCCGCGCCGAGAAGGGCACGGGGCCGAGGGGCTGCCAAGGGGCAGAAAAGCTATCTAGAACCAGACGCTAGTCGAGGTCACCAAAGTCAGCGGGGGTCACGGCCGGGGCAGGGGTGGAGATGGGGGCCACGGGCGTGGGGGCAGCAACGTCGGTGTGGGTGGTGCCGGCGGAGCCGGTGGGGGCGGAGGTCAGGCCCACCTGCGCGGGGAACATGGCCTCGGCGTCGTTCATGAAGTGCTGGAGGAGCTTCTTGTACTCGGCGCGGAACTCCTCGCGAGAGGTCTTGAGGCGGTCGATCTCGTCGAGCTCGTTCTGCTTCTCGGCGAGCGCCTGGCGGATGACCTCGCGGGCCTTGGCGTCAGCCTCGTTGCGGATGCGGTCGGCGTTCTCGCGCGCGTCGGCCACGAGCTTGTCGGCGGACTGCTGGGCGACGATGAGCACCTGGGAGATCTGGCGCTCGGAGGCGGTGAGGGTGTCGTTGGCCACGGGCGCGGGGGCCACCACGGGCGCCGGCGCGGGGGCGTTGTTCTTCTCCTCCTCGAGGCTGGCGATCTGCGCCTGGGCGGCGGAGAGCTGCTGCTCGGTGGAGGTCAGGCGGCCCTTGAGGTCCGCGATCTTCTGGAGCATCGCGTCAACCTCGCTGGAGAGCTGCTCGAGGAAGGCGTCGACCTCCTCGGTGTCATAGCCGTGCTTGGAGGGAGAGAAGGTCTGCTGTTCGATGTCTGCGGGTGTGATTGCCATTC
>CASEGE010000072.1 GCA_949287335.1 uncultured Olsenella sp. | reverse complement strand
CCGCTGTACCGTCCATGCCGAGAAGTGCGGCCCTCTGTACCGCAGTTTCTCACACCCTCCACTCGACCCTGGTACAGAGGGCGGCATTTCTCGGCGAGAACGAGAAAAAACGGTACAGGGGGCAGCATTCCTCGGCGGAGGACCCAGCGCGGCGGTACAGGGGGCGTCGTTTCTCGGCACACAATCGGCGAGCAGGTACAGAGGGCGTCATTCCTCGGCGGAGGGCCCGGCGCGACGGTACAGGGGGCGTCATTTCTCGGCGCGGCAGCGGGCAGGGCGAGAAGGACGTCTGGCGTCACTGCTTGGCTCGAGGGTGCGCGGCGAGGTACACGCGCCGCACGTGGGTGCGGTCGACGTGGGTGTAGAGCTGCGTCGTCGCAATGTTGGAGTGGCCGAGGAGCTCCTGCACCACGCGCAGGTCGGCGCCCCCCTCAAGCAGGTGCGTCGCGAAGCTGTGTCGCAAGGTGTGGGGGTGCAGCCCCTTGATGCCCACCACGCGCCCGTACTTCTCGACTATGGTGTGAACGGACTGACGCGAGAGGCGCCCGCCGCGCGCGTTGAGGAAGATGGCGTCGCAGGGGCGCCTTCCCACGAGCGCGCCGCGACCTCGATCGAGGTAGTCCTCGAGCGCAGAGACCGCCGCGCCCAGGATTGGCACCACGCGCTCCTTCTCGCCCTTGCCAAAGACGCGAACGAGCCCCTCGTCGAGAAGGACGGCACGCAGGTCGAGGCCGCAGAGCTCGCTCGCGCGCAACCCGCAGCCATAGAGCACCTCGAGAATGGCGTGGTCGCGCAGGCCCGCGGGCGTCTTCGGGAACGGCTGGTCGAGCAGGCGCTCGGCGTCCTCGACCGAGATCACGTCCGGCAGGCGCGCCGGCTTTGCGGGAAGCGGCAGGTCGGAGGTGGGAAACGCCGAGCAGATGTCATCGGTCACCATGAAGCGGTGAAAGCCCTTGATGGCAGAGACGGCACGCTCCACGGAAGACGGGGCGAGACCAACCTCCACGAGGGCGGCAATGTGCTCCTCCACCAGCGCGCGCGTCACCGCCTCGGGGTCGTCCACGCCCTTCTCGGCAAGCCATCCCACATAGCGCGCGAGGTCGCGGCCATAGGCAAAGACGGTGTTGTCCGAGCTGCCCCGCTCCACGGCGAGGTAGTCCAGGTACTCCTCCCTGGCGCGCTCGAGCTCCACGTCCCTCCCCTCCTGCCACCCTTAGCGACCCTAGGCATCGACGGGCCTCACGTCGTGGCGGCTCACTCCCTCATGTCGCGCAATCGCCGCGCGCACAAACTCCCGGAAGAGCGGCGCCGGACGGTCCGGGCGGCTCTTGAACTCGGGGTGCGCCTGGCTCGCCACAAACCACGGGTGCACTTCCTCGGGAAGCTCGACCATCTCGACGAGCCGCCCGTCCGGCGAGAGGCCCGAGATGACGAGCCCCGCCTCGACGAGCTGGTCTCGGTAGGCGTTGTTCACCTCAAAGCGATGGCGATGGCGCTCGTAGACGAGCGGCTCGCCGTACGCCTCCTCCGCAAGCGTACCAGAGAGCACCTTGCACGGGTAGGCGCCGAGCCTCATGGTGCCGCCCTTCTCGGTGATCTGTGCCTGGTCGGGCATGATGTCGATCACGGGGTGCGGCGTCTGTGGATCAAACTCCGCCGAGCTCGCGTCCGTAAGCCCACAGATGTCCCGGGCGAACTCGCACACGGCCACCTGCAGGCCGAGGCAGACGCCAAGGTAAGGTACGAGCTGCTCACGGGCGCGACGGACGGCGCAGATCTTGCCCTCGATGCCGCGCAGGCCAAAGCCGCCGGGCACGAGGATGCCGTCGGCGCCGCCGAGGACCTCGTCGACGTTGCCCTCGTCAAGCGCCTCGCCGTCCACGAGGCGAATGTCCACGTGCCGGCCAAAGAGCACGCCGGAGTGGTGCAGCGCCTCGATCACGGAGAGGTAGGCGTCGGGGAGCTGCGTGTACTTGCCCACCACGCAGATGCGCGTGACGTCGTCCTTCTCGCCCGCGGCGTGCATGGCGTCCGTGAAGGCGTACCAGCCCTCCATGTGGCTCTCGCGGGGATCCAGCCCCAGGCGATCGCAGACCTTGAGGTCAAAGCCCTGGGCGGCAAGGTGCGCGGGCACGTCGTAGATGGAGGGGCAGTCGGAGTTCTCAAAGACGTGGTCGGCGGGCACGTCGCAGAAGCTCGCGATCTTGGCACGGATGGAGGCGTCCACCTCGTGGTCGGAGCGGCAGACGATGAAGTCCGGCTGCAGGCCAAAGGAGCGCAGCTCGCGCACGCTGTGCTGCGTGGGCTTGGTCTTGACCTCGTGGGCGGCCGCAATGTAGGGCACCAGGCTCACGTGGATGAGGATGCAGTCGTCGCGGCCCTTCTCGTTTCTGAACTGGCGGATGGCCTCCACGAAGGCCTGGCTCTCGATGTCACCGGTGGTGCCGCCGAGCTCGGTGATGACCACGTCGGCCCCCGTCTGCTCCTCCACGCGGCGGAAGCGCTCCTTGATTGCGTCCGTCACGTGCGGGATGACCTGCACGGTGCCGCCGAGGAAGTCGCCTGCGCGCTCGCGGGAGATGAGGTCCTGGTAGATGGCGCCGGTGGTGAAGTTGGACGCGCGCGTGAGGTTCTCGTCGATGAAGCGCTCGTAGTGGCCGAGGTCGAGGTCGGACTCGTAGCCGTCCTCGGTGACAAAGACCTCGCCGTGCTGGAACGGGCTCATCGTGCCGGGGTCCACGTTGAGGTAGGGGTCGGCCTTCTGCATCATCACGCGGTAGCCGCGAGACTTGAGCAGACGGCCGAGCGAGGCCGCCGTGATGCCCTTGCCCAGGGACGAGACCACGCCGCCGGTTACAAAAATGTGCTTTGCCATGGGGACCTCCCGCAGAATCGTCTTGTTTCCACGGGACTTCATGATAGCGCGCGGCGAGAGGGGCAGTGGACCCGTCGCCGCAAGCCGACGCACACGCGAAACAAAGCGACATAGCCAAGAAACACTGAAGGGCTGCGGCGCGGCGCGAGCGACCTCCCAAGGTTGTAACACGCGTGTTATACTTTAGGAAACGAGAGGAGAAGGCATGGCAGAGATGCTCACAAGAAGCGTCAGGGTAAGCGAGGGCGCACTGAGGCTTGCCGAGAGGACGCTTGCCGAGAAGGGCACCACGTTCTCGAGGCTCGTCAGGGACGTCGTGGACTATATCGCGCGAACGGGCACGCTGCCCAGGCTCGACGACGCACCGGCCGCCTCGCCCAACGAGCGCATGGCTGCATTTGAGGCATGGGCCGACGAGCTCACCCTCTCGCGACGCGCTCAGGGCGCCTATGCGAGCGCCTCGGCTCGCGACCTTCTCACTGATGCCCTGGGGGAGCGCTATGCCTAGCGCGAGCGAGGGCCTGACCATATGCGCTGGCGTCCAGGCTGCCGAGGGGGAGGCCCTTCTTGAGCCGCGCCGCGTCCTTCTCGACACCAACGTCCTGCTCGACTACCTTGACGCACGGAGGTCCGAGCACGAAACGGCGCGCAGCCTCGTGCGCGCGATCCTCTTGCACGGCGGGTCTCCCGTTGCGCCGGCGTCGTCTTACAAGGACGTCTACTACATACTCCGGCGCTCGCTGGGCAGCGAGAGCGACGCGAGGGCACTCGTCAAGGGCCTCGTGGAGTGCATTCCTATCACCCCCATCGACCTGCGCGGGACCGACCTCGCCCCCGCCGCGGCAAGCAACGAGCCTGACTTCGAGGACGGCCTCGTGCGGCGGCTCGCCGAGCGAGAGCGCCTCACTGCCATCGTCACGAGGGACGCCTCGGCCTTTCGCTCGTCGTTCGTCCCCGTCTTTGACCCGCGGGAGTTCCTGGGGCTGCTCGGGGGCTAGAGGTACTTGCGCCAGTCGTCCTCGTCCTCGTCTTCGGGCTCGGAGGCGGCAGCCTCGGCGGCGCGCGCGGCAAGCTCGGCGCGGCTCACGTACGGCGCGGGGTTGGGATTGGGGAACGTGGCGAGCGCGTGCTGGAAGACCTCGAGGTTCTCGTCCGCACGCCCGCGCGGGATCGCAAAGGCCACCTCGGAGGCCACGTGCGCGCCGCTCGCAAGCTCGGCGCGAAAGACCTCGGCCACGGTGGCCGCGTCCCAGCCAAAGACGCCGCAGCCAAAGGCACCCAGGACGAGCTTCTTGTGCCCCAGCTCGTCCGCAATGGACATCACCAGGCGCACGCGGTCACGCAGGGCCGCGAGAAGAGCGTCCTCCCCCACGCGATACTCCTCGCGGGCGCGTCGGGCGTTGGGGGCCGCCGCCACGATGACGTCGGCGTATGAGTGGAAGCCGTCGCGCTCGAAGCGCACGCGCGGCACCACGAGCGCGCGGTTGCGATAGAGCTCGCAGTTGATGTTGCGCCGACGGTTCTCGCCGTACCAGTCGCGCTTCTCGGCAAGCACGTTGTAGAGGAAGCTCGACGCGCAGAGCGCCTGCTCCTGACCCCAGGTGCCGCGGTCGTACCCGCCACCGGGGCGCGTGAAGGAGGCAAAGTCGAGAACTGCCAGGTCGCAGGCAGAGGCCAGGCCGCGCCCGCGCTCCAGGACCGCGGCGACGCCGTCCTGGTCGACCACGGTGACGGCTGCCACGCAGCCCTCCACGGCAACCCTCGGGGCACCGTCGTAGACCCGCGTGGCAGCCTGGGCCTGGGAAATCTCCGCCGAGAAGCGCCGCGTCATCTCATCGATGTGCCGGCCTGCCTGCTCCGCCCTGCTCGGGCCGCGGCCCTCGCGACGATCGTTGTCCCGTGCCATCTGCGCTCCTCTCGTCGTCTTTGTCGCCATTCTCGCACAAGTTGCGCCGCGAGAAGGACGGAGCGGCTCCGCAGGCGAGAAACGCGAGGCGGCTAGCAGCTGGCGGACGCCCGGGCGGCAAGCATCTCGCGCGCGAGGTCGCGGCTCGTCTCGCCGGTGTCGCCGGAGAGCATGCGGGCCACCTCGGCCACGCGCTCCTCGCCAGAGATCTCCACGAGCGAGGTCTCGGGAACGCCCTCCTCGCCCTCGGACTTGCGCACGAGATAGTGCTTCTCGGCGGCAACCGCCACCTGGGCCAGGTGCGTGACCACGATGACCTGGTGCGTGGCAGCAAGACGCGCCAGCACGCTCGCAAGCGCAACGGCCGTGGCACCGCCCACGCCGGCATCCACCTCGTCAAAGACAAGCGTCTCGCACACGTCGGCCTCGCCGAGAACCACCTTGCACGCCAGCATCACGCGGCTGACCTCGCCGCCCGAGGCGATCTTGCGCAGCGGGCGCGCCGTGAGGCCGGCGCCCGGTCGGTAGAGAAACTCCACGCGAGAAGGACCACGGCGCGTCCACTCCCCGCGCGGCAGGCGCTCCTGGGACACCACGAGCTCGGCGGAGCCCATCTCGAGAAACGCCATCTGCTCGGACACCGCCGCCGCCAGGCGGGGCGCTGCCTCGCCGCGCACGGCGTCGAGCCTGTCTGCGGCGGAAACGCCCGTCGTGACGTTT
>CASEGE010000071.1 GCA_949287335.1 uncultured Olsenella sp. | reverse complement strand
CGCCTCTACTTTGAGCCGCTCACCTTTGAGGACGTCATGAACGTCATCGAGGTCGAGAAGCCCGTGGGCGTGATCGTCACCCTCGGCGGCCAGACCCCGATCAACCTCGCAAAGCGCCTTAAGGCCGCCGGCGTCCCCATCATGGGCACCCAGCCCGAGGCCATCGACCTCGCCGAGGACCGCGACCGCTTTGCGAGCCTGCTCGACCGCCTCGAGATCGCCTACCCGCCCTCAAGCACGGCCGAGACCGTCGACGAGGCCAAGTCCGTGGCGCGCCGCGTGGGCTACCCGCTGCTCGTTCGCCCGAGCTACGTGCTCGGCGGCCGCGGCATGGGCATCGTCTACGATGACGACGACCTCGTGAGCTACATGGAGGAGGCCACCAAGGTCTCTCCGGACCACCCCGTCTACCTCGACGCCTTCCTCGAGGACGCCATCGAGCTCGACGTCGACGCCCTCTGCGACGACGAGCAGTGCTACGTGGGCGCGGTCCTCGAGCACATCGAGGAGTGCGGCATCCACTCCGGCGACTCCGCCTGCTGCTTCCCGCCCTTCTCGCTCTCCGACCGCCTGGTGGAGAAGGTCCGCGAGACCACGCGTCGCCTGGCGCTCTCCTGCCACATCCAGGGCCTTCTCAACGTGCAGTACGCCGTCCGCGACGAGCAGGTCTTCGTGATCGAGCTCAACCCGCGCGCGAGCCGCACCGTGCCCTTCTCGTCCAAGGCCACCGGCGTGCCGCTGGCCAAGTGCGCCGCGCGCATCATGAGCGGCGAGAAGATCGCCGACCTCGGGCTTCCCGAGGAGGGGCGCGACCTCGGCTACTACGCGGTCAAGGAGGCCGTCATGCCGTGGAGCCGCTTCCCGGGCGCAGACGTCACGCTCGGCCCCGAGATGAAGTCCACCGGCGAGGTCATGGGTCTGGACGTCACCTTCCCCAAGGCATACGCCAAGACCCGCGAGGCCATCGAGTACGACGTGCCGCAGTCCGGCAACGTCTTCATCTCCGTGTGCGACCGCGACAAGCGCTCCGTGGCGCCCGTGGCCCTCTCGCTCAAGAACCTCGGCTACGACCTGCTGGCCACGCGCGGCACCGCCAAGACGCTGCGCGCAGCGGGCATCCCGTGCGAGGTGGTCAAGACCATCTCCGAGGGCTCGCCCAACATCCTCGACCTCATGGCTGACGGCAAGATCTCCTTCCTTATCAACACGCCCAAGGGACATAGCTCCCGCGGTGACGGCACCAAGATGAGGAGCGAGGCCGTGAGCCGCGGCATCGACATGGCCACCACCATGTCCGGTGCGGTGGCGCTCGTGCAGGCCATCGTGGCGCTGCGCGAGGGCCCGCTCTCCGTCAACGCCCTCCAGGACCTGTAGGTGATTCAAAAGGGGACAGACCCCTTTTGAATCATTTGGGCCGCCGGGTTTCTTGCACGGCGGCCCTTCTGTTGGGGCGGATTTGGATGTCCCTGCGGGGTGTTAGTTGGAGAGGGGTAGAATTAACGGACATTTGGTTTTTTGAAAACGTTCTCTAGGCAAATAAACCCCAGTTGGCGGTTTCTTTCAGGAAACCAAATGTCCGTTAATTATTGGACACACGGAGATGGACGGGGAGACAGCCATGACGGAGGCGCTCAAGCCTGGCTCAATCGCGGATACGCACACACACACACGTTACTCGGACGGCGTGGGGACGTTCGAGGAGAACGCCCGTGCCGCGGTGGCAGCGGGCTGCGCTGTCTTGGTCTCAACCGATCACCTCACGCTTCCCGCTGGCCCAATGGATCCCGCAGGAGAGGTCCAGGTGACGGAGACGAATCTCGCGGCGCACCGCTCCGAGTGGGAGGCTGCGCGCGATGCCCACCCTGAGCTGGAGTTCATTTACGGTTTTGAGGCGGATTGGTATCCCGGATGCGAGGAGAACGTCCTTTGCTGGGGCGCGGCCGCGCAGGTGCTTCTCGGCAGCGTGCACTGGCTGGGAACCGTTGACGAGGGTGCGTGGATCGATAACACCTCCGACATGACCGTCTGGCGCGAGCTTGGTGCGGACGAGGTGTGGCGCCGTTACGTGGAGACGTGGTGCCGCGCCTGCGAGAGTCCTCTGCCCTTTGGGACCATGGCGCACCCGGACCTTCCCGAGCGCATGCGCAACGAGGGCTTTGCCGCCACGATTGACCTAGCGCCGCTCTGGGATGAGATGGCCGCCTGCGCGCATGACACCGGCCGTCGCGTGGAGCTCTCCACGGCCGGCTGGCGCAAGGGGGTGGGGGACTACTATCCCTCCCGCGGCCTGCTCGAGCGCTTCTGCCGGGCTGGCGTCCCCGTCACAGTGGGGTCGGACGGGCATGTGCCGGGAGATATCTGCGACGGGATTCGCAAGGCGTACGCGCACGCGTGGGACCTGGGCTATCGTTCCATCGAGGTGCCGCGCGCGGACGGCAGCTGGGAGTCCATGCCGCTATGATACGAGGGGACAGTCCCTTCGTATCATTTTGGGAGAAACATGGCACGGGTGCTGGTGATAGAGGACGACGCGGCAATCAACGACGTGGTGACAACGCGTCTTTCTCGAGACGGTCATTCGGTGACCCAGGCGTTCTCCGGCTCCGAGGCGCGCCTTCTTCTGGGCGAGAAGGACGCGGCGTTTGACCTCGTTATCTGCGACCTCATGTTGCCCGGCGCGACGGGCGAGGAGCTTGTGGGGCTCATCAGAGGGCGCAATGACGTCATGCCCGTAATCGTGATTTCGGCGCGCACGACGGCGGCCGACAAGGTCGACCTGCTGCGTCTGGGCGCCGACGACTACCTCACCAAGCCCTTTGACCTTGACGAGCTGGCCGCGCGCGTTGAGGTGCAGCTGCGCCATCGCGGTGACGCTGCTCCCTCCGGTGCGCTGCTGCGCTGGCATCGCTGGACGCTCGACCCGGATGCACGCACGCTCACGGTTGCCCCAGGGGAGGCTGGCGAGAAGGGCGGTGCGGTCTCGCTCACCAAGATCGAGTTCAACATTCTGGAGGCGCTTGTCCGTCGCCCGAACCGCGTGTTCTCAAAGAGCGAGCTCTTCGAGCTGGCGTGGGGCGAGCCCTTTGCCGGCGATGACTCCACGGTGGCGGTGCACGTCTCCAACATCCGTGCCAAGCTGCGCGAGACCGGCACGGACGAATACGTGAAGACCGTCTGGGGCATGGGCTTCAAGCTCGCGTGATCCAATTGGGGACAGACCCCTTTTGAATCATGGGTTCGATGATTCAAAAGGGGTCTGTCCCCAATTGGATCACCCTCAAGCTTTCTTTAGATTTGGCTCACGGATTCTAAAGGTTTGGCTGCCACACTGGTAACCAGCCTCTAGAAAGGAGCTCGCGTGAACGTCATCGAGACGCACGGCCTCACCAAGCGCTACCGTCGCAAGCTGGCCGTGGACAACCTGGACATGACCGTCGCTGCCGGCGACATCTACGGCTTTGTGGGCAAGAACGGCTCCGGCAAGTCCACCACGATGAAGATGGTCGCGGGACTCGCGCGTCCAACGGCCGGCGAGGTCATCCTCTTCGGCGACCCGGATCGTGGTGGCGCCACCCCTCAGGGCTTCTCGCGCATCGGCGCCCTCATCGAGAGCCCGGGCGTGCTCGCCAGTCTCACCGCACGTGACAACCTCGTCGCCAAGGCCCTTGCGCTCGGCATGACGCACGCACGCGACGTGGCGGACGACCTGCTCGCCCTCGTGGGCCTGGACCCGATGGACCACCGTCGCGTGAAGGCCTACTCGCTCGGCATGAAGCAGCGCCTTGGCCTGGCGCTCGCGCTCGTGGGCGGCCCCGACCTGCTGCTTCTGGACGAGCCGTTCAACGGGCTCGATCCTGAGGCGACGCGCGACATGCGTCTCGCGCTCGTGCGCCTCAACCACGAGCACGGCGTCACGATCATGATCTCCTCCCACGTGCTCGACCAGCTCGACCGCGTGGCCACGCGCTTCGGCGTCATCGCGGACGGCCGCCTCACGGCCGAGTTCACCGACGAGGAGCTCCACGAGCGCTGCGGCAGCTCGGTGCGTCTGCGCCTTGCCGAGCCGGAGCGCGGCCTCGCCCTGCTCGAGCAGGCGCTCCCGCAGGCGACCTTCCGCGCGGAGCCCGACGGAGCGCTCGTGGTCACGGGAGTCGCGCTCGACGAGGTCAGCGCCGCGTGCTTCTCGGCCGGCATCGAGGTCCGCGAGCTCGCCCAGCAGGAGCGCGACATCGAGGAGTACTTCGTCGAGCTCATGGGCGGCGCGGGCGGCGAGAGGGGCGGTGGCGCCCGATGATCGCCCTGCTCCGCTCGGACGCCTACCGCGTCCTGCGATCCCGCTGGATCTGGGGCGTGGCTGCCATTGTGG
>CASEGE010000070.1 GCA_949287335.1 uncultured Olsenella sp. | reverse complement strand
CTCTCGGCGAGAATAGCGGTGGGCATCGCGCTCTTCTCCTGGCAGCTGCCGCGCCGGGAGGGGTTTGCCCGCCGCCTCACGCTGCTGCTGGCGCTCTGGGCGGTGGGAGTGGCCCTCTTCGTATTTGCGGGCCTTCACGTGGGAGACCCCTCCCCCATTGGCTCGGCGCTTCTGCAGCTCGCGCTCTTCTCGATGGTCCTCGTGGGCTGCACCGTGGGGGTGTACGCGCTCTTTGAGACGAGCGTGTGGGTGGCGCTCTTCTGCTCAACGGCTGGCTACACCGCGCAGAACCTTGCCTCGGGCACCGGCGAGCTGGCGTTTTCCCTGCTCCCGTTCTTTGGCGTTGACCCGCGCGGCCTCGTGGTGGCGCCTCTCACGTGGGCCGTTACGGCGGTGGCGGTCTTTGTGCCGTGCCACCTGCTCGTGGGCAGAAAGATCAGCAGCGAGGGGCTCTCGCAGGTTGAGGACCGCTCGATGCTTGCCATGATGGCGGTGGTCTCGCTTGTGGTCATTGGCTTTGACCTCACGATTAAGCTGCTCGGCGAGCAGGGCCTCGCGCTGGGCTACGTGGTGGTGCTGCGGCTCTTCCACGCGCTCGCGTGCGTCTTCACCCTTGCCATGGAGTACGTGCTGCTCTACCGGCGACACCTCGAGCAGGACATGGCGGCCACCGAGCGCCTGCTTGCCGAGCGCGAGCGCCAGTACCGCATGAGCCGCGAGAACATCGAGGCCATCAACATCAAGTGCCACGACATCAAGCATCAGATCCGCTCGCTCGCCGGGCGCGGGGCCACCGTGGACGCGGGCGTGCTGGATGACATCGAGCGCGAGGTCAACGTCTACGACTCCGCCGTGGAGACGGGAAACGAGGCGCTGGACACCATTCTCACCGAGAAGAGCCTCGTCTGCGAGCAGCGCGGGATCACGCTCACGTGCGTGGCGGACGGCAGCGCGCTCACGCGGCTCGCTCCTGCCGACCTCTATGCCCTCTTCGGCAACGCGCTCGACAACGCCATCGAGGCCGTAAGCGCGCTCGACGACGCGGCCCGGCGCTCAATCTCGCTCACCGTGCGCGCCGTCGTGGGCGTGGCGGCCATCCACGTGGAGAACTATGTTGCGGTCGCTCCGCGCTTCTCGGCAGACGGGCTGCCCGAGACCACCAAGGGAGACCGGGCCAACCACGGCTTTGGCACCCGCTCGATGCGCGCCATTGCCGAGCGCTACGGCGGCACGCTCTCCGCGGGCTGCGAGGGAGGCGTCTTTCGCCTGGACGTGATGATCCCGCTGGCGTGACACAGGTGACAGGTTGAATTGTCACAGGTGACGCGCGCCCGGCACGGCAATTCAACCTGTCACCAGTGTCACGCGGAGACGCGAACGCCCGCCCGGAGTGCGACTCACTCCGGGCGGGCGTCCCTCATGCGTAAGGCCCTGCTTAGAGGTAGGCCACGGCCTTGATCTCGACCTTGGCGGCCTTGGGCAGCGCGGCCACCTCAAAGGCGGCGCGGCTGGGGTACGGCGCGGTGAAGAACTCGCCGTAGACCTCGTTCATGGCCGCAAAGTCCGCGATGTCGTCAAGAAGGACGGTGACCTCGGCAACGTCGGCCATGGAGGCGCCGGCGGCCTCGAGGATGTTCTTGATGTTGGTGAGGCTCTGGCGCGTCTGGGCCTGGATGTCCTCGCCGGCAAACTCGCCGGTGGCCGGGTCAATGGGCAGCTGGCCGGACACGTGAATCGCGCGCGTCGCGGGCGCGATCGTAGCCGCAGAGTAGGGGCCGAGCGCCGCGGGCGCCTTATCGGTAACGATTGCCTCGATAGCCATGTTCTTCTCCTTTGTCTGTCAATGGGTGATTCAATTGGGGACAGACCCCTTTTGAATCATGAGGGCGATGATTCAAAAGGGGT
>CASEGE010000069.1 GCA_949287335.1 uncultured Olsenella sp. | reverse complement strand
TGATGTCCAGGCCGTCAGCCAGCTCGCCGATGGCAACGGAGACGCCGCCCGCCCCAAAGTCGTTGCAGCGCTTGAGGAGGCGGCACGCGTCCTCGCGGCGGAAGAGGCGCTGGAGCTTGCGCTCGATGGGCGGGTTGCCCTTCTGGACCTCGGCGCCGTCCTTCTCGAGGGACTCGACGTTGTGGGCCTTGGAGGAGCCGGTGGCGCCGCCGATGCCGTCGCGACCGGTGCGGCCGCCGAGAAGCACGATCTTATCGCCGGGCGCCGGGCACTCGCGACGGACGTGCGAGGCCGGGGTGGCGCCCACGACGGCGCCGATCTCCATGCGCTTGGCCACGTAGCCGGGGTGATAGAGCTCGCTGACCTGGCCGGTTGCCAGGCCGATCTGGTTGCCGTAGCTGGAGTAGCCGGCCGCGGCGGTGGTCACGAGCTTGCGCTGCGGGAGCTTGCCGGTCATGGTCTCGGACACGGGAACGGTGGGATCCGCCGCGCCGGTGACGCGCATGGCCTGGTAGACGTAGCTGCGGCCCGAGAGCGGGTCGCGGATGGCGCCGCCGATGCAGGTTGCCGCGCCGCCAAAGGGTTCGATCTCGGTGGGGTGGTTGTGGGTCTCGTTCTTGAAGAGGAAGAGCCAGTCCTCGTCCTGCCCGTTGACGTCAACTGTGACCTTGACGGTGCAGGCGTTGATCTCCTCGGACTCGTCGAGGTTCTTGAGCTGGCCGGTCTTCTTGAGGTACTTGGCGCCGATGGTGCCCATGTCCATGAGGCAGACGGGCTTCTCGTCGCGACCGAGCTCGTGGCGCATCTCCATGTAGCGCTCGAAGGCCGACGCCACGATCTTGTCGTCAATCTGCACGTGCGCGAGCGCGGTGCCAAAGGTGGTGTGGCGGCAGTGGTCGGACCAGTAGGTGTCGATCATGCGGATCTCGGTGATCGTGGGCACGCGCTTCTCGCTGGCGAAGTAGCTCTGGCAGAAGGTGATGTCCGCGAGGTCCATGGCAAGGCCCAGGTTGTCGATCATGGCCTGGAGCTGCGTCTGGTCGAGCTCGAGGAAGCCGTCGAGGACCTCGACGTCGGCGGGCTCGGGGTAGGCCTGGCGCAGCGTGGCGCGCTCCTCGAGGCTCGCCTCGCGAGCCTCGACGGGGTTGATGACGTAGTGCTTGATCGCGGCGAGGGCCTCGTCGGTGCAGGCGCCCTCGATCACGTAGACCTTGGCGCAGCGCACCGTAGGGCGATCGCCCTGGGAGATGAGCTGCACGCACTCGGCGGCGGAGTCGGCGCGCTGGTCAAACTGGCCGGGCAGCGCCTCCACGGCAAAGACGCGCACGTCGGCGGCGTCCGGGTTGGCGGGGAGCTCGCGCGAGGTGACGTCTACCTGCGGCTCGGAGAAGACCACGGGCACGCAGCGCTCAAAGAGCTCGTCGCTAGCGCCCTCCACGTCGTAGCGGTTGATGATGCGCAGGCGGGCCGTTGGCTCCAGCCCCTCGGTGATGACGTTGGCGAGTTCTGCCTTGAGCTGCTGGGCCTCGACGTCAAAGCCGGGCTTCTTCTCCACGTAGATGCGAGAAACCATGCGCTGCTACCTCCCGGGTGCATAGGAAGTCGATAATCCATACCATTCTACGGCAAAACGCTACCGTTCGCCGGTTGGGAGCGGTGCGGATTCGTGGGCTTTTGAGGGGCGTGCGGCCCGCGTGGCGCCCGTGCGCTGTCTGCGCGCAAAATCAGGCCGCCGGCACAGCGAGCGGCGGGCGCGCACAAGAATTCCGGCCGTCGGCACAGCGAGCGCCGAAAGCGCACTCAAAAGTGGGCCGTCGGCACGAAAACCCCTCTTTGGCCGTGCCGAGCCCTCGAATTCGTGTGCAAAAGGGTCCGTTCTGTGCCGACGCCGCCAAAACGCGTGCGCCCTTCTCGCCCCGCGTGCCGACGCCCCCAAAATGTGTGCGCGTGCCGCGCGCCGTGTCGAAGCCGGCATTTTCCGTGCACCCGCCCGGTTCCGCCGTGCCGACGCCCCCGCTTTCCGTGCGTCGTTCTCGCCGTCCCCGCCCTTCTCGCCCGACGTGCTACAGCAGGCCGAGAAGGACCAGCGCGAGCACAAACGCGCTCGTGAGCGCCATCGCCACGGCCTCGCGCCGGCCGATGCGTTGCTCGTGATAGTGGGTGCGACCGGCGCCGCCCTCGTAGCAGCGGGCGTCGAGCGCCCGCGCCAGGCCGTCCGCGTGGCGCAGACCGCTTGCGAGCAGGGCCACCACCACGGGAACGATAGAGCGCACGCGCTGGATGGGACCGCCCTCGTTGAAGGAGCCGCCGCGCAGCGCCTGCGCGTCGATGATGGCGGAGGCCTCGTCGGCGAGCGTTGGTATGAAGCGCATCATGAGCGAGAAGACCATCGCGATTTCGTGCCCGGGCAGGCCGATGCTCGAGAGCGGGGAGAGCATGCGGTCGAACGCGTCGGAGAGCTGCGTGGGGGTGGTCGTGAGCAGGATGAGCGAGCCGGTCACGAGCGCGAGGGCAAAGCGCGCGGTGTAGAGCACGGCGGCCCGGATGCCGCCCGTGGTTATCGTGAGTGCGCCAAGTGTGGCGGCAACCTCTCCCGTGTGCACAAAGAAGAGATTGAAGAGCGAGAGCACGGCGAGAAACACCACGAGTGGGCGTACCGACGCGAGCACGCGGCCGGCGGGGACGCGTGCGATGGCGAGAAGGGCGGCGACAAGCGCGACTGCCACTCCGAGCTGCGGGGCGTTTGACACGCAGAAGATGCCGACAAGGACGACGAGCGCGCAGACGAGCTTCACGCGGGCGTCGAGCTCGTGGATGGGGGACTGCGCGTCGTAGTACTGTCCAATCTCAATCCTAAATGCCACCTACTCCACCTCCCCAACTTGCCTAAAAGGGGACAGGTACGTTTTAGGCAAGTTCTTTTCAGAAAACTTGCCTAAAACGTACCCGTCCCCTTTTAGGCAACAGATGAGGTCGTCGGTTGTGAGGGGGTCGCCGAGCGAGGGCCAGCCACGGCGCTCGAGCGCGCGTGCGACGCGCAGAGACCGGGGAATCCCAAGGCCGCTCTCTGCGAGGCGCTTCTCGTTTTCTCGCGAGAAGACCTCACGGGGCGTCCCAACGGTGACGAGGCGCGACTGGTCCAGGGCGACGATTCTATCCGCCCGCGCGGCGTCCTCCATCGAGTGCGTTACCTGGACGAGCGTGACCCCAAGGCTGCGGAGACGCGCGAGAACGCTCCTCAGCATGGCGCGCCCGCGGGGGTCGAGGCCAGCCGTCGGCTCGTCGAGGATGAGGACCGTGGGTTCCATGGCGAGCACACCCGCAAGCGCGCAGAGCCGCCGCTGGCCTCCGGAGAGCTTGAACGGAGAGGCGCCGCGCTTACCGGAAAGCCCTACGATCTCGAGCGCCCGAGAGACGCGGCGCTCCACCTCCTCCGCGCTGAGCCCCAGGTTGCGGGGTCCAAATGCCACGTCCTTCTCGACGCTCTCGGCAAAGAGCTGGCGCTCGGGGTGCTGCATCACGTAGCCAACCGCACGCTGTGCCGCTCTCCGCCCGCGACGGCGCGACGTGTCGTTTCCTGCCACGATGACGCGCCCCTCGTCGGGCGTCTCGAGGCCGCAGAGCAGGCGGAGCAGCGTCGACTTGCCCGAGCCCGTCTGCCCGATGATCGCCGTCGAGCTGCCCTCGAGGACCTGAAACGAGACGTCGTCGAGCGCCCGGCCACGTTGGTCGTACGCAAACGAGACGTGCTCGACACGCAAGACGGGGGTAGCCCCGCACGCGCGCACGCCCTCGGCGTCGGGCGTTCGCGACGTCGCGCTTTTCTGCAGCCCGGGGGCCGCCGTACCGTAGGCCGCCTCCACATTGCAGACGAGCTGAGACTCGTCGCAGGTCCAGGGAAGGCCCAGGCGCTGCGAGACGCGTGCGGCAAACGGCACCTCAAGTCCCAGCCCCACGAGCTTCTCGCCCTGCGAGAAGACCTCGCCTGGCGTGCCCTCAAGCGCGATGCGCCCGTGGTCCATCACGAGCACGCGGTCAGCCTCGAGCGCCTCCTCCATGAAGTGCGTCACGTGGATGAGCGTGGTCCCGGCGGCGGCGAGCCGTCCCATCACGCGCAGGATTGCCGCGCGCCCGCGCACGTCGAGCAAAGACCCCGGCTCGTCAAAGACGAGTACGGCGGGCTCCATTGCCAGGGCGCCGGCGATGGTCACGCGCTGCTTCTGCCCGCCTGAGAGGCGCGACGGGTCGGCCTTGGCAAAGTCGTCCATGGCAACGCGGTGCAGCTCACGGGCTACGCGCCGGGCAATCTCCTCGCGCGGGAGCCCCAGGTTCTCCGGGCCAAAGGCAACGTCGTCCTCCACGATGCTCGTGACGATTTGGTCATCCGGGTTCTGGAACACCAGCCCGAGCTCGCGCCGCGCGCGCCGATACGCCTCGAGGTCCGGCACGCCGCCCGCGCATACGCGCTCGCCCACGAGCTCGACCTCGCCCTCGTCCGGGGCGAGAAGCCCGCAGATCACCGAGGCGAGCGTGGACTTGCCCGAGCCGTTGGCTCCGAGCACGCACACGCGCTCGCCGCGGCGCACCTCGAGCGAGACGTCGTCGAGCGCGACGACGTCCCCCTCAAAGACGAGGCTCACGTGCGAGAGCCTCACGGGCGTGTCTGTGCCAAGAGCCACGTTTTTCTCGCCGGCGCTACTTGGAGACGATCTGCGCGATCGGCTTTTGGATGAGCATCGTGACCACGCAGTTGATGACGATCTTAAGGGCGTTGAACGGCAGCAGGATGGGCACGATCATGGCAATGACGTCGGCCGTGGAGACTGCGGTGTAGAGCGGGGTCACGATGATGTTGCCCACGATGCACGCGGCGAGCGCAACCACAGCGCCCACGAGCGTGCCCACGACGAGCCCGCGCGTGCCGCCCACGCGGCGTGCGATGATCGCGGCGGGAACGCACAGCGCCACGCCGGCAACGATCGCCATGAGGTGTCCCCACGGGTTAAAGCTGAAGAGGGTCTTGAGCACCCAGGGGAGAATGACCACGATGGCGCCCGTGCTCGGCCCAAAGGCAAGCGCGGCGACAAACGCGACGATGCCCGACGGGTCGTACATGAGCCACGGCGCGGGCGGGAAGATGGGGACCTCCACAAAGGTGAGGACAAACGCGAGCGCGCAGAAAAGCGCCGTGGTGGCAATGCGGCGCGTGGACCAGGCGCCGGTGCCGGTGGCGGTGGAGTGCGTGCTGTGCGAGACGTGCGTGTGCGTGGAAGCAGCCATGATGGCCTCCGTTTCTTCCATCCGGACTGTAACCGTTGGTCCCGGAATCGCACCGGGTCAGCCGCCT
>CASEGE010000068.1 GCA_949287335.1 uncultured Olsenella sp. | reverse complement strand
TGTGGACAAGGCTTGGAACGGCTCGTTCATGGACTGGCTTGTCCCGCAGATTCTGAACATCAACAACCTGAACGAATTTGGCATCTGGCCGGAGATGGTGCTGGACGTCTCCGGCGTCAAGTACTTCTTCCTGCAGCTGGGTATCTGCGGCATCGTTCTTCTCGCCGTGGGTTGTGCGGTGGCCACCGTCCTGTCGGCCCGCCGCGCCCGCCTCAAGGAGCGCGCCCGCGCTGCCGAGCTGCTACGCGTCTTTCTCGCCCATGACCTTGATGCTCACGAGGCGTTCCCGTCCGGCTGGGAGGAGCTCGCGCTCGTCGCCGCGGACGCCAAGCGTGCCGCCGCGGAGCGGGAGCGCCAGCTTGCCGACGAGTCCGCGCGCAGGAGCGACCTCGTGACCTACCTCGCGCACGACCTCAAGACGCCGCTCACCTCGGTGATTGGCTATCTCTCGCTCCTGGACGAGGTGCCGGACATGCCCGAGGCACAGCGCGTCCGCTACACGGGCGTCGCGCTCGACAAGGCGTGCCGGCTCGAGCGCCTGGTGAACGAGTTCTTTGACATCACGCGCTACAGCCTCACGAACATCGAGCTCGAGCTTGCGCCCGTGGACCTCGCCGGGCTTCTCGTCCAGCTTGCCGACGAGTTCTACCCGGCGCTCGCCGCCCACGGCAACGAGGCGAAGGTCACAGTGGCGGGCACGGTGCGGACCGTCGAGCAGCCTGGCGAGCCGCTCATGGTCACGGCCGACGCGGCCCGCCTCGCGCGCGTCTTTGGCAACCTGCTGCGCAACGCGATCGCCTACAGCGACGAGGGGACGCCCGTGGAGATTGAGGCAGCGGCCGGAGAGGGGAGCGTCGTCGTCACCGTGTCCGACACAGGTGCGACCATCCCCTCGCACAAGCTCCGCGCGATCTTTGACCGCTTCTTCCGGCTGGACGAGTCCCGCGGAAGCGCCACGGGCGGCGCAGGACTGGGCCTCGCCATCGCACGCGAGATCGTGGAGCTGCACGGCGGAACCATCTCCGCCGCAAGCGAGAACGGCCGCACCGCCTTCACCGTCGAGCTGCCGCTCTCACACTGAGAAGGCCCACAGGTTCGCGCACTGGCCGAGCACGCGCTCGAGGTCCCAGGGATGTGAGCTGCGCTCGGCGCTGTTTGGGTCGTGCACGATGACCTCGCCGTCCTCGGTTAGGCCTGAGAGCACGATGAAGTGGCCCGTGGTGGTGAAGTCGCCCGGCCCCACGCTGCAGATGATGGGCTTCTCGGCAAGAAGTGCCTCGCGCACGGAGGCAGCGCTGGCGGGCAGCTCCTCGGAGGTGAGCCCCAGCTCTGCCGCGCCGTCGCTCATGAGAGCCCAGGCCGTCATCCCGTTGCTGACGTAGCCGCCGCGTTCCGAGAAGTCCGCCATGGCGGCAGGGTCGAGGTCGCCGCGCCCGATGAGCGCCACGTAGACCATAGAGAGGCACGTCGGGCCGCAGCCGTTCTTCTCGACAGTGCCTCCGGCATAGGGATGGTCCGACCACTGCGGGTCAATTTGGTAGAGGAAGGGAACCTCGCCTGCCTTCCACTCCGCGCGAGGTGTGGAGCTGGCGGTGCGCTTTTGCCCGTTCGCGTTTGGAGTCGTGGCAAGCCGGAGCATAACGGCAAGCGCAATCACCATTGCCCCAACAATTCCGAGCACAAGCGGCACGCGACGTACCTTCCTGCGATTGATGTACCGGCGCGGTGCGATGCGAGTCGTTTTCATGGCTCTCCCTTCAACTTGGCTCAGGCAAGTCTGGGGGTGTCGGCCATAACGACGCATGAACCGAATGCTAATTCTTCCTTAAGTAGCTAGCCGATGAGGCCGCTGGCGTCTCTTTGCCGTCATAAGAATGGGGCCTAGGGGCAAGGTCGCCAGATTAACGGACATTTGGTTTCCTGAAAGAAAGTGGTAACTGCGGAAACGTCCTAAAATGGGCGGCTTTTAGAAACCAAATGTCCGTTAATAATTGAGTACCTGGGTGCAGGCGTTTTTCTGAGCGCCTACTCGCCCGGAATCGCCTCGGCAACCATTTCGAGCGCGCCGGTGACGAAGCTGACCTTGCACTCGTCCACGCCGCCGTCGCCCGTGTGCACGGAGACCACGGCAACGGCGATCTGGTCGTCCTCGCTCGGTTCGGTGCCGCCCATGAGGGTGGTCCACTTCACGGAGACGTCATCGGCAGAGAGCTCGCCGTCGCACGCGACCTCATAGCTCACCGGCTCGTAGAACCCTGAGTTGGACTCGGCGAAGACCGTCGCCGTGTCCGGCGTGGTCTGCGTCACCCGCACGGTGTAGTAGACGACGTCTGCCTCCGAGCTCACGTACTGCTCGTTGGGGGAGACCGTCTCCTCAAAGACGACTGTGCCGGCAGAGGCGGTGCTGCAGCCGAGAAGAACGATCGTGCATGCTAGGCAGAGCGCCGTCAGCATCGTGGTCAGCCTTCTCATATATGCCTCCTGCCGTCGTCTGCCCTATAGTCTAGTCACCCATCGGCAAAGGAGGCGCATGTCCCGCAATCGCACACTCTATATCGACGCCGACGCGTGCCCGGTCACGCGCGAGGCGCTCGCCTGCGCGCGGCGGGCTCGCGTGCCCGTTATCATCGTGGGCAACACCACGCAGAACCTTGAGCGACACATCCGGCGCGATGACCCGCGCGACGCGGGCAAAGCCCGTGGTCGCGACGCCACGCACGACGGCTTCTGGGTGGACGTGCTCGACGTTTCGATTGGCGCGGACAGCGCAGACTTTGCCATCGTGGAGCGCCTGCGGCCAGACGACGTGGTGGTCACGCAGGACATTGGCCTGGCAAGCATGGTGCTGGGGCGCGGAGCGGCGGCCATCGGCGTGCGCGGGCGCGTCTACACCAAGGCCACGATCGACATGGACCTCTTCATCCGCCACGAGGAGAAGAAGGTGCGCCGCGCCGGCGGCCGCACGCGCGGCCCCGCGGCCTTCACGGACGATGACCGCGAGCGATTCGCCCGCAACCTGACCGACCTTCTCGGCAGATGATACGAAGGGACTGTTCCTTCGTATCATTTCACAACGACGCTCTTCTCGGCGCGGGGGACGGCGCGGCCGATGACCGCGGCGGGGAGGCCCTCGTCGCGCAGGGCGGAGACAAGCTGCTCCGCGTCCTTCTCGCCCAGCGCAAGCAGCAGGCCGCCGGAGGTCTGCGGGTCAAAGAGCACGTCGGCGAGGTCGAGCGGCAGCGCGTCGTCCAGCTCCACGCGCGGGCCAAAGAAGTCCCGGTTGCGGTAGGCGCCGGCGGGGATGAGGCCGAGCGCCGCCATCTCGCGGGCGCGCGCCATGACGGGCACGGCGGCGGCGTCGATCCCGAGCGTGACGCCTGAGGCCTCGGCCATCTCGCAGGAGTGTCCCATGAGCGAGAAGCCCGTGACGTCGGTGGCCGCGTGCGGCCAAAAGCCCAGCGCGCGCACCAGGCGAAGCGGCGCCTCGTTGAGCGTGGTCATCGAGTCCGTGGCCACGCGCACGCCAGCATCGTCGAGCAGGCCGCCCTTGTGCGCGGTGGTGAGGATGCCCGTACCGAGCGCCTTGGTGAGCACGAGCGCGTCGCCCACCTGCGCGCCGCCGTTCTCCAGGCGCTCGTCCAGCTGCACGAACCCCGTCACCGCGAGGCCGTACTTGGGCTCCTGGTCGTTGATCGAGTGACCGCCCGCCACGACGCACCCAGCGCGGCGGCACGTCTCGGCGCCGCCGGCAAGAATCTGCCCCGCGACCTCGATGCCCAGGCAGTTGGGGAAGCACAGGAGGTTGAGCGCCAGTGCGGGCCGGCCGCCCATCGCGTAGACGTCGGAGAGCGCGTTGGTGGCCGCGACCTGGCCAAACAGGAACGGGTCGTCCACCATGGGCGGGAAGAAGTCCGTGGTGGCGATGAGGCCGCGGCCGTCGCCGAGGTCCCACACGCACGCGTCGTCGGAGGCGTCAAAGCCCACCACGAGCTCCGGCGCGTCCAGGCGCGGCAGTCCCGCCAGCACGCCCGCGAGCTCGCCCGGCGCGATCTTTGCCGCGCACCCGGCGGCCTCCACGAGCTCCGTGAGCCTCACGCCCGTCATGTCCATTGCCGCTCCCGTCTGCCGCAAAAACCTGTCCCAATAACTCTGAGAGAAATAACACGTCCCCAATTTGCTGCGCGAAAAAACACGTCCCCAATTAACAGACGCCCCCGGAGTGCGGGACCCCGGGGGCGTGCCGAGTCGTCAAGGTGGGCGATGAGGCTAGTTCTCGTCCGCCGCGAGGGAGGAGTCGGCCTCCGCGCGCGTGCGCTCGATGCGCCTGAGGAGCGACTCCTTGAGCTCGTAGGTGTGCGAGCGCGCGATGTCGCCGGCCTCGTGCGTGATGAAGCGGAAGAAAAAGTGGCCGTCAAAGTCCTCGTAGATGCGGAACTTAGGCGTGGACTCGCGGTCGAAGGCGTCAACCGTGCTGTCCTCGATCTCGGCGTTCGCGGCGGAGGCGCGCACGCACTCGATGCCGTGCAGACACTCGTCCTTGGACGGGAAGATGATCGACGACATGAGGATGTGCCCGTTGGAGGCGCAGAGGTTGAAGCAGTAGCGACCCTCGTTCTCAACAACAACGTACTGACCCATGAGAAATCACCGCCAAACTCGATTTACTTACCGATTACAAAAGGTTAGCCCCTGTGGCCCCGTTTGTGCCCGTCGTGTACGCGGGCGGTCGAATTTGGTCGGGGAGAAGCCCAGAACGCGTGCTTATTGGAATACGAGCAGGAAAATGGGGTACTATTCCATTACATCCCCCGAACGCAATGGGTTGGCGTGGTCGGGGGACGCGCCAACCCACCAGACGAGAAGGGCCCCAGCTGCGCAACCTTGGCGGCTGGGGCCACGTCGTATCTGGTGTCCTGATATGCGGTGGCGAGAAGAACGCGGCGCCTCTGATCTTTCCCTAGCGCGCCTCGCCGCGAAGCGCCGCGTCGCGGCCGGCGTCGAAGGCCGCGAGGTTGGCCTCCACCGTCGCGGGCGGCACG
>CASEGE010000067.1 GCA_949287335.1 uncultured Olsenella sp. | reverse complement strand
GCTACCTTGACCGGGCGTGCCCGCAGCGGAGGCGGTGGCAGTGGCGGCCCCGACCGCCCGCGGGACGAGGAAGTAGCCCGAGATGAGGAAGAAGACGTGGTTGCCGTAGGCGCCGAGCAGGCTGATGAGGCCAACCGCGACGAGCGCGAGCGGGCTTGCCTGCCACGAGCCGGCGATGGCGGCGTCAAACCAGGTCTGGAAGGTGTGGAAGACGGCGATGCCGGCGATGGCAACGAGGCGCAGCACCTCGATGCGCGGGTTGCGACGAAGCGCGCGCTTCCCACGGTCCTTCTCGCCCGCGCTTTTGTCGGGTCCGCTCCCGCGCCTCTTGTCTGCCCTCTGGCCCATAGGGTCCTCTCGTTGCCGTCCGTCCCCAAGTATATGCCGTTCGCGAATCTTACACGAATCTGCCACGCGAGGTCCCAAAACGTACCGTCGCAGGTAGAGACGCCCGTTTTGAACGCTGCGGACAAAAGTGCCCCCGGGGCGGGGCTTGTGGCGGCGCGTCCGGAGGGCTTCTCTTCGGAGAAGAGCAAAGCGGGGAGAGGCGGTCTGAGATGGGAATAGTGGCTTGGGTGGCGCTTGCGTGCCACGTGGCGCTGGTAGTGTCGCTTGTGGTTGCGTCCGCGTGTGACCTGAGGTGGCGGATCGTGCCCAACGAGTGCTCGGTTGCGGTGGCGCTCTCGGGCCTAGCACGCGCGGCGCTTGCCGGCTGCACGGGTGAGGCGCTGGTGGGGATGGTTGTCGTGCTGCTCGTTTTGCTCGGTGCGTCGTGGGCGTCCCGGCGCGCGAGCGGCAGGTGCGGCGTGGGCGGGGGAGACGTCAAGCTCTTCTCGGCGTTGGGCGCGTGGACGGGGCCGGCTTGGGGACTGGTTGTGGTGGGCGCGTCCTGCCTTCTGGGGGTAATCGGGTGGTTGATGTCCCGAGCGCTTGCACGGTGGGGCGAGAAGGGCGGCCGCACGGAGGCGAGCGGTATGCCGCGCTCACGTGAGACGCCGCCCGCGAGCGGGGAGAACGGCATCCCCATGGCTCCGGCCATCGCACTGGCGGTCCTTGTCTGCGCTCTTGCCCGGACTTTGGCGGAAACGTGAACGCTCTGTGTCGCTGCGGCTACCGTCTGCGACTTTTTGCGCCGCATGACGCCGCCGAGGGGTTATATCTAGAATAGTCGCATGTCGGATCCCCAGCACCTGGCGTGCGGCCTTTTTTGGGCGCGACGGCCCCCGACCGTCGCGCCTGCATCCCTCAAGCCGTGTCGTGTGCGGGCGTTTGACATGGGGCGCGCTTTTGCGCGCGCTCGCACACGGCACGCTTCGAAGGGACAGGACACCCGTGATCAAGCTCGTACTCTCCGACCTGGACTCCACGCTCATCTGGCGGCCCGACCACGTGGTCACGCCGTTTGCGCTCGACGCCATTCACGCCGCGCAGGCCGCCGGCGTGCACTTCGTGCCCTGCACGGGGCGCATCTACCGAGACCTCCCGAGGATGTTTGCCGGTGACGAGGCCGCGTGCGCCACGGCCGTGACGAGCAATGGTCAGCTGGTCTACCTCGACGGCGAGCTCGTCGAGAAGGTCCCCATCGCGCGCGAGGCGCTTCTTGCGGTGGCGGACGAGCTGGCGAGCGTCGATGACGCCTACCTCGTGGTCGAATATGGCGGCGAGAAGGTCGCGGTTGGCGCGGACCTGGACTTTGTGCTCGCGCACCCGGACAACTTCTGGCTGGTGGAGACGGCGGTCCCCGTGGTGCCCGAGGAGAGCTGCTACAAGGCAAACGTGCGCGTGGTGGGCAGCTACGAGCGCTGCCAGGAGGTTGCCGCGGCGCTGGCGGAGGCCCGCCCCGAGCTTGACTTTGTGTGCCCCATGCCGGGCACGCCCCACATAGACCTCACGCCGCACGGGTTTGGCAAGGATCACGGTGGCGACTTTCTCATGAGGCGCCTTGGCCTCACGCCCGAGGAGGTCTGCTGCTTTGGCGACGCCGAGAACGACCTTGCCGTTCTGCGCCACTACCCGCATTCCGTGGCGGTGGCAAACGCCGTGCCCGCGGTGAGGGAGTGTGCGCGCTGGCACATTGGCAGCGCCGACGAGGAGGCGGTGGCGCACGCGCTTCTCGACATCGCCGAGGCCACCGCTGCCGGCCGCATGCCCTCCTTCATGGGTGCCTAAAAGGGGACGGGTACGTTTTAGGCAAGTTTTCTGAAAGCGTGTGGGCCGAGGCTCGGGCTGGGCGCCGGGGTGGAGCTGTGGCGAGAAATGCCGCCGGCTGTACCGCCCGGGCCGGGGGCGCGCCGATAAAAGCCGCCGGCTGTACCAGGCCTGCGTGCCCGTGCCGAGAAAACCGGCCGCGTGTACCACCTCGCGCCGAGAAATGCCGTCGGCTGTACCGTTGGCGTGGGCCTAACGGCCTGTCAGAGCCTTTTGAGCGGTACAGAGGGCCGCTTTTCTCGCCGCGCCCCCGGCTCCGGCGGTACAGAGGGCCGCTTTTCTCGCCGCGCCCATGGCCCGAGCGGTACAGCCGGCGGATTTTCTCGCCGCGCCCTCGGCCCGCGTCGTGCCCCGCCGGCAGAACCTATGAGCGCAGATAGTGCTCAAGGCACATGCCAATGAAGTCGCCCATCTCAATGCGGAAGTCTATTGCGGGACGTTCGACGCCAATGACCCCGAGTGCCTCTGTGACGAGCGGATTCTTCCAGCAGGTGCTCACCAGGCCGACGGCGTGGTAGTAGATGGCCAGCAGAAGGGGCTCAACCCGCTCGGGCGCGATGTCCGCAATCTGCGGCAGGCGCTCGCGCATGGTGCCCACGCAGTCGTAATAGCAGCGCTTGAACTCCGCGAGGCGCTCCACGCCCACGTTTGTCTCGATGATGGTGGAGAGCAGGTCGCCCAGACGGAAATACTCCTGGTGCGCGTTGGCAATGCCTGCCCATACCTCGGCGATGGTGGCGGGGGAGAGCCCGCAGCCCTCGGGCAGCGCGGCGAGAAGCGCGTCAAAGTATGCGCGACACTCGTCGGCAGCGAGCAGCAGGAAGACCTCCTCCTTGGTGCTCACGTACTTGTAGAGGTTGGCGCGCGACCACCCGAGCTCCTCGGCGATGGTGGTGAGCGTGATCTCGTGATAGGGCCGCTCGGCAAACTGCCTGCGTACGGCACCCTTGATCTCGTTGAGACGCTGCTCCTTCTGCTCGGCGCTGCGCGCCCTGATGAAATCGGCCATGAGCTCCTCCGTGACATCTATAAGCAAAGTATAGCTCCACTTATTACGCTGATAGAAGAAATCACGTCACTAAACCTGCAATTGGTCTTTACAAGTAACGTGACGTCACGTAACCTATAACGCAAGAAGAATCACAGAAGAAAGGGCAGGACTATGGGAAAGACGATAGTCGCGTACTTCTCGGCAAGCGGTGTCACGGCACGAGCGGCGAGGGAGGTAGCCGCAGCCAGCGGTGCCGATCTCTACGAGATTGCTCCGAAGGTTCCGTACAGTGCGGCTGACCTCAACTGGAACGACCGGATGAGTCGCAGCTCGCGTGAGATGGATGACCCTGCGAGTCGCCCCGTCATCGCGGGGCCGCTGCCTGACCTTTCCAGTTATGACACGGTGCTCCTGGGCTTCCCGATCTGGTGGTACGTCGAGCCACGCATCGTGGACACCTTTGTCGAGTCCGTTGACCTTACGGGCAAGACCGTGGTCCCGTTTGCCACCTCCGGTGGCTCTGGAATCTCTGGGGCCGAGAAGAGCCTGCGCGAGAAGTGCCCCGACGCGCGCTGGGCGCACGGAAAGCTGCTCAATGGCGTGGACCCGGCAGCATGGGCACGCTCCCTGCGTGCTGGGGACGGTCTCTGAGTTACGCGAAAGTTTGATGTTAAGCGCGCGTGATTCAAAAGGGGACAGACCCCTTTTGAATCATTCTCGCTTGGGGAGGACGGAGAAGAACATGCTGACGAGAAGGACGTTCGTAAACGCGCTGGCTGCGACTGCGGCGACGGCGGTACTTGCGGGTTGTGGCACGCCACGGCGGGTGCGGAGAGCATTGCGGGCATGTCCGGTGCGATCACGGTGTCACGCGCGTAGTGCGGTCAGAAATAACGTACAAAATCAGACTTTTCCGATATTCTTTCCTGCTGATATATGAAATGAAATCGGATTCTGTACGTTAATTGAGTGGATTGAAATGAGGGAAACCATGCTGACGAGAAGAAACTTCCTGGCGGTTGCCATTGCGGGCATGACCGCGCTCCTGGCCGGCTGCTCTGGCGAGAAGGACGAGGCGCCCGCGGCGGATTCGGCAACGGACCCGGTCGAGGACGCCCCTGCGGCGGATGCCGCGCCGGCGGGCAACGTGCTCGTCGCGTACTTCTCGGCGACGGGCAACACGGAGGGCGTGGCCACCGCGATTGCCGAGCGCCTGGGCGCGGACGTCTTTGCCATCGAGGCTGCGCAGCCCTACACCGAGGCGGACCTGAACTACAGCGATGACGCCTCCCGTACGAGCGTCGAGCGCGCGGACGGGACCAACCCCGTGCTCACGCAGGTCACGCCCGACGGCTGGGCCGACTACGACACGGTCCTTCTCGGCTACCCGATCTGGTGGGGCGAGGCGGCCTGGCCGCTGCGCACGTTCGTGGCGGGCAACGACTTTACCGGCAAGACCGTGGTGACGTTCTGCACGTCGGGTTCGTCGGGAATTGGGGGCAGTGCCGAGTTCCTAGCTGAGATGGCCGGCACCGGTGACTGGCGCGAGGGCGAGCGTTTCTCGGCTGTTGCTGGTGACGAGGCGGCTGAGTGGGCCGCGGGCCTGGAGCTGTAAGGGGGACCATGAACATCGTCATCTTGCAGGGCAGCCCCAACCGCGACAGCTCCACCGCCATCCTCTGCGAGGAGTTCGCGCGCGGGGCGCGCCAGGCGGGACACGAGGTCGAGCGCATCGATGTGGCACAGGCGGACGTGAGGCCCTGCACGGGCTGCGTTGCCTGCGGCTACGGCGTGCGCCCGTGCGTCCAGCGCGACGGCATGGCCGCGATCCTGGAGAAGATCCTCGCGGCCGACGTGCTGGTCCTGGCGACGCCGCTCTACTACTACGGCATGTCCGCCCAGCTCAAGATCGTGATCGACCGGTTCTGCTCCGAGAACTCAGCCATCACGGCGCGGCGGCTGCGCTCCGTTCTTCTCGCCGTGGCGTGGAACGCGGACAGCTGGACCTTCGACGCCCTGGAGGCGCACTACGACACGCTCGTCCGCTACCTCGACCTGCGCGACTGCGGGCGCGTGCTCGGTCACGGCTGCGGCACGCCGTCCATGACGCGCGCGTCCGACGCCCCACAGTGTGCCTTCGAGCTGGGGCGCTCGCTGTAGGGGAGACTTCGACACTCGTCCTATCTTTTTTATAGGGAAGCTAGGCGGTTTCGTTGTGACGATTGTGCGTCTAAGTGTTTTCGTTGCATGAAGATATACGACGAACACTCTTTCGTTGTACAATCAACGCAACGAAAGAGAGGCCATCATGCGAGAAACCCGTGATCTCGAGTTCAAGCGGTCCGTCGCAAAGACGTTCCTCAAGACCGTGAGCGCCTTTGCCAACTACGGTACGGGGCGCATCCTGTTCGGCGTCGACGACTCTGGCGAGGTGGTCGGTCTGGAGGATCCCGTTGCCGATGCTCTCAAGATCGAGAATATGATTAACGACTCGCTCGAGCCAGTGCCCCGTTACTCGATCGAAGTTGACGAGAAGAAAAAGACCGTCTGCCTTACGGTTCGTGAGGGAAGGGCGAAGCCGTTCCTCTACTCGAAGAGAGCGTATCGGAGGGCGGACTCCGCGAGTGTAGAGGTCGATAGGGTCGAGCTCGCGAGGCTCATTCTGTCCGGTCAGAACCTTACGTTTGACGAGCTGCCGTCAAGCTGGGAAGACTTCTCTTTCCGTTTGCTCTCCGACCGGTTCATGTCCCATCTCGGCCTGACGAGCTTCGATGACAACTCCCTGCGCACGCTTGGACTCATGTTGGCAGATGGAAACTACACGAATGCCGCCGAGATCCTCTCCGACCGTAACGGACTTGCAGGCATCGACATCGTCAAATTTGGTGCGAACATAAGCGAGTTCCTTGACCGCAAGACGGTTGCCGGCGAGTCAGTTTTGAGGCAGTATGACGCGGCGCTGGAGATGCACGAGCGCTACTGCGTTTACGAGGCCGTGTCGGGTGCCGTTCGCAAGAGGGTTGAGCGCGTCCCTCGCGAGGCGTTCCGCGAGGCGGTGGCAAACGCGCTCGTCCACCGCACGTGGGACGTGCCCGCGAACGTGACCATCGGCATCCACGGGGACAAGGTCGTCGTCTCGTCTCCCGGGGGCCTGCCAGAAGGGGTCAGCGTCGAGGAGTACCTCGGTGGCGGTATCTCGGCTCCACGTAACCCGATCCTTGCCAACGTCTTCTTCCGTCTCGACTACATCGAGCAGTTTGGGACGGGTATCGCCCGCATCAACGAGGCGTACGAGGACGTGGCCGCGAAGCCGCGCTTTGAGATCCGTGAGAGCTCGCTCGTTGTGACGCTGCCCTTTGTAGAGGAGATGTCTGCTGGACTAACCCCGGATGAGGCTACGGTGATGCGAGGGCTGAGCCGCACGCTGCTCCTATCGCGAGGTGAAATAGAGCGGATAACCGGCTTCAGTAAGGATAAGACGGTGCGAATCCTGAACAGCCTCGCGCTCCGTGGGCTGGTAGCAAAGGAGGGCGTCGGCCGAAGCAGGAGGTATCGTAGGGTCTAGCCAGCTGCAATGCGTATAGCCCCAATGACGCGCTGCGCAGGCCAACTCCTTTTGAAGGGCTGGCCATCGCCGCGGCAGGCTGCTACCGTATGAAGTTCGTCTGCTGGCCGGCCTCCTGTGCGGGCAGCTCCACGCCCGCCGCGCGGCCCGCCTCCAGGCACTTGAGCATCCACGCCATGTTGCGGCCGAGCTGGCGCATGGTCCAGAGGCCCTCAGCGTCCTGTTCGGTCTCTTCTACCACGTTGCCGTGCACGTTGTTCCAGTAGCGCGAGCTCACTACCGGCATCTGCGCGATGGTGAAGAACTTGTTGATGTCGTCGAAGGCCGAGGTGGTTCCGCCGCGCCGGGCGCTTGCCACGGCAGCTGCCGGCTTGTACGCGAGCACGTTCTTCTCGCCCGCGCGGCCGTTGCTGTAGAAGAGGCGGTCCATGAAGCCCAGAAGCGACGCCGCGGCGTGCGCGTAGTGCACCGGTGCGCCAAAGACAAAGCCGTCAGCCTCGGCGGCCTTGGGCCTAAACTCGTTCACCACGTCGTCGAACGCGCAGCGGCCGAGCTTTGCGCACCCGCCGCAGGCTACGCAGCCGCCCACGGGCCGAGCACCGATCCAGAAGATCTCCGCCTCGATGCCCACGGCCTCCAGCGTGCGCGCCACCTCCTCGAGCGCGCGGTTGGTGCTCCCCGCCTTGTGCGGGCTTCCGTTCACGAGCATGACCTTCATGGGTTTTCCTTCCGATGATGCGGCGATGTTGGCAACGTGCTGGTCGCCTACTTAGGTATGGTTGTTCCCGTAATACTCTTAGGCCTCCACGAGGTCATGCTTGGTCTCGTTTCCGTCGCGCATGGAGCGATAGCGGGCGTCCATTTCCTTCGCATATTCAGATTCGCTTCGACTGCGCTGGCACAAGCCAAGAGCGGTGCTGTCGTCTTCTTGAACGGTTCCCAGGAACCGCCGCGCTGCGTCGCCGAGGGGGACGTTGCGCTTCCAGGCAAGGTCGATGACCGAGACGAGCGGTGGGAAGAGCAGGCGGAACTCCAGTCCCGTGCCCGTTCCCACGGTCGTGAGCCCGTCGAAGGAGAGCATGCGGCCCACGCCCTCGCGCACGAGCAGGGCGCCGTTGTAGGCAAGGTTGTACGTTGCCGCGACGTTGGCCTCAGCAGCGAGCTCCCCAAACCACGTGGCGAGAAGCCCGGTGAGCTTGTCGCCCTTGGCGTGGCGCTCCGGGACGACGAGCGGCGCGTCGAGGAGGTCGGCGGGGCCTGCGGACTCGCGTACGACCAGCGGATCGTCGTCGCGCATGAGGACGCCCCAGGCGTCGGTGGGGAAGAGGCGCAGGTGGGCGTAGCGATCAACGTCCGGGTAGCTCATCAGCACGGAGAAGTC
>CASEGE010000066.1 GCA_949287335.1 uncultured Olsenella sp. | reverse complement strand
GGAAGTCGGTCATGAGAACCCCCTCACGTCGATGGATGGCTCGAGTATACCCTCGGCGCGCGCTAGAATGGAGGGTCCACCACCTGATAGGAGACGCATGGCAGACGCAGACGCACCCACGACCGTCGACGAGGGGCCCAACGGCTCGGGCTCGCTGGGCAGCCTCATCCCCTGGCCCGACGACGAGACCTACCCCAACATCGGGTCCGAGGAGGCGCTCGATCTCTTCCTGGGCTGGGTGGAGTCGCGCGGCATCGAGCTCTGGCCCCACCAGGAGGAGGCGCTCCTGTCCCTCGCGGCCGGCGACCACCTGATCCTGGGAACGCCCACCGGCTCGGGCAAGTCGATGGTGGCACTGGGCATGTGCTTCATGAGCGTGTGCACCGACCGCCGCGCCTACTACACCGCCCCGATCAAGGCCCTGGTGAGCGAGAAGTTCTTTGACCTCGTGGAGCTCTTTGGACGCGAGAACGTGGGCATGATCACCGGCGACGCGGCAATCAACGCCGACGCCCCGATCATCTGCTGCACCGCGGAGATCCTCGCCAACCAGGCCCTGCGCGAGGGCGAGAAGTGCGACGTGGGCTGCGTGGCCATGGACGAGTTCCACTTCTACGCGGACCCGGACCGCGGCTGGGCCTGGCAGGTGCCACTGCTCACGCTCCCCCACACGCAGTTTTTGCTCATGAGCGCCACGCTGGGCGACACCTCGTCGATTGCCGAGGCGCTCTCCGAGCACACCGGTGGGCGCACCGTGGACACCATCGCGGACGCTCCGCGCCCCGTGCCGCTGTCCTATGAGTTCGTGGACACGGCGCTCGAGGGCACGGTGGAGCTTGCGCTGCGAAACGGCGAGGCGCCGCTCTACATCGTGCACTTCTCGCAGGACGCTGCGCTGGCGAGCGCGCAGAGCCTGGCCAGCTACGGCGTCTCCACCAAGGAGCAGCGCGAGACCATCAAGGACGCCATCAAGGGCACGCGCTTCACCACGACCTTTGGCAAGACGCTCCAGCGCCTGCTGGGCTGCGGCGTGGGCGTGCACCACGCGGGCATGCTTCCGCGCTACCGCCTTCTGGTGGAGAAGCTCGCGCAGCAGGGCCTGCTGCCGGTAATCTGCGGCACGGATACGCTTGGCGTGGGCATCAACGTGCCCATTCACACCGTGGTGCTCACCGCTTTGTCGAAGTTTGACGGACGGCGCATGCGCCACCTCAACGCGCGCGAGTTCCACCAGATCGTGGGCCGCGCCGGTCGTGCCGGCTTTGACACCGAGGGCCACGTCATCGCCGAGGCCACCGAGTACGACATCGAGAATGCCCGCGCGCTTCGCAAGGCGGGCGGCGACCCCAAGAAGGCGCGCAAGGCCAAGACGAAGAAGCCGCCCGAGGGGTTTGTCGGCTGGAACAAACAGACCTTTGAGCGGCTGATCGCCGCCGTGCCGGAGCCGCTGCGCCCGCGCATGAAGGTCACGCACTCGATGGTGCTCGCCGAGGTCGAGCAGGGCGGCGACGCCTGGGCGCGCGTGCACGCGCTCGTGGAGGAGTCCGCGCAGCCGGCCGAGGAGAAGGCCGCGCTCTCCACGCGCGCGGACGAGATCTTTGCCACGCTGCTTGACGCCGGCGTGGTCACGCGCGAGGAGCTGCCGGACGGGGGCGCGTCCTGGTCCACGACCGTGGACCTGCCGGATGACTTTGCCCTGGACCAGCCCCTGTCGCCGTTCTTGCTGGCCGCGCTCGAGCTTCTTGACCCCGAGTCGGAGACCTACGCGCTCGACGTCATCTCCATGGCCGAGGCCACGCTCGAGGACCCCTGGCAGATCCTGCGCGCCCAGCAGCGCGTGGCGCGCGACCGCGCGATGAGCGAGATGAAGGCCGAGGGCATCGAGTACGACGAACGCATGGAGCGCCTGCAGGAGGTCACGTGGCCCAAGCCGCTCGAGGAGCTGCTGGAGCCGGCCTTTGAGCAGTACTGCGAGCAGGTGCCGTGGGCGCGCGACTTTGCGCTCTC
>CASEGE010000065.1 GCA_949287335.1 uncultured Olsenella sp. | reverse complement strand
GATAGTATACCAACTTCTCTCTAACGAAGAGAAGTTGGTATAGATATTTCTTCTCGTTGTGATGAAGTTGTCTCCGCAATGATAGAGAGACAGGCCGCCTTGCTCACGCCTTGCGGCGAACGGGCGCCCAGATCTCGCTGTAGGCGGTGCCGTCGTCGCGGATGTCGCTGAACGAGAGCATGCGGAAGCCGTCGAGCTCCCAGGGCGCCTCGGCGAGCCATTCGGCATAGATGCGGGCAGTCACCTGCTGCATGGCATCCGGATGAGGACCGTCCGAGGAAAAGACTGCCCAGGTAGACGCCGGTACCTCCACGAGCTCGAGCCCCTCCCCCACCTCGTACGCCGTAGTGGGCACGCCGATGAGGTGCGTGAGCTCTCCCGCCTCCTCCTGGAAGTTGGTGTCGGAGTCCCAGGAGGCATTCACCACGCGGCGCGGCTCCGTGTCCATCAGGCGGTGTAGCTCGGCGCGTTGCGCCTCCGTGATGCCGCGCGCGAGCTCCGCGATCGCGGGGTTCTCGCCCTCGAACTGCATCGGCACGCGGGCCATGACGCCGGCGAGACGAAAGCCGTCCCTCTCGACGATTCGATACTCCATGAGATGACCTCCCACTCGCTCCTTTGAGAAATTGTACGCAGTAGCGTTCCGCTGCGCCCGATGGTTTGTCGGGAACTTTGTCGGCCGCCCTGAGGCGACTGCTTTTCCTTGGGTAGACTAATAGCATCAACGCGACCCAGGAGGTGCCCCATGGAGAAGAGACGCCTCATCAAGCCCGCCATCATCTACGGCGTAGTCTGGCTCGCCTGCCTTGTACTGTATTGGGGGTCCCTCGCGACGGGCACCCTTGGCGGGGGCGGCATCATGGGCTACGTGATTCTCGCACTCTACCTTGCCCTGCCGATTGCCGGAATCGTCTCGGCGTTTCTGATTGGCCGCGTGGCTGACCTCGGGTGGTGGCGCCTTGCCGCGCTGATTGCGATCGCCGTCCTCTACGTGCTTCACACCGTGGCGACGTTCAGCCTCTCGAACTCCCTCGGCTTCACCAACATCGCGCCAGCTGACCTGGCCGTCTTCATGTACGGCCTCATCCCCGCCGCGATTGGCCTCGCCGTCGGCTGCGCCACCGCGCACTGACCCTCACCGCAGCACAAACCCTGACTTTTGCACGAGCAGGCGGTTCCGCTAATCGGTTCCACCGCATATATGTGCAGGTAAACAAGTTGCCCCGTCCTTCTCGCCGGGCGAGAAGGGCGGGGCGCTCGTGCATAAGTCAGGGTTTGGGGGCAGCCGCGCCTAGGTGATTCAAAAGGGGTCTGTCCCCTTTTGGATCACTAGAACGTGACGTTGCCAAACTCGGAGAGGTGCAGGCCCTCGTTGTGCTCCTCGGCCCAGTTGAGGTTCCACGGGCTCGTGAAGAGCAGCAGCTTGCCGCCGCGCATGTCCTCCACGCGCAGGGTCTCGCGCGTGAGGTTGAGGCTGCGCATGTCGACCTCGCCGTCCTTCTCGTCAATCCAGCGGATGAGGTTGTACGGCAGCGGCGAGCGGTACACCTCGACGTGATACTCGCTCTTGAGGCGCTGCTCGAGCACCTCGAACTGCAGCGTGCCCACCACGCCCACGATGACACGCTCCATGCCGGCGCCGTACTCGCGGAAGATCTGGATGGCGCCCTCCTGGGCGAGCTCCTCCATGCCCTTCACGAACTGCTTGCGCTTGAGGGTGTCCACCTGCTCGATGCGCGCGAAGTGCTCCGGCGCAAAGGTGGGGATGCCCGCAAACTGCACGCGACGGCCCACCTTGCAGAGCGTGTCGCCGATCGAGAAGATCCCCGGGTCGAAGAGGCCCACGATGTCGCCGGCGCACGCCTCGTCCACCGTGGCGCGGTCGTCCGCCATCATCGCCGTGCCCGTGGCCAGCTTGATCTTGCGCTCGCCCTGCACGTGGAAGGCATCCATGCCGCGCACGAACTTGCCCGAGCAGATGCGCAGGAAGGCGATACGGTCGCGGTGGTTCTTGTCCATGTTTGCCTGAATCTTGAAGACAAAGCCGGAGAAGTCCGGGTCCGTGGCCTCCACGGGCTCGCCCGTGAGAGAGTCCGTGTGCGGGCCGGGCGCCGGTGAGAGACGCAGGAAGTCGCGTAGGAACGGCTCCACGCCAAAGTTGGTGAGCGCCGAGCCAAAGAAGACCGGCGTGAGCTTGCCCGTGCGCACGGCCTCGAGGTCAAACTCGTGGTCCGCGCCGTCGAGGAGCTCGATGTCGTCCATGAGGGTGCGGTGGTTCTCCTCACCGATGAGCTCGTCGAGGGCGGCGTCGCCAAGCTCGGCCTCCACCTCGGCCACGCGCTTGGTGGCGTTGGCACGGCCGTCGCCCTCAAAGGCAAGCACGTGGCGGCTCGCGCGGTCAAAGACGCCGCGGAACGTGCGCCCGTTGCCGATGGGCCAGTTCATGGGGTACGTCCCGATGCCCAGGACGTTCTCGATCTCCTCCATGAGGTCAAAGGGGTCGCGCGTCTCGTGGTCGAGCTTGTTCACAAAGGTGAAGATGGGGATGCCGCGCAGCGCACACACCTTGAAGAGCTTAACAGTCTGGGCCTCCACGCCCTTGGCGCCGTCAATCACCATGACGGCGGAGTCGGCGGCCATGAGCGTGCGGTAGGTGTCCTCGGAGAAGTCCTGGTGGCCGGGGGTGTCGAGGATGTTCACGCAGTGGCCCTCGTAGGTGAACTGCAACACGGACGACGTGACGGAGATGCCGCGAGCCTTCTCGATGTCCATCCAGTCGGAGACCGCGTGCTTGGCGCTGGCCTTGCCCTTGACCGAGCCGGCGCTCTGGATGGTGCCGGTGTAGAGCAAGAGCTTCTCCGTGAGCGTGGTCTTGCCCGCGTCGGGGTGCGAGATGATGGCAAAGGTGCGGCGAGAAGAGATCTCCTCCTCAAGGCTTGGCATGCGTTTCCTCCCGTGATTCAAAAGGGGACAGACCCCTTTTGAATCATTTTCGATGACGTAGATTGAGCGCAGCTATTGTAGCGGATGCAATTTGCCGTCACATCTGGAGAATCGTCTGCTCCCCATCGGCAGTGACGGCATAGGCATCGGGCCGCGCGCCGTCATCCCCGTAGTAATAGCCACGGTCAACGGCGACAAAGCGATCCCCTGTGTCGGCGACCACATACCCCAGCTCGACGCGAGCCTCGCTCACCGGGTCCCGCCCCTCGCCCTCAAGCGCAATCCCCAAGATCTTGATATGCTCGTCAGGCCCCTCAGCGTTGGTGAAACCCTCTCCATGAGCACTCAGGGCCACATACGCCGTAGCATCGCGCACGCTCAGAAGCGAGAAGGACACGTTGTAGACGTTGTCGTCCACCTCGTAGACGGTCTGGACGTCCGTCCCATCCTGCGCCACCGAGACAAGTCGGTAGACATCCTCGTCTTGGTTGGCCTCGGTAAAGTACAGTCGGCCACCGGAAGGTATCACATTTCCGATCGAGAGCCCCGAGGCGTCGTACACAACCCTGAAGTCGCTTCCGTCAAGGTTCACGGAGCAGAGCCTGTCGCGCGGCGACTCGTCCCCATAGTTGTAGTCGCTCGCAGCATAGTAG
>CASEGE010000064.1 GCA_949287335.1 uncultured Olsenella sp. | reverse complement strand
TGGCAGATCCGGCTCGCCCGCGCCCGGCGTCGCCGGTGCCCGCCCGGGCGGCTGTCCTCGCAGTCGCCTCGTCCTCGCCGTACCACTTGCGGCGGTACTCCCACGGCTCCAGCAGGCCCGCCGCCACCTCGTCCATGTCCTGGCGCTTCTCCGCCGTCGTGTCCGTGATGATGCTGTCGTCGAACGTCACGCGCACGAGCCCCTCGTCGGGGAGCTCCACGCCGAGCCTGCGCTCGGCCGCCATGAGCGCCCGGCAGATCCCCGCGATCGCGCCCTCGAGCGCGCGCTCGTGCCGGCGGATGTTCCTCATCAGCGCCGAGTTGTCCGCCGAGACCTCCGTGGCCGTCTTCACGTAGCCGACGTTCTCGAGGTCGAAGTAGTTGATGCCGAAGCCGCAGAGGTCGCCGAGCGTCTGCAGCGCGACCCTGAACGCGCGCGCCTGCGCCTCGGTGCGCAGGGTGGGCGCGAACTCGTGGATCGTGTCCTCCGTGCTCATGACCTTCCTGAACACGGTGCAGTCCGCCTTGCCGAAGGGGATGGAGACGCGCCCGCCCTTCCCGTCGCGCTCGACGTCGAACATCACGTCCGAGAGGAACACGCGCATCTTCCCGTTGTCGATCTCCGACATCATCGCGTCGTAGCACAGGTCGACCGCCTGGATCGCGTCCACCGCGTCCGCGAACACCGACTGCCCGTAGGGCGACATGTCCACGCGCGTGTTGTCGACGGCGGGCTTCACAAGCGAGAAGGTCGGCCACGCAGATCCCGTGTCGTACACCGGGCACACGCCCTCCGGCTCGACGCGGTTCCCGTCGCGGTCGAAGCACGCCGTGACAATCCGGTACGTTCCCTCAGTTCCACCGTTTTCAAGGAGAGAAGAACCTGGGCGAGAAGGACCCGCCGCCGAAGCCCCTCCAGACGATTCGCTTGGCGAGAAGAACGCGTCGGCGGCACCCTTCAGGTGCAGCTGCACCTGGTCGACCGCGCGCCCGCGCCAGAACGCCCTCGTCACGAACGCGCACTCCGTCACGCCCTCCTCGTCCCACGTGAGGGGCACCACCATCCGCGCGTCGTAGCGCCGCACGCGCACCTCTCGAGACCCCGCGTCGACCCACAAAGCCCACGCGCCCGTCCCCAGCCCGAACGCCCGAACCACGCACTCCTGCGCCGAGGCGAGAAAGCCCGTGCGCGCCATCCACGCCGCGAGCCAGTCCGTGCACGCCTGCTCGGCACACGCCACCTGCGTCCGGTCGTTCAGCAGCAGAGACCCCCACTCGCGGCACACCCGCATGGCGGGATGGATCGAGCGCCTGTGCACCTCGTACACCCGCCCCACGCCGTCCGTGTCCCTATAGTCGTAGAAGTCCCCGAGCGCCCGCATCCACCGGTCCCACGCCCGTATGTGCGGCTCCATGTCCTCCAACGGCAACGAGAACCCGAGCGAGCTCAGCCACTCCCTCACATGCTCCGGCACCCAGTACTCGTCATCGTTCACGCCCATGGGCCACCTCCCGCCTCGTCCGAACACGCCCATTGAACCCGCCCGTCACAAAAGGACAAGAGCGCCAGGCGAGAAGAACGCCCGAGATTCAGCACCCAACTGAATCTGCCAGTTTGATGAGGCGAGAAGAACGCGCGGCAACCGTCTCCGGTTACTGCGCGCCCGTGCGTCTTCGCACCATCTTCGATTGGACGAGAAGAACGCCCGTCTAGTTATCGTTGTATCCGTGGGCCCGCGTGTCGAGGCAGTCCTTCCACCACTGTTCCCGCTCCAGCACCTTCTGCGGGTCGTAGCTCATGCCGAAGTACTCCAGGAGCGTGAACTCGAAGTTCTCTCGGAAGTACCCCTCGCCCTCGCGATCGTAGAGCTCTCGCAGCTTCTTGTTGCCTCCGTGCTTGGAGTCAAGGTAGCTGCCCCAGCGCGCCGCCACGCCGCCCTCACCGGTGGCAGAGCCTATGTAGAGCTTTCCGGTCCTGGTGTCCGTGAGGCAGTAGACCCCGGTCACGCTCTCTAGTGCGTCATGGTAGGAGGACATGATCTCGCGCCTGAAAATCCTGTCGAGCTTCGCGTAGGGCAGGTGCACGCGGTCGTACCCATCGAACGCCTCGCCGGTGTAGAGCGCCGGCAGGATCTCCTTCACCGTCGCCTCGCCGAGGAACTTGTCGAGCCTGAACACGTAGAGCGAGAACTTGTTGCCCTTGTGGAGGTTGATGATGAGCCTCCCGAACAGGGGCGCGTAGGTCTCGAGAATCCGTACCGTCGCATATCCGTTCTCGCTCCCGTACTCAGGTGTGTCCACAATCTCGGCGGCAGACACGAAAAGCCACTCGTCCTGGCGGTAGAGGCGCATGAAGCTGAACACCCAGTTGCCCTCCCGGAAGTTCCTTCGGTCCGGCCTGTACCAGGTCCAGTACGAGCACCTCTTGGCCAGGCCGGCCGCTCTTTCGTCCTCCGGACGGTCGAGCCATCGGTCGATGAACGGCTCCTTGGTCTTTCCGTCGTTCATGTTCAGCTCGATCTTGCTGTTCTCAATCCGCTCTTCCGTGAGGTTGAGGATGCTGTTCAGAGGGATGTTCATGGCACACCTGCCCGCATAGCTGCAATTTACTAGTTCATTTTAGGCGAGAAGAACGCGCGGCGACCATTTCCGGCTATCGCACGTCCATACATACATGCACCATCATTTAGCTGCCGAGAAGAACGCCCGCGCCGCTACCCCCTCAGCACGTCGTCCATCATCGCGTAGCGCACCGCATCGATCGAGTGGTCGTTGCCATCGGGAATGTCGTCCAGCCACGTCCCGTCGCGGTCGCGGTCGTACTCCTTGAGTCTGAACTCCTCGTAAGCCAGGGGCGCCCGCTCCGGGTCGATCACGATCTCGCGGAGCCCCGCCAGCCACTCGTAGGAGAGCCTGCGCATGTTGCTCTTCCTCGCAGGGCGCACCCGCAGCCCCGCCTCGCGCCGCCACACGGCCATGCTCTGCTTGCCGTCCGGCGTGTCGTCGCACCAGATTAGCTCGTCGTGGAGATAGGGATCCTCGCCCGGAGCGTCCGCGTAGGTGAGCGCATCGGTTACCAGCGCCGCCGTCTCCGAGGGCGTCTTCCTGTTCGCCGAGAGCTCGCCGAAGATCGTGAGCCGCCGCTCGCCGGGCTCCCACCCGCAGCGCACGAACCGCCACGGGTCGGGGAACCAGCCCCAGTCCACGCCGCACCGCGTGCGCGAGAAGCCCCGGCACGCCGCGTCGGACAGGCGCACGCTCACGACGTTGTTGAACACCGAGCCGCCCGTGCCCGTCACCTCGCCCAGGTACTCGCTCCTCCACGCCTGCTCGTCCACCTCGCGCAGGTACTCGGCCTCCTCCACGAAGGGGCCGCCCAGCCACTCGGGGTGGCTCTCGATGACGTCGAGGTACGAGCTCTGACGAACCAGCGTGTCGGTTCTGCGCTCGCGCTCCAGCTCCTCGCGGTTCACCCAGGACCACAGCGTTCTCGGCGGGTTGTAGCTGTAGAAGATCCAGAAGTCCTCGCCGCCGCGCCTGAGCGAGTTCAGGATGCTCCGCACCGCGTCGATGCCGTCGAACTGGTCCAGCTCCTCGAACCAGACCACCGCCGCGTAGCCGCGCGTGAACTTCACGCCCTTGAGCTTCAGCGGGTCGTCGGCTCCTCTGAACACGATGCGCTGCCCCGTCGGCAGGTACGTGAGCTCCATCGGAGAGATGCGCGCGCGGAACCACGCGTCGAGCCCCAGCGCCGCGATCGCCCACGTCATCTGCGAGAACACGGAGTCGCGCAGCGTGTTCGAGAACCTGCGCACCACTACCGCGTTCGCTTCGGGGTTCAGCAGGAGGAGAAGGACGATGCACACGCTGATGAAGCTCGACTTCGTGGAGCCGCGCCCGCCGTGGAGCCAGTAGTGAGTGTGCCCGTGCGCCATCACGTCGCCCAGCACGTCGTGGAAGCGCGGGATGACGAGAGAGGAGGCGTCAACCATCGGCGCGCTCCTCGCCGAGCCCGTCCAGCGGCAGCGTCTGCTGCACCGGACGGGCCACCACGCCGAGCACGATCTTCGGCGCGGCGTCGGCCTTGGCGTCGTCGCGCTGGCGATCCGCCTTGCCGAACTCGTCGGGGTACTTGCGCTCCAAAAGCCACGCGGCGGCCGTCCAGTACTGGTTTCTCGCCAGCGCCGCCGAGCGGATGGTCGTGAGCAGCGTCCGCTTGAACGCCGATTCTTCCTTTTTTAGTCCCTCGCTTAACTCGCGCTGCAGCTTGTTCTTGGGATCTCCGATCCAGCGGTAGAACGTGGACTCATGGATCCCCAGGGCGCAGACGATGTCGCCGTTGGAAAGGCCGTCCGCCTTGAGGCGGATCGCCTCGTCAACCATCTCCTGCGTCAGCTTCGGACGCCTTGCCATGCGAATCACCCCCGTGAAAGTCGATAGAACCTCTCACGGTGGATTGTCCGAGCGCGTCACAAAGGCAACGAAAAAGGGCATCCCGAAGGGACCGTAAAGGCCCAATCGAGATGCCCCGCTTGAGGCGCTTGCGCGGGGGTTTCACCCGCACCAGCCTCTCTTGATCCGCCTTCCGCCCCTGTTGCGTTTTCACGCACCCCAGGCCACCCGGGGCGGAGCTTCAGACGTGGCGCCTGCATGTCTCGCAGGTGAGTCAAACAGCGCGCCGCGATCAAGGCCATTTTACCCGTCCAGCCTTACTTCTTCCGCTCCCGTCGCCCCTTGAGCCCGTACTTCCTGCACAGCCGCGAGTTCCGCTGCCGCATCATGTCCCGCTCGCGCCGAACCTCGTCAAGCTCGGCGGACTCCTCCGCGTGCGCACGCTCGCGCTCGAGCTGCTCGTTGAAGGCGCGCTCCTGCTCCAGGTGGTAGCGCTCCGTGCAGAGCGGGCACATCCCGGTCTGCCGGTTGATCTTCACGCCCACCGCGCCGCACTGAGGGCACACCGTCTGGATCGCCAGCGAGCAGTGAATCCGCGAAGCGCGCATCTCCACCGCCCGCACGGAGTGGGTGACGCCGCAGCGCCGCTCGATCTCGGCCGCCGCGTAGGCCGCGCCCCGGAAGCTCACCTCGCGCAGGACGTCGTCCTGCTCCTCGGTCCACCAGCTCATCTTCGCCCCCTCCCGCCGCGTCTCATGCCCGCAGCCCGCGCGCCATCGCGCCCGCGCCGTCCCCTTGAGACGGAAAGCAGCCCGCCTGCCAGCGCGAACGCGCACCGTCTCAACGTCTCAAGCGGTTCTGCGCGGAAGCGCCCCGCGCCCGTGCGCGCGCGTGCGCCCGCGCGCGCGGCCGCATCGTTCCTCGTTCCCGTTATGACGTTGAGACGGGAGCCCATAACCCTCGTCCTCACCAGCCGGTACGGCCGTCTCAAACCCCGTCTCAACATGGCGCACCGCCTTGAGACGCGATGACGGCCGCGCCAGCGCCCGTGGCAGCCCGCTCCAGGAACGCCTCCAGCGCCTCGTTGTCGATGCAGACGCAGTAGACGCGCCCCGCATTGCGGAACCGCTTCTGCTTGGTGTAGCGGTGGCCGGAGTCGCAGACGAGCAGCCCCTCCTCCTCCATGCGGCGAAGGGTCTTCGCCCGGTCGTAGTTCGCGCCCGCGAGCGCCCGGTCGAGCACGCTCGAGAACACGTACCAGAGGTAGCCCGTCGCGCAGGTCTTGTCCTCGATCGCGCCCCAGCGCTCCAGGCGGTCGTTCTCGCAGTAGTCGTCGAAGTGGATGCGGTTGCCCACCAGCCACTCGGCTACGAACTGTATGGCCTTGAGGTCGGTGTCGCCGCCCTCGGAGCCCGTCGCGTTGCCGAGCGCCCACACCGCCATCGCGAGCGAGGCGTCGAGGCAGCCCTGCCAGTCGCTTCCCGGCGAGAACACGTAGAACTCCGCGAGCGCGTCCGCGAAGGCGAGCAGCGCGATGTTGTCCGCCTGCGGGTGCCCGCACGCGATCGAGGAGACCGCGTCGCGCACCTGCGCGAACTGCCGGGCGTAGAACTCGGCGGGGTTGCGCCGCAGCGCCTCGACGAAGGCGCGCCCCGCCGTTCCGTGCTGCGCGGAGACCAGGTGATGCATCTCCTGCGCGGCCCTCACGTCGGAGAAGGGCTCGGCGTTGAGCTCGAGCGTTCGGTTCGCCGCGCCCTGCTGGGTGGACTCGCCGACGATGGGGATCTCGCCCGTCGCGATGGTGAGCGAGCGCCAGCTGCCCGCCCGCATCATCGAGCGGTCGGAGTTCAGCGCCCCGCGCTCGTGCCCGAGCGAGAGCGAGTAGAGCAGGTCCTCCACGATCTGGCGCTTGGAGGCCTGCCCGCCGGGCGCCCCCTTGCTCTGCAGCTCGTCGATGATCACGGGTATGTCGTGGAGGAGCGCCGCCGCGCGCACGATGCTCTTGGGCGTGTCCGCGAAGGTGCGAAAGTAGGAGTCAGAGCCCTCGGTCGGGTCGCCCCACACCGATCCTGCCGCCTTGAGCGTCGGCGTCTTGCCGCTGCGGCTCCTGCCCCACAGGTACACGATGAAGGTCTGCACGCCGAGAAGGGACACCAGCACGGAGGCGAAGCTCGCCGCCATCACGCAGCGGAACGCGGGCGACGCCGCCCGCGCGGGCGCCATGCCCGCCACCCAGTCCGGGAGCGTCCCCGCGGGGTCCATGAACGGCCGCGCCTTCACTGCCTCGTCGGGCGAGGGGTCGAAGCGCACCTCGCCGCCCGCGTCGTAGGGCATGAACGAGGAGAGCGCGCCCTCCGCCCAGCCCAGGTGCA
>CASEGE010000063.1 GCA_949287335.1 uncultured Olsenella sp. | reverse complement strand
CACGTATCCGCACTGACTGGAGGTAGATATGAACAAGAAGACGGTTGGCTTCATCTTTGGCAGCATCGTTGGCGCCGCCGCTGGCGTTGTCGCGGGCGTCATGCTCGCCCCGCGCTCCGGCGCCGAGAGCCGCGCAATGGCCGCCGACGCCATGAACGACGCGTGGGACAGCGCCGTCGACACCTACGAGCGCGGCGCCTCCGCCGTGAACGACAAGTTCAGCAACGTGCGCCCGGTCGTCGACGCCAAGACCGACGAGCTCCGCGCCAAGGTCGACCTCGCCCGCGAGCGCATGGACCAGCTGCGTGACTCTCTCTCCGAGGCCGTCACCTCCGCGTCCAACCAGGTCCAGGATGCCGTGAGCAGCGTTGCCGACCGCGTCTCCGCAATGGCCGACGTGCCCACCGGCGAGACCGAGGCCGAGGCCGTCCACGTTGAGGTCATCGACGTCGACGAAGAGACCCCCGAGGCTTAGCGCGTGCTCAAGGTAGGCTCTCTCACCGGGCTGCGCGTTCTGGTTCACAAGAGCTCAAAGCCCTCCAAGGACGGCACGATAACCGATAAGTTCGTCAAGCTTGGCAAAGTCCACAACGCGGTCTTCTCGCCCGACGGGCAGAGCGTGGCGGGCTTCATGGTCAAGCGACCGGACGTTGTGGGCATGATCAAGCGCGAGGACGCGTTTCTCGCCTGGGACTCTTTTGAGCTTCAGGACGAGAAGACCCTCGTGGTGACTCGCCCCGAGGACGGGCTTGATGCCGCGGCGCGCAAGCGGCTTGGCCTGGACTGGGACCGCTGCATCATGTGGACCGGCATGGACGCCCGAACCGTGAAGGGAAAGCCGCTCGGCTACGTCTCTGATGCGGAGTATGACGAGAAGACCGGGCGCGTGGCGCGCTTCCTCACCGCTGATGGCGGGATGGCCCGAGCGCTCATAGGCTCGTTTGTCATCACGCCCGATATGGTGCGCGGATACGCTGATGGCTGCATGGTCATCGACCCCGGCGATCGCGCGGTGGAGCTTGACGGCGGGCTTGCCGGCGCGGCGGGAGAGGGCTATGCGCGCGCCAAGGCCAAGGGCGCCGAGGTGGGCAAGAAGGTTGGCGCCGTGGCGGGCGAGGCCGTGGACAAGGGCTCGTTTGCGCTTGGGCGCGCGCTGGGCAAGGCAAAGCGCGCCATCGCGGACGCAACGGCCCCCGAGCAGGCAAAACCCGAGGTGCCGGCCGTTGCCGCGGCGGACGTTCGCGTTGAGAAGCCCGTTGAGCGCATTGCCGAGAAGAGCGCGCCCGCTGCCGCAGCCGCGGCAAAGAAGGCCGCGCCCAAGACGTACGCGCCCGCTGCAAAGAAGCAGGCGGCCGCGACGAAGAAGCCGGCTGCCAAAAAGCCCGCCCCCTCGACGAGTGACAAGGTCGCCCGTGCCGCCGGCAAGCAGCTTAGCTCCTTCGGCAAGATGTTTGGCTCCTTCAAGGACGAGTTCAACAAGGCCAGCAAGTAACCTGACAATTGGGGACGGAGGCGTTCTGTCAGGTCCGCGGGCGTGTCCCCGTTGCCGCCCCGCGCCCGTCGGCCCCGCCGCCCCGCGCAAAATCGCCGCCCGTGCCACAAACGGGCGGCGCCGCGTGCAAAATCGGCGTTCGTGCCACGCCAAAACAGCGCCCTTGGGCGGTTTTGGTTCAAAACGTTATGATGTCATCTGGGCTTTTGTCCCCCGACTACTCGGGGCACCCCCAAAAACATGTGGCACGAGCGCGACTTTTGCACGGCGGAAGTCCCGTTTGTGGCACGGGCGGCGATTTTGCGCTAGCGAGAGGCGAGCTTGGGTCAGCAAGCCTAGCAGAGCGCTCCCCAATTGCCAGGTCAGATGGCCTCGAGAATGCCGATGAGCGCCTTGTGGTCCGTGCCGCTCACCGAGGCGGTCTCGAGCCTGCTTACCACAATGCCAGAGTCTCGCGCGTACACGATGTGGTCGATCTCAATGAGCGAGGGCAGCCCGTCGGAGGGATATGTCAGGTGATACCCCTCGCCCGCCGTCTCGCCCGCGTCGACAAAACTCGAGCCCAGAAGCTCGCGGAAGCGCCTGTGGTCCCACGTTGAGTTGAAGTCGCCCATCACGAGGTAGGTGTGGTCGTAGTCCGAGAGCGACCCAATGACGGAAAGCCCGCGGTCCCAGAGGTCCTGCGCGCCACGCACGGGCGAGTTGGGGTGCACGCTCACCACGCGCACGGCCTTG
>CASEGE010000062.1 GCA_949287335.1 uncultured Olsenella sp. | reverse complement strand
GTTTGAAACCTGTCCCAAAAACTCTGAGCGAAATAACCCGTCCCCTTTAGGTATCACAGCAGTTCGTCAAGGGTGGCGCCGTAGGAGGGGAGGAACTCGGACATAAAGTCCGCGACCTCGGGGAGCTCGCTCGCCATCTCCTCCACGGCGGCGCGACAGGTCTTCCCGGCGCTCTCGAACTCGGTGTTTCCGGAGCGCGCCTCGTCCACGCACTTGATGAGCGCGGAGACCTTGTCGGCCGCCTTTACAAGGCGACGCAGGTAGAGCTCGTCGTCGCCCGCGCCCTCCGCTGGCCAGAACACGTCCTCAAACGCAGGGCGCAGGTCCTCGGGCAGCGCGTCGAGCAGGCGCTCCTCGGCACCGCGCTCAACTGCCCGGTAGGCGTCGCGAATGCGGCCGTCGTGATACTTCACGGGTGTGGGCATGTCCCCGGTGATGATCTCCGAGGCGTCGTGGTAGAGCGCGATGAGCGCGGCGCGCTCCGCGTCCAGTGTGCGACCGTGCCGCACGTTGCCGATCACGCACAGCATGTGCGCGATAAGCGCGACCTCGAGCGAGTGCTCAGACAGGTTCTCTGGCCTTGAGCTGCGCATAAGCGCCCAGCGCTCGATGTATTTCATGCGCGAGAGCAGCGCGAGGAAGTGGGACTGCGCCATGGAGGCTCCTTGGGACGGGCAACGTTTCGCAGCAATGATATACCGCCCGCCGGACACAAATCCGACGGGCGGCAAGACGCACAAGAAGCACGAGAACGGCGCGAACAGCGAGAATCGCGAGCATCGCGCGCGAGAAGTGCGCACTTCTCGCTAGTCCACCCCCTCCTGAATGCTCTGCAGCGTGGCCATGAGGGCGGGGATGACCTGCTTCTTGCGGCTTACCACGCCGGGCAGCCGCGCGATGCCGTCCTCGGGGTCGGTATCGAAGGCGCGGGAGATGATGTCCTCGGCGCCCTCGCCGTACCAGAGCATCTCACTTGAGGAGCTCTTGACGTCCGTGAACAGGTAGAACACGAGGGGAAGCTCCTCGAGCGCGGCAGCCTCGCGCAGGTACGGACCCACGAGCTTCTCGGCTGCCTTGCGGCTCTTCTCGGTCATGTAGCTTCCCTGGCCCACGCCAAACTTGACGTTGCCACGGCTGAAGATCTTGAAGTCCCCGCCAAAGACCTCCTCCGCAGTACGTCCGGTGAGGTCGGCGCCCGCCTCGAACATCTCGTCGGCATAGGAGTCGATGTCCACGTCGGCGATCTTGGCGAGCATCTTTGCCGCGTCGCGGTCAAACTGGGTGCAGGTGGGGGAGCGGAACGCCAGCGTGTCCGAGAGGATGGCCGAGAGCATGAGGCCGGCGATGTCCTTGGGGATCTCCACGCCGTTCTCGTTGTACATCATGTAGACGATGGTGCAGGTGCAGCCCACGGGCATGTTGCGGAAGTACGCCGGCCCCTCGGTCTCGATGGAGCCGATGCGGTGGTGGTCGATGATCTCCATGATCTCGGCCTGCTCGAGGCCCTCCACGGACTGGGAGCGCTCGTTGTGGTCAACGAGAATGACGTGCTTCTTCTTGGCAGCAAGCAGGTTGGGCGAGCTCACGAGGCCCACGTACTTGCTGTTCTCGTCGATGACGGGGAAGAAGCGGTGGCGGGAGTGGGCCATCATCTTGCGCGCGTCGTCCACCGCGGTGTTGACGCTCACCTTGAGGATGCCCTCGGAGAGCATCTTGGCGCGCACGGGAATGGACATCGAGATGATGCGCGCGGCGGCGTAGGTGTCATACGGCGTGGTGATGATGGTGCAGCCGTGGCGCTCGGCCGAGGCAATGACCTTGCTCGAGACGTGCGCACTGCAGCAGACCACCAGGCAGCTCGCCTCGCACTCGACGGCAAACTGCTGGGTCTCGTAGCGGTTGGTGACCAGGACGATGTCGCCGGGGTGGACGGTGTCCTCCATCATCTCGGGCGTGGTGCCCACACAGACGTTGCCGCGCTTGGCGCGGTCGGTGGGGTCGCCAAGGAGCATTTCGCCCTTGAGGGTGTCGACGATGTTGGCGTAGCAGGTGTGCGACTCACCGATCACGCTCATGTCAAAGACGTCCATGTTGGCGTTGGCAATGTCCTTGACGGCGATGATGCCCTCGAGGTTGTTCTCCTCGTCGGTGATGCAGAGCGTGTCGGCCTTGGCCTCGCGCATGAGGTTCCATGCGGAGAAGAGGCTCATCTCGCCGTCGATGCCGCCCTGGCGCTGGATCTCGGTGTCCTTGATCTGGGGGGTGACGGACGTGATGAGCTCGGGCTCGTTGAAGCCAAAGTGCCTGAGGACAAACGCCGTCTCGCGGTTAATCGTGCCCGCGCGGCGCGGCTCGTAGATCGTGGTGTGCTCCACCTCGTTCTTGAGGTGGGCATACGCGATGGCCGAGCAGATGCTGTCCGTGTCCGGATGCAGGTGTCCGATGACGTTGACCTTGCGGATTCCCTCTGGCATGGTCTTCCTTTCCCCCTGGTGGTGCCTCATCCGATTGTGCCACGTGTGCGGGGGCAATTTGCCTCTCGAACGCGTGAACGGTAGAAAAACGCGCGCACCGAACGAATCTGTGACGATGATGACGCCGGCGTCAGGGCTGATTGTCATGTCCAGACGTCCCCAACCAAGGGCCGTCCGGTAAGATGAGGGTGACGAGAATCCCGCGAGAAGGCGAGAAACCCATGGCAGAGTTTGTGTACCAGCTGATCCGCGCCCGCAAGGCCGTCCACGACAAGGTCATCCTGGACGACGTCACGGTGGGCGTCTATCCCGGCGCCAAGATCGGCGTAGTGGGCCCCAACGGCGCCGGCAAGTCCACGCTGCTCAAGGTCATGGCCGGCCTCGAGGACGTCTCCAACGGCGAGGCCATGCTGAGCCCCGGCTACACCGTGGGCATCCTCCAGCAGGAGCCTCCGCTTGACGAGGACAAGACCGTCCGCGAGAACATCGAGCTTGCCTTTGGCGATCTTCTCGCCAAGATCGAGCGCTTCAACCAGGTGAGCGCCGAGATGGCCGACCCTGACGCCGACTTCGACGCCCTCATGGCCGAGATGGGCCAGCTCCAGGACGAGATTGACGCCGCCAACGGCTGGGACCTGGACTCCCAGCTCTCTCAGGCGATGGATGCCCTGCAGTGCCCGGACCCGGATGCGCCCGTCTCCATCCTCTCCGGCGGCGAGCGCCGCCGCGTGGCGCTGTGCCGCCTGCTGCTTGAGGCGCCTGACCTGCTGCTCCTTGACGAGCCTACCAACCACCTGGACGCCGAGTCCGTGCTCTGGCTCGAGCAGTTCCTGCACCGTTACCCCGGCGCCGTCATGGCCGTCACGCACGACCGCTACTTCCTCGACGACGTGGCCGAGTGGATCTGCGAGGTGGACCGCGGACAGCTCTACCCCTACGAGGGCAACTACTCCACCTACCTGGAGAAGAAGGCCGCGCGCCTGGAGGCCCAGAGCCAGCAGGACGCTCGTCGCGCCAAGAAGATGAAGGCCGAGCTCGAGTGGGTGCGCTCCAGCCCCAAGGCGCGCCAGGCCAAGAACCGCGCCCGCCTCGAGCGCTACGAGCAGATGGAGGCCGAGGCCCGCGCCTCCAAGCGCGTGGACTTCACCGACATTCACATCCCCGTGGGCCCACGCCTGGGCGCCAAGGTCCTCGAGGCCGAGCATCTCTGCAAGAGCTTCGGTGACCGCGTTCTTATCGACGACCTGAGCTTCTCGCTGCCGCGCAACGGCATCGTGGGCGTGATCGGCCCCAACGGCGTGGGCAAATCCACGCTCTTCAAGATGATCGTGGGCCAGGAGCAGCCCACGTCCGGCACGCTTGAGGTGGGGGAGTCCGTCAAGCTCTCCTACGTGGACCAGATGCGTCAGGGCCTGGATGCCGAGAAGACCCTCTGGGAGGTCGTCTCCGGCGGCAACGACTACATCCGCGTGGGCGAGTCCGAGATCCCGAGCCGCGCCTACGTGGCGGCCTTCGGCTTCAAGGGGTCCGACCAGCAGAAGCGTGCCGGCGTGCTCTCCGGCGGCGAGCGCAACCGCCTGAACCTCGCGCTCACGCTGCGCCAGGGAGGAAACCTGCTGCTGCTGGACGAGCCCACCAACGACCTTGACGTCGAGACGCTGGAGTCCCTCGAGGAGGCCCTCGAGGAGTTCCCCGGCTGCTCCGTGGTAATCTCGCACGACCGCTGGTTCCTCGACCGCGTGGCCACGCACATTCTTGCCTGGGAGGGCGACGACGAGAATCCCGGCCGCTGGCACTGGTTTGAGGGCAACTTCGAGGCCTACCAGGCCGACCGCGAGAAGCGCCTCGGCGCGGACGCCTCCAAGCCGCACCGACTGCACCGCAAGCTCACGCGCGACTAAACCTGACAAGTGGGGACGGAGGCGTTCTGTCAGATTCTACATGCGTCGCTGATGCCGTAAAGTTGCCTAAAACGTACCCGTCCCCTATTAGGCAACTTGGCATCACAAAACGTTCACAACGGTTAGAATTAAGGGGCGCCCTTGAGGCGCCCCTTTTTTGACGAGCGATGAGCGGCGCGCGGCGCCAGGACGATAGGAGCATCCATGCACACGGGAGACATCAGGACTCGCAAGGCGGTCATTATCGGCGCGGGGCGCGTGGGCAGCCACGTGGCTCTCTGCCTCATGAACCAGCACCTCGTGAACGAGATCGTTTTTCTCGACGTCAACGCCGAGGCGGCCCGCGCCCAGGCCCTTGACCTCGACGACCTTGCCTCGGGCAGCGGCGACTCCTTCACCATCCGCGTGGGTGACTACTCCGACTGCGCCGACGCTCACTTCGTGATTCTCACCGCCGGCCGCAGCCGTCGTCCTGGCGAGACGCGCCTCCAGATGCTCGACGGCACCATCAAGGTCCTCGACGGCATCGTGGGCCCGCTCAAGGAGTCCGGCTTCCACGGCATCCTGATCAGCGTCTCCAACCCGGCCGACATCGTCGTGGAGTATCTCTACCGCAAGCTCGGGCTGCCCCGCAACCAGGTCTTTGGCACGGGCACCTCACTCGACTCCGCCCGCCTGCGCCGCGTCCTCTCCGAGACGATTGATGTCTCCAGCCGCCAGATCCAGGCCTTCTGCATGGGCGAGCACGGCGACTCCATGTTCATTCCCACCTCGCGCATCTCCGTCGAGGGCATCGGCCTGCGCGAGTACCTGTCCCTCCGCGATGACGTGGTGGACTCCATCGACTTTGATGACATCATGCGCCGCGTCCGCGAGTCCGGTGCCGCGATCATCGCCGGCAAGGGCTGCACCGAGTTTGGCATTGCCTCCGTGGTGGCGGCGCTCGTGACCGCCATCCTGCACAACGAAAAGCGCGTGGTGCCGCTCTCCGCCCACCTCGACGGCGAGTACGGCGAGTCCGGCATCTCCGCTGGCGTGCCGTGCGTCATCGGCAGCACCGGCGTCGACTCCGTACTTGAGATCGACCTCTCCTACGACGAGCGCCGCGCCATGCGCAAGTCCTGCTCGATTATCCGCGACTACTGCGAGAAGGCCCTTCCTGCCGAGGAGTAGCGCGGGCTGGCAGCAGATGCGATTGCGCCCCGTCTGACGAGCATCGGACGGGGCGTTTTCCGTTGCCTAGGAGAGGGGTCCGGAAATTAACGTAACTTGGTTTGCTGAAAGAAATTCGTCAACTGGGCAAACGTTGGCAATTGTGGCATTTTCAGGAAACCAAGTTACGTTAATTTCCGGGGCCCCGAAGTAACCCTTACCAAAACGTCACCCTTATCTTGCCGGGGGGGGGTTCTCCTAGAGTAAAATTGCGCGCGTGACTGTTTGGCCCCAGAGATGGGAGAACCATGATCAAGATCGATCACGTGTCCAAGTCCTACGACGGTGGCGCCACAACCGCGGTGCGTGACCTCACCCTCGAGATAAAGTCCGGCGAGATCTTTGGCCTTCTCGGCCCCAACGGAGCGGGCAAGTCCACGCTGCTCAACATGCTCGCCGGCGTGCTCGCGCCCAGCTCGGGCACCATCGAGCTTGACGGCGTCAACGTGGCCGCCAACCCGCTCGCCGCCAAGCGCAACCTCTGCTACGTGAGCGACTCGCCCGACCACCTGCTGCGCCTCAAGGGCCACGAGTTCCTGCGCTTCATCGCCGACGTCTACGAGGTGCCCGACGCCGTGCGCGCTCCGCGCATCGCAAGCCTCGCGCGCGAGTACGGCATGGAGGGCGAGCTGGACAACCAGATTCAGTCCTACTCCCACGGCATGCGCCAGAAGATGATGATCATGGGCGCGCTTCTGCCCGACCCGGCCATCTGGATCCTCGACGAGCCCATGACCGGCCTCGACCCCAAGGCGTCGTGGCTGCTCAAGCAGTCCATGCGCCGCCATGCGGACGCGGGCAAGACCGTGCTCTTCTCCACGCACGTGCTCGACGTGGCCGAGAAGGTCGTGGACCGCGTGGGCGTGATCGCCCACGGCGAGCTGCTCTTTGTGGGCACCGTCGACGAGATGCGCGAGCACTTCAAGTCCAACGGCTCGCTCGAGGAGATGTTCCTCGAGCTCACGTCCGAGAACTCGCCGTTTGCAAGCGCTGGCGAGAAGGACGAGGCGTCGTCTCAGGAGGCCCGCTAATGGCGGGCGCGGCTGCCCAGGGCTTCTCCTGGCGTCAGTTTCGCGTTATGCTGCGCGTGATTCGCAAGGGAGAGCATCAAACGGACGAAACCGTCTTGGGGCTCGGTGACGAAACGTGCATGAAGCGCACGGGTCTCTGGGGCATTCTCGGCACCGGCGCCCGCAAGGTGG
>CASEGE010000061.1 GCA_949287335.1 uncultured Olsenella sp. | reverse complement strand
GGCGGGCTCTGCGCCGTGGGCTTTGAGCTGTGCGCCGAGCTCTCCGGCGCGACCAACGGGGCTGCCGTCATCACCGCCTCCGCCACCGCGCACTTTGGCGTGGCGGGAACCGTGGTGGTTGCGGCCATCTTCCTGCTTGCGTGCCTCAACGTCTGCGTCGGCCTCATCAGCTGCTGCGGCACGTACTTCTCCGGCGAGCTCCCGCGCGTCTCCTACCGTGCCTGCGCCGTTGCCTTTGCGGCCTTTTCCTGCCTGGTGTCCAACCTCGGCCTCGATGCCATCCTGAGCTTCTCGGCAACGCTGCTGGGGATTCTCTACCCACCCGCCATCGCGCTCGTGCTTATGGGGATGTTTCGCTCCGCGTGCGACCGGACCCCGCTCGTGTGGCCGTGCGCGGTGGGCGTCTCCGTGCTGGTGAGCGCTGCGGAGGGGCTGCGGGATGCCTTTGCCCCCACCATTGCGCTGCCGCTCGACGCGCTTCCCCTGGCCGATGTGGGGCTGGGCTGGGTTGTCCCCACGGTCCTGGTGGTTGCGGCAGTTATGACCGTCTCTGCGCTTGGCGGGCGTGCTGCCCGGAGGCGCCGGACCAGTCAGTAGCCTGTTGAAAGGAGTGCCATGAGGCGCACATCGCTTGCTCGCACCGTTCTTCTCGGCACGTTTGCCGTGTTTGTTTCCCTGTGCTGCGTCACGCTCGTGGCCGGGTGTTCGTCCGGTGACGCCGCGGACGAGAACAACGGCGCCTTGACCTCGGAAGACGCGACCTCCGAGGTGGACCCGGACGACCCGTACGCAACCGGGACGCACCACGCCGTCATTGAGGTCGAGGGCTACGGCACCATCGAGGTCACGCTCAACGCCAACGTGGCGCCCATCACCGTGTCGAACTTCTGCCATCTGGCGGAGGAGGGCTTCTATGACGGGCTCACGTTCCACCGCGTGGTGCCCGGCTTCATGATTCAGGGCGGCGACCCCGAGGGCAACGGCACGGGAGGCTCGGACGAGACCATCAAGGGCGAGTTCTCCGAGAACGGCGTTGAGAACAATATCCCACACGTGCGCGGCACCATCTCGATGGCGCGCTCGAGCGACTACGACTCCGCGAGCTCGCAGTTCTTCATCATGCAGGAGACCACCCCATCGCTTGACGGGCAGTATGCCGCCTTTGGCACGGTGACCTCGGGCATGGACGTTGTCGACGCCATCTGCGAGAAGGTCCCCGTGGCAGACGAGTCGAGCGGACTTGTTGCCGAGGAGGATCAGCCCGTCATCTCGAGCATCACCATCGTCGACTAGGTGCTGCGGCGCCCGGACGTGGCGCGAGCGCTCGAGAAGGGCGGCGTTTTCGTGGTCCCGCGGCGCGCCCGCCCGTCCTTCTCGTCCGGCGTTGTCCGTGCCTCGGCGTCTTCCGTCTGCCGCCAGACGGCGCCCGCCCGCGTAGAGACGGGCTAACTCCCCGTGCCCCGCGAGTAAAATCACTCTATACGTGTGGTTACGGCGCGGATTGCCGCGCCCCGAACAAATGGGGGACACGCTATGGACGAACGCATTGAGGCCACGGTCAAGACCTGGCAGGACAACGTCAAGGAGGCCGACCTTGCGGCCGAGCTTGCCGAGCTCACCAAGGAGGGCAACGAGGACAAGCTCTTTGACGCCTTCTACCGCGACCTCGCCTTTGGCACCGCCGGCCTGCGCGGCACGCTGGGCGTTGGCACCAACCGCATGAACGTGTACGTGGTTGCCCAGGCAACCCAGGGCGTCGCGGACTACCTGAACGCTCACTACGAGAACCCGACGCTTGCCCTCGCGCGCGACTCGCGCAACAAGGGCGAGGACTTCCAGAAGGTCGCCGCCGGCGTTCTTGCCGCCAACGGCATCCACGTCTACGTGTACCCGCGCATCGAGCCCGTCCCCACGCTGTCCTTTGCGGTGCGCCACCTCGGCACCTCCGCGGGCATCGTGCTCACGGCGTCCCACAACCCCGCGCCCTACAACGGCTACAAGGTCTACAACGACAACGGCGGCCAGATCACCGACGAGGCCGCGGCCGAGATCTCCGCGAACATCGCCAAGGCCGACCCGTTCAACGTCAAGATCATGGACTTTGACGAGGGCATCGAGAAGGGCCTCATCGAGTGGACGCCCGAGGAGGTCCTGGACGTCTTCATCGAGAACATCAAGAAGGTCTCCGTCCCCGGCTTCAAGGCCTCCGACGACTACTCCGTGGTCTACACCCCGCTCAACGGCACCGGCATGGAGCTCGTGACCCGCATCCTCAAGGAGATCGGCGTCGAGAAGGTCTCCGTGGTGCCCGAGCAGGCCAACCCGGACGGCAACTTCCCCACCTGCACCTATCCCAACCCCGAGTTCCGCGAGGCGCTCGACCTGGCCCTCAAGCTCGCCGAGGAGGTCAAGCCCAACCTCGTCGTCGCCACCGACCCCGACGCCGACCGCATGGGCACCGCCATCCCGCACGACGGTGACTACGTCCTGCTCTCCGGCAACGAGATGGGCGTCCTGCTCATGGACTGGCTCGCCACGATGGCCAAGGACCGCGGCGAGGACGTGGCGCGCAAGGTGGCCGTCTCCACCATCGTCTCTTCTTCCATGCCCGACGCGCTCGCGCGCGACTGGGGCTTTGAGATGAGGCGCGTCCTCACCGGCTTCAAGTACATCGGCGACCAGATCGACCAGCTCAAGGACGAGGGCGAGGAGGACCGCTTCCTCATGGGCTTCGAGGAGTCCTACGGCTACCTCGTGGGCACGCACGCCCG
>CASEGE010000060.1 GCA_949287335.1 uncultured Olsenella sp. | reverse complement strand
GCTCCGGCGGGGGAGAGTCCCACGTCGCGCGCCCGACGGTTGCCGACACCAACGAGGCGCACTACCCCTATGCGGTCAATCTCACCGTCGAGGGGATGCACTGCGAGCATTGCCTCGCGGCCGTGGAGGCCGCGCTCGATGAGCTCGGTGGCGTGTGGGCGCGCGCGAGTCTGCCCGACCGGGTGCGCGTGCTCTCCAAGGACCCGATTGACCAGGCCGCGCTCGCCGCTGCGGTGGAGGCGGCCGGCTATCACGTGGTGTGATTCAAGAAGGGCTGCCCCTTATATCGCTCATGGCAATCGCGCAAGCGCAATAGCTTTGCTTAGACAAACATATCTTTCTGTTATAGTCTATTACAGAAGCAATGCTTTCTGTTAGGAGAGCTATGGCGGGAAGAACCCCCATACCGGTGTCGCGTGCGATGCGTACCATTGCAGCCAATCTCGACCTGGCGCGTCGTCAGCAGCGCATCACGCTTGAGCTGCTCGCCGAGCGCGCTAACCTCTCTGTCCCCACGGTTCGCCGCCTTTTGAACGAGGGAGCGGGCACGTTCGAGAACTTCCTTCGCGTCGCTCGCATTCTGGGTTTGCTGAAGGGCGTCGAGGACGCAACCGACCCGCTGAACACGCCTATCGGCCGCGCGCGGGCGGAGCAGGACGTGCCCAAGCGCGTGAGGAGGTGAGAGTATGCAGCTCGACGTTACCGTTCAGATCGAGGGCGAGGACGTCCTGGCGGGAAGGCTGTATCAAAACGTCCGCCACGGCGATGAGACGGCGACCTTCTCTTATGCGGCCTCTTATCTGGATGACGCCCGCGCCTTCACTCTGGCGCCGGACATGCCGCTCGGCCCGGGGACTTTTCACTCCGAGGGGCTTCGGGATTTTCGCGCGCTCGAGGACTGCATGCCAGACCGGTGGGGGCGCAACCTGATGCTTCGTGCGGAGCGCGCCCGTGCACGGGAGGACGAGCGGGTTCCCAGGACGCTTTTCGAAGCCGATATGCTCACCGGCGTTAACGACGAGGCCAGGCAGGGCGCCTTGCGCATTTGGGATACGGATGGTCGGGTGCTTTCGGGGATTGCGGACGGGGTGCCGCGCGAGACGAGCATCCCCTCCCTTCTGCGGGCTGCCGACATCGCGGCCTCGGATATGGACGCCGACATCCGTGATCTTCTCGCCGCCGGGTCAAGCCTGGGCGGCGCTCGGCCCAAGGCCTCTGTTCGGGACGAGGGAGGTTTTCTCTGCATCGCTAAGTTTCCCAAGGCGGACGAGTCGGCCATCGACGACGTCTGCGCATGGGAGCACGCTGCTCTGTGCCTCATGGAGAGGTCGGGTATTCCCGTACCGGTCTCCCGCCTGCTGCGTGTCGCCGGGCGCTCGGTTCTGCTGACGCGGCGCTTTGACCGACGGGGGCGCGAGCGAGTCCCTTACATCAGCGGTCTGACCGCGGTTCAGGGCACCGATGGTGGGCGGTACTCCTATCTCGAGCTAGTTGACTTTATCGAGACTGAGGGGTCGCAGCCTGCCCGGGACCTCAGGGACCTCTGGATGCGGGCGCTCTTCTCCTGTGCCGTTGGCAACACAGACAACCACCTGAGGAACTACGGCTTTCTCCGGGAGGCGTCCGGCTGGAGGCTCTCGCCCGCATTCGACGTGAACCCCACGCCAGGCTCCGAGCCCAAGTTCCTCGCGACTGGCCTCGAGTTCGGCGCGCGTGAAG
>CASEGE010000059.1 GCA_949287335.1 uncultured Olsenella sp. | reverse complement strand
CCCGAAGTTGCCTCGTGGGAGGAGCTCGCCCTCGTTGAGAAGGCCGTGGCGGGCGCAACGGGAGTTCTTACCTCCTGCGCCAAGGCGTTTCTCGCAGATCCGGACGATGCCGACCACCTGCTGCAGTTCAGGATTGCCATCCGCCGCGTGCGCTCCCTCCTGCAGTTTTTGGCGCCCTGGCAGTCCAAGAAGCAGAACCGCCGCTGCGAGTACCTGCTCAAGGAACTTCAGGTGGCCTCCGCACACCTGCGCGCGCTCGACATCCTCTCCGAGACCGTGGACGGCCTGGTGGAGAGCGGCGAGCTGGGCGATAACAGTCTGCTGCCCATGGCCTGCGCCAAGGAGCGCGCCCTCGAGTGCTCGTCGTTTGTCACGCACATGCGCAAGCGCCACGCCTCGAAGGACCTCAAGAGGCTCGCGAGCGACCTCGAGAACCTGAGCTGGAGGAGCAAGGTCGCCGAGAAGGGCCTCACCGCCGAGGACTTCCGCGTGCGCTTTGACGTGCTCTTCAACGAGGTTGACGAGGACCTCTTTGGCCTTGACCTGCGCGACGGCGACGCCGTGTACGTGGCTCGCCGCGACGCGAAGGAGATGCACTACGTTGCCGAGCGCCTCGGTGACGTGCTGGGCGCGGACCGCGCGCAGATGAGCGAGGCGCTCGACGAGATCCAGCGCGAGCTTGGCGCCCTCTCGGACGCGCGCAGCAACAAGCAGCTGGCGGACGAGTGCGCCAAGAGCCCGCGGTTCCGTGGCGTCCGCGCCGACCTGGGCGTGGTTGCTCGCGACCAGGCCGAGGTTGTCTCTGCCATCACGTCGGGGCTCGAGCGTCGCGAGGCGGACGCGCGCCCGGTAAAGAAGAAGGCCGAGAAGGGCAAGGCGGGGAAGGGCGACAAGGGCGAGAAGCCCGAGAAGCCCGCCAAGCACAAGGCCAAGAAGCCCAAGGCCAAGACGCCCGCGCCCGATGCGCCCGAGCCTAGTGCGCCCGCGCCCGACGCGTCCGACGCCGCGGAGCCCGAGGCAAACACGTCCGAGAAGGAGTAGCGCGTGAGCGAGATGAACGACGGCTGGCGCATCGAGCGCGACTCGATGGGGGAGATGCGCGTCCCGGCGGACGCGCTCTGGGGCGCTCAGACCGAGCGCAGCCACGAGAACTTCCCCATTGGCACCGAGCGCATGCCACGTGAGATCGTGCGCGCGTTTGCGCTGGTGAAAAAGGCTGCGGCTCGTGCGAACTGCTCGCTTGGGCGTCTTGCGCCCGAGGCTCGCGATCTCATCTGCGCCGCTGCAGACGAGGTGCTCGCCGGCCAGCACGACAAGGACTTCCCGCTCGTGGTGTGGCAGACAGGCTCCGGCACGCAGTCCAACATGAACATGAACGAGGTTCTGGCCAACCGCGGAAACCAGCTCGTTGTCGAGAAGGGCGTGGCGCTGGAGAAGCCGCTTCACCCCAACGACTCGATCAACATGAGCCAGTCGTCAAACGACACCTTCCCCACGGCAATGCACGTGGCGGCTGCGATTGCGATGACGGGGCGCCTGATTCCGGCAATCGATCAGCTTGTGGGTACACTGCGTCGCCTGGAGGAGGAGAACGCGGGCGTGGTCAAGAGCGGCCGCACGCACCTGCAGGACGCCGTGCCCATCTCCTTCTCGCAGGAGATCTCCGGCTGGCGAGGGCTTCTCGAGGGTTCACGCGAAGAGCTGCTTGCCGCGATGCCGGGCCTGTATCGCCTGGCACTGGGCGGTACGGCCGTGGGAACGGGGCTCAACGCGCCGACAGGCTTTGACAATGCCGTGGCCGCGGAGCTTGCCGAGCTCACGGGCCTGCCCTTCGAGACGGACCCCAACAAGTTCCGCGCGCTCACGGGCAAGGACGCGCTCGTCTTCAGCCATGGCGCTGTGAAGGGCCTTGCCGCCAACATGATGAAGATCGCCAACGACGTGCGTTGGCTGGCATCGGGTCCGCGCCTTGGCCTCGGTGAGATCACGATTCCGGCCAACGAGCCTGGTAGCTCCATCATGCCTGGCAAGGTCAACCCCACCCAGTGCGAGGCCGTGACGATGGTGGCCGTGCAGGTCATGGGGAACGACGCGACGATCGGCATGGCCGCCTCCCAGGGCAACTTCGAGCTCAACGTCTTCATGCCGGTGATTGCCTACAACTACCTGCAGTCCGTTGGTCTTCTCGCCGACGCGATCGTCTCGTTTGACGAGCGCTGCGCGAGCGGCATCCGCGCCAACCGCAAGAAGATGGACGAGAACCTCCACCGCTCGCTCATGCTGGTGACGAGCCTCAACCCTCACATTGGCTACGACAACGCCGCGCGCGTGGCCAAGAAGGCCTTTGCCGAGGGGACGTCGCTCAAGGAGGCCTGCGTTGAGCTGGGACTTCTCACCCCGGAGCGCTTTGACGAGGTCTTCCATCCCGAGCAGATGGTGTGACAATTAGGACAGGTTCAATTGTCACCAATTGCTGGCTCCAAGCCGGGGTCACGCATGACGCCGCTATCCAAGGGGCGTCCACTCAAGGGATGGTGGGCTGGAGTATCATGGGGGAACCCAAAAGAAAGGATCCTCATGGCAGACCAGAGCATCGCGACCCGCTGCGTCCAGGCCGGCTACACGCCGGGCGACGGCGAGCCGCGCCAGATTCCCATTGTCCAGTCCACCACCTTCAAGTACGCCACCTCCGAGCACATGGGCCAACTCTTTGACCTGGAGGCCGAGGGCTACTTCTACACGCGCCTTCAGAACCCCACCAACGACGCCGTGGCGGCCAAGATCGCCGCGCTCGAGGGCGGCGCCGCGGCCATGCTCACGAGCTCCGGTCAGGCGGCCAACTTCTTTGCGCTCTTTAACATCTGCGAGGCGGGCAGCCACATCGTGGCGAGCTCGGCCATCTACGGCGGCACGTACAACCTCATCGCGCACACCATGGCCAAGATGGGCATCGAGTCCACGTTCGTCTCGCCCGAGTGCAGCGAGGAGGAGCTCGCGGCGGCCTTTCGTCCCAACACGCGCGCCGTCTTTGGCGAGACCGTCGCCAACCCCGCGCTGGACGTGCTGGACATCGAGCGCTTTGCCAAGGCTGCCCATGACCACGGCGTGCCGCTGATCGTGGACAACACCTTCCCCACGCCCGTCTTCTGCCGCCCCATCGAGTGGGGCGCCGACATCGTGACCCACTCCACCACCAAGTACATGGACGGCCACGGCGTGGGAGTGGGCGGTGCCATCGTTGACTCCGGCAACTTTGACTGGATGGCGCACGCGGACAAGTTCCCCGGCCTCACCACCCCGGACGAGTCCTACCACGGCATTGTCTACGCCGAGAAGTTCGGTCAGGCCGGTGCCTTCATCACCAAGGCCACCTCGCAGCTCATGCGCGATCTCGGCTCCATCCAGAGCCCGCAGAACGCGTTCTACCTCAACATGGGCCTCGAGAGCCTTCACGTGCGTATGCCGCAGCACTTCAGGAACGGCCTTGCCGTGGCCGAGTACCTCGAGGGCTCCGACAAGGTGACCTCGGTGCGCTTCCCGCATCTGCCGTCCGACCCGTACTACGCCCTTGCCCAGAAGTACCTGCCCGAGGGCGGCTCCGGCGTGGTCTCCTTTGAGCTTGCCGGCGGTCGCGCGGCTGCCGAGAAGTTCATGGCGGCCCTGCGCCTTGCCGCCATCGAGACGCACGTGGCCGACGCCCGCACCTGCTGCCTGCACCCGGCCTCCGCGACGCACCGCCAGATGAACGACGAGGAGCTGGCCGCCGCCGGCATCTCGCCTGCCATGGTGCGCTTCTCGTGCGGCCTCGAGGGTACCGAGGACCTCATCGCTGACATCGAGCAGGCACTCGCCGCGATCTAGCGAGGTGTGCCCGGCGACCCCCCGGCGGCCCTTCTCCGGCGCTCAGACAGCTTGCTTCGCAAGAACTGCGCGCGGGAATGAGGCGGGCCGGCCTCTGTGTCCCTAGCTCGTGGCGGTGCCTTTACCGAGGGGCTTACTCGGCAACCTCAAGCAGCTCGATGTTGAAGTTGAGGGCCTTGCCGGCCATCTCGTGGTTCATGTCAAAGGTGATGTTGCCGTCCTCAACGGCCGCCACGACGGCGGGGAAGGGCTGGCCCATGGGGGAGGAGAGCAT
>CASEGE010000058.1 GCA_949287335.1 uncultured Olsenella sp. | reverse complement strand
GGCGGGAGGGGTCGCGGCCGCAACGGGCGCGCCACACGAGGGGCAGAACTTCGCGTCGTCCGCGAGCTTGCTTCCACACTGAGGGCAGAACATGGCTCCTCCCAACCGCGCGCCAGCCCAGGCGCGCCTCGTGCCTAGTTGTCGTAGGGCTTGTGCGTTGTGATGACGCTCCCGTCGGGCCCAACGCTGTACGAGCCGAGTGCGGCGCCCATCGTGTCCACCGCTGCCATCGCAACAACCATATGGTCTCCGCCGTCCGCGACATAGGAATAGCCCCAGCCGGGCTCGAGCTCAAGACGCATGACCTCGTGGCCGTCATTCAGTGAGACGCCCACGATGAGGCACTTATCGTCCGAGGTTTTATTGGCACGAGCCTGGAGGAGCAGCGTGCCGTTATAGACTCCGCAGGGCCACATGCCCGCCCCAGCCTCGGGGCTCATGACCTCGCGCACGTCGGAGCCGTCCGGCTTCATGGAGAGCAGCGTGCCGCTCTGGTAGTCGAGGTCGCCCTCCCAGACCCACAGGCGCCCGTAGTAGACAAAGGGCTGCGTCGCGCGACCTGTCTGGCTCCTCCAGATGCGACTGGGAGCGCCCTCCTCGTAGTTGAGCGCATAGAGGTCACCGTCGGAGGCGTAGTAGACGGCCTCGGGGGTCATGGCAAAGCTGCCCCCGGGAACCCCCTCTATGCGCGCGAGGCGCTCCTGGTCCTCGCCCTCGGGACCAAAACGATACACGGCACAGCTGCTCGGGCCCTCCTCGGCCGACCCCAGGTCGACCACCGCATAGATCTTGTCGCCAACGGGGTAGGCGCAGTAGATGTACCCGGTATCGCCATCGTCCGTGGCAGGTGCGCTGAACACGGTCTTCTCGTCCGTTCCGTCTATGTTCACGCAGCGGAGCCCATCCGCACCGTCCCCAGAGTAGCTGCTCGTCAGGAAGTAGACCCTGTCCCCCAGCACGTGGATGTTTCGCAGGAACCCGTATTCGTCAGCCTGCTTGGCAAGGGCCACCGGCGCATCTGATCCGTCCGTGCGGGCACGCATGAGCGCTCCTGTGTCGGGGTCCCAGTAGAAGTCGTACCCCTGGGCGCTTGTCGAAGTCCCGTTGGCGAGCACGGCGTTTGTCGCAATGCGCTCGTCCTGCGTTGCGCCGCCGCCCAAAAGCGCCCGCCACGCGAGAAAGCCGCCCACGCCAAGAACCACAACAGCGGCCACAGCGAGAAGGACGAGCGGCAGGGTGCGTCGACGACGCTGCGGCGCGGCAGGCGTCGAGGGCTGGGCCGCGGGCGCGGGCGTTGGTGCAGGTGCAGCCGCAGACGAGGGCGCAGCCGCGGGAATCTGGGCGAAGGACGCACCGCACGCGGGGCAGAACTTCGCGCCATCCGGAACCTTTGCTCCACACTTGGCACAGAACACGGGACCTCCCCACGTCGCATGTTCTCGCAGTTAAGGCACCTGAGCCCGATTATAGCGCGACGCTGGCGTCAGGGCTGGGTGTCATCACATGCGTGTCCTTCTGCAATCAAGCTGGGCAGTTCCCTTTGGATTACTTTTGAGGGCAGGCGCGCCTCCGCAAACCACCAGCTCACGTGCCGCGTCAAGACCTTTTGACAGTCCAAATCTGCGGCGCGCGGCCCGGTGTCGCCCGCCTTTGATGGTACGCTCTCCCCCACGGTGGCACGCTCTTCTCGACAAGGGTCGAGCCAAGACGCAGAAGGGAGGCGGCATGGAGCTGGGAAGCCACATCAAGGCGCGGCGCGCGGAGCTCGGCATCTCGCAGGACGATCTGGCGGGACGCATCTACGTGAGTCGCCAGACAATCTCGTCCTGGGAGAACGACAAGACCTACCCCGACGTCCAGAGCCTGCTGCTCCTCTCGCAGGTCTTTGGCACGACCATCGACGAGCTCGTGAGAGGAGACGTGGACACCATGAAGGAAACAATCGAGAAGGACGTGCAGCTGCTCAGGAGCCTAGGCGGCGTCATGCTGGGATTCATCGCGCTGATGGTGCTGGCCCTGGTCTGGTGGGTATGTCAGATGACCGTGTGGGACCTCTCGATCCTGCAGACGCTGCCCACCCTGGCGCTTGTGATCGTACTCTGGGGCATCGCCCTGTTTGCGGCGCGATGGGCCGATCGCATCAAGAAGGAGCACGATCTCGTCACCTACCAGGAGGTCCTGGCATTCTGGAACGGCGAGCCGGTGGACCGCGACACCGAGCGCGGTCGGCGCGAGCGCCTCATCCCCCGCTGGATGAAGGTCGTGCGCATCGTCGGCTGGGCGCTCTTTGGGATGGCGGTGGGATTCTTCATCGGCTACGGGATCGCGTGGCTCACGGAGACGCTGCTCAGGTAAGTGATTCAAAAGGGGACTGTCCCCTTTTGAATCACTCGACGCATCGACAGACGGCAGGGATGGTGTGAGACCTTCAGGCGAGCTAGTCCCCCACCTTGCCCAGCAGCACGGCGTTGGCATCAAGCAGGGCTTCCATGCTTCGCCTCCATCGCCCGGGCAAAGGCGCCCTCCTCGAGGCCAACAAGCCCCTCGTCCGCGTACTCTGCGAGAAGGCCGCGCACCCGATGCCCCACGCCCTCCGCACGCGGCAGGGGCACGACGAGCGCCGCCGGCCGCCCATAGCGCTCGAGAATCGCAACCTCGCCGTTCTTCTCGGCACGCTCGACGATGCTACTGAGATGGGCCTTTGCCTCCGCGATGCCCATGCGTGCGGCGCCCTCAAGATCGATGGTCAACGTTGCCATGCGGCTCGCCTTCTTCGTTGCGACAAGTATAACCAACATGTTGGTCATATATAAAAGCCGCGATGATACGAAGGGACTGTCCCTTCGTATCATCGCTGGCGTATGCCAGATTCGGTTTCTGCCAGAAATGGATTCCAAGGGGGCCTACCCTCTTCTGAATCACCACTCCTCGGCGAGCAGGAAATCCGTAAGGTGCAGATGTCGAATGCCGTTCTGAGATCGGTTAATCGGGTCGAGCGTCACCACGTATTTCGAGAAGTTATCCGGAATGCCCTCAAACGCTCCGAACTCGCGCTCGACGGTCTTCTCGCTTGCAAGAAGGTAGGCAACTTGCACATAGACCCTCTCGGACCCACGCTCGGCTACGAAGTCAATCTCCCTACTGCCGTTGCGACCAACGTAGACGCTATACCCACGCCGTGCGAGCTCGCAGAACACCACGTTCTCAAGGACGAGGTCTATGCGAGCCTCGTTTGATCCGAGCAGTGCCTCGCGAATCCCGACGTCAGTGAGGTACACCTTCTCCTCGCCCCGAAGGATCGCCTTCCCTCTCACGTCATAGCGCTTCACGCGCGACAGCAGCTTGGCGTCGCTCGCCGCATCGAGATAGCTGTACACGCTGTCTCGAGACACACTCTGCCCGGCCTGCTTCAGCGTGTTGACGATGTTGTCCACCGAATACGTAGTCCCAATTTCAGAAACGAAGTAGCGCAGCACGCGCTGGAGCTGCTCCACATTGCGGAACCCCCTGCGGGCCACGATGTCCTTCAGGAGTATCGAGTTATAGACGTCCCGCAGGTACGAGAGCGACGCCTCGCGCGCATAGGAGATATGGCTGAGAAAAGGAAGGCCGCCGAGCGTGAGATAAAGAGGAAGCGCCTCTTGGGACGAGCCCACCGTTGCCGCGATCGTCTCACCAAACGAGAAGGGCATCACCTCGATGGTGACGTAGCGTCCGGTGAGTAATGATGCGAGCTCGCTCGACAGGAGCTTGGAGTTTGAGCCCGTGAGATAGATGTCGCAGTCAAGGTCAACGCGAAATGAGTCAATGGCGCGTTCCCACGAAGGAACTTCCTGAATCTCGTCGAAGAACAGATACACCTTCCCCGAGACGCCTTCGGCTTGATGCATGACCTCTCGGTAGAGGCTCTGATAGCCAGAGGCAGCATCCTCCCATTTGAGCGACTCAAAGTCCATGGAGATAACGTTTTGGGAGGGAACCCCCGACTGCTCGAGCTGCTGCTTCACAGCATTGAGAATAGTGCTCTTGCCGCTTCGTCTCATTCCGGTGAGCACCTTGACGACGTCTTGCCCGATAAACGGTTGGATTGCTTTGAGGTAGTGCGGTCGCTCTATCATGGTCCCCTCCAATCCGTTTTTTATCGATTATAACCGATAAAAAATACGTATTGAGATATTTTGTCGGTTACATTCGACAAACTTCGACCCACATGTTTCGTCTGTCGTATCGGTCAAAAGGAGCTGTTCCCCTTGACCCATGCGCGAGGGGACAGGCCCGTGAAGTCGGAGAAGGCGTGGCAGAAGGCCGAGGGACTTGGATAGCCGAGAAGGACGGCGACCTCGGAGACGGCACAATTCCCGTCCTCGAGGAGACGGCACGCGCGCTCCATCCTCAGCTGACGCGCATACGCGCCCACGCTCTGCCCCGTCTCGCGCCTGAACGCGTCACAGAGCCGCGAGCGACTCACGTAGAGCCTGCGCGCGAGCGCGTCGACGGAAGGTGGCACGCCGCCCTCCTCGACGGCAGCCGACAAGAACCTCCTCGCGTGACTCACCAGCGTGCCCTCATCTTGTTCGGTACCTCTCCCGTCCGCCGCCAGAGACGCCATGAGGGAGGTGACGGTCGAGAGAAGTCCGAGCGACCCGCCGGGGCCAAGTGGCGGGCCCGCAGGTATGTTGCCGAGCGCACGGCGAATCGCCCCCTTGGCCTCGGGACCCCAGGCGCCGTCGAACGCCGAGAAGAGCCCGCCGAACTCCCCCGGATAGCTACGATCCAGGTCGTCGAAGAAGTCGGGCAGACAGATGATGGAGCGGGAACGGTAGACGTGGCCGGCGAGCAGGCGACTCGAGAGCGAGCGGGGGCCATGCTCAACGAACGTGGCAACTTCGTCATGCGGACGACGCGCGCCGCCCCCGGCGCCGACGAACCTGATCGGAAGCCCGCAGTCCCGCGAGCATGCTACCGCATCGTCTCCCATCGTGCAGGCGCAGGCGTACGGCCCGAGCGACCACTCGAAGAGCGGCATGTCCTCAAACGGAGTGATGTCGTGACAGAGCACGAGGCAGTGCGGCGCCGGCGCGCAAAGCCACATCGAGCCTGTCGCCACGGAGCCCCGCGCCTCCCCCACCCAGATGCCGCCCCGACGCTCAAGGCGCACGCCAAGCTGCTCGACCTGCGGCTCGAAGAGCACAACGAGCTCGCGGGGAATGTCACCCATGCCCGTCATCTTGAGGGTTCGTCCATCTCCCTTGAAGAATCGTCCAAGGTTAGTTAACCATAGCTAACAAGTAACGGCTCCCATGATACGGTGCAACGGAACGTCTATCAAGGTCTCCACAGGCAGGAGGTTTCGATGTCTGACTCTCAAGCAACCAAGGCGAGCAACGCCCGCGGCAAGGGCGCCGTTGGCCGCCTGCTCGCCTTTGCCGGCCCGCGCAAAGCGCTCACGTACCTGGGCTGCGTACTCTCGGCCGTCTCGATGCTCGTGAGCTTTGGCCCGTACGTCTGCGTCTGGCTCGTGGCGCGCGACCTCATCGCCGTGGCCCCCGACTGGGGCGCGGCCACTGGCATCGCAGCGTATGGCTGGTGGGCGTTCGGCCTTGCGGCCGCGAGCATCCTCCTCTACTTCGCCGGTCTCATGTGCACGCACCTCGCTGCCTTCCGCTGCGCGTCCAACATGCGCAAACGAACCACGGACCACCTCATACACGCGAGCCTGGGCTACTTCGACACGCACGCAAGCGGCGCGCTTCGCCGCGTCGTGGACGGCTGCGCCGCCGAGACCGAGGGGCTTCTCGCCCACAAGCTCCCGGACACCGCAGGCAGCATTGCCATGATCGTCGGCATGCTGGTGCTGTTCTTCGTCTTTGACTGGCGGCTCGGCCTCGCGTGCCTTGTCGCGGTGATCATCTCGCTCGGCTGCATGTTCTACATGATGGGCGGGCGCGGCATGGACTTCATGACGCGCTACATGGAGTCGCTCGTCAAGATGAACAAGACCGGCACCGAGTACGTGCGCGGCATCCCCGTGGTCAAGGTCTTCCAGCAGACGGTCTACAGCTTCCGCGCGTTCCATGACGCCATCGAGGAGTTCACGCGGCTCGCGCAGGACTACGCCGTAAAGTGGTGCCAGACGCCGCAGTCGCTCTCGCTCACCATCATCAACGGCGTCGCGATCTTCCTCGTGCCGGCGGCGATCCTCGTTGCGCCCGGCGAGGGGGACTTCGCGCGCTTTCTGGCCAACTTCGCGTTCTACGCGATCTTCTCGGCCGTAATCCCCACCGCCATGACGCGCGTGATGTTCATGTCCGAGGCGTTCCAGTCCGCCGCGGACGCGGTCACGCGCGTCGAGGAGGTGCTGGCCGCACCCGTGATCTCCGCCCCTGTCGCACCTCGCACGCCCGCGGGCAACGCCATCCGCTTCGAGGACGTGAGCTTTACCTACGAGGGCGTGGACGCTCCGGCGCTCGACCACGTGAGCTTTGAGGTGCCGGCCGGCGCGACGGTGGCGCTCGTGGGCCCCTCCGGCGGCGGCAAGACCACGGCGGCGAGCCTCGTGCCGCGCTTCTGGGACGTGGACGCCGGACGCGTGACGCTTGGCGGCGTGGACGTGCGCGAGATGGACCCGCACGACCTCATGGACCGAGTGGCGTTTGTCTTCCAGGCAAACCGGCCCTTCCGCCAGACGATCCTGGAGAACGTGCGCGCCGCGCGCCCCGAGGCCGCCCGCGAGGAGGTTCTCGCCGCGCTTGAGGCCGCCCAGTGTGCGGACATCCTGGAGAAGCTGCCCCAAGGCGCGGACACGCTCGTGGGGACGGGCGGCACCCACCTCTCCGGCGGCGAGGTGCAGCGACTCATGATCGCCCGCGCAGTCCTCAAAGACGCACCCGTCGTGGTGCTCGACGAGGCGACGGCCTTTGCCGACCCCGAGAACGAGGTCAAGATCCAGGCAGCCTTCAAGCGCCTCGCCCACGGGCGCGACGGCTCGGCGCGCACCGTCCTCATGATC
>CASEGE010000057.1 GCA_949287335.1 uncultured Olsenella sp. | reverse complement strand
GTCGTTCACGTCCACGTCCGCGCCCATGAGGTAGTCGTAGTTGGCGTTCTCCGTGCGGTCCACGGCGCTGTCCCAGTGCTTACCGTCAAAGAGGAAGATGGCCTTGCGCTTGGCCTTGTCGTCCCAGTCCACGCCGTGGAAGCAGGTCCAGTCCCAGGTGAAGTCAGAGTAGGCGCCCGCGCGACCGGGGAACGAGAAGCGCGTCCACGCGGAGATGGTCTGCGCGTCTCCGAGCACGACCTCGCGGTTGCTGGACTGAACCTCGCGCGCGACCACGTCCTCGCAGCCGTCCGCGCCGAGGCGCTGGTTGAGCACGATATCCGCAAGTGCCTGGATGCCGTTCTCCTGCAGCGCACGCACCGCGGCCTCGTACTCCGCGCGGGTGCCGTACTTGGTGCGCACAGTGCCCTTCTGGTCAAACTCGCCCAGGTCATAGGTGTCGTAGACGCCATAGCCCACGTCCTCGGCGCCCTTCTCGGCCTTGTAGGCGGGCGGCAGCCACACGGCCGTGATGCCCTGGTAGGCAAAGTCGGGGGCCTGCTCGGCAATGCGGCGCCAGTGGGAGCCGTCTGCGGGCAGATACCAGGAGAAGCCCTGGAGCATGGTTCCGTTCATGATGTCCCTTCCAGCGGCGCGCGTCTTGGTGCCCCGCACCGACGCGCATGGGCAGCCAACGCCCCGCTCGCTCAGAGTGTCGCTTTGAGTCCACACATTCTAACCTGTGGACGCTTGGCGACACTTTGGGGCCTCAATGTGTCGCTTAGCGTCCACAGCCGTGGCAGGTGTGGACGCCTGGCGACACTTCGGCGGCTCAAAGTGTCGCTTAGCGTCCTCAGCCACAGCACATGTGGACGCATGGCGACACTCTGAGAAGACCGTCCCACGGGGCAACGGCGAGAGGCATGAGCGGCCCACAGCGCTCCCTACTCGTCTGCCGCAACCGTCGCGGTACCCACCGCCTCGGCCATGAGCTCCTCCGGAGAGGGCTGGCGCAGCACGCGGATCGCAAGGTAGACGCACGAGCCCATGAAGAGCAGGTCCAGCATGAGGTCAAAGGTCACGCCGTGGATGCCTAGCTCGACGAGCATCCCCGCCACCTGGACCGCATCAAACAGGAACGAAAGGGCTGACAGCACGAGAAACGGCACGATCTTCTCGGGGCGGTTTGAGCCGCGAATCCCAAGGCCGCCAACGAGAACGGCAAGCCCGGCCGAGATGCCACCCACTATGAGCAGGGCAAAGAGCGTTCCGCTCACGGTGATGGGAATGCCGGAGATAACGGCGCGCTCGCCTTCGCCATAGACGACAAGGGCCGCGCTGAGCACGCCCACCACCACAAGCGTGAGCACGCCCTTCAAGATGATGACCTCTGAGAGCAGGTGAAGCACGCGCTGGTGCCTCGAGCGCAGGAACGTCTCGCCGCTCACGCCGCTGTCATGCTCCTCCTTGACCTTGTCGGCAAGCCGCGAGCACACGAGGACGTAGATGATCGTCGTGGTGAGGACGACGGGGTCGAACAGGATGAACGTGCCAAGGCCCCAGCCCCAGACGATGGCGACAAGAACGCCGAGGCCGACGAGATAGCACAGAAAGCGATACGGCCCCACGCGCGCGGAGTTGTTGGAGGCAACGATGCCAAGGGCGGCGGTGAGGATGAGCAGTCCCGCGACCACGAGAATCATGATGCCAAAGGTAACGGAGGCCCAGAAGTCCGAGCCGCCGATGACGCTCGGGACAAGCACGAGCAGGCCGCCGACAAGAACGAGCGCGCCCATGATGCCCATGAGAATCGACACGATGCGCAGCACCGCCTGGGTCGGCGTTCGCGCAACCGAGAGCTCGAGGTCTCGCATCTGAAAACTCCCTTCACAGCCGAACGTAGGGAGTATACCCAAAGGCGATGGTTCATCCCCACCAATAACCTCGGGAGCCGGGCAGTTGGATGATAGCTGGAACGGGGCCGACGAGCGTTAGGAGAAGGTCTCGGCCTCGTAGCCGGTAAGGTCGGCAAGATAGCCACGGGCGGCGAGCGAGCGCTCAATCTCGTCGAGGTCCCTCTCGTTTCTCGCGCTCACGTGGTGAAAGTGATAGCCGCTCGTGACCTCCATGAGCGGGGCGGACACGCCGGAGGCCAGCTCGTCCATGAAGCGCTCCACGTCACGCCGACTCGAGATGCCCAGCTCGGAAGACACTTTGCCATAGACGCGGTGGTTCACGAAGACGTCCTCGACGCACCCGCCCAAATCAACGATACAGGTAAGCTCGTCGGCGGTCTGCTCGGCGGTGTGGCGACACTTGAACAGGCGCCTCGGCCGTGCGGGCGCGCCGCCGGCGAGAAGGACGTAGCCGCGGTTGGTGGACACGATCTTCTCGCCCCGCGTGCGCAGCAGCGCAACGTCGGTCACCACCACCTGTCGGCTCACGCCGCACCTCTCGGCAAGCGCGCTGCCCGAGAGCGGGCCATCAGAGGAGCGAAGGGCCTCCAGGATCTTCTCGCGACGGGCGTCGCCCGCGCTGGCGCTCACCCCAGCACCTCCAGGTGCTTGAGCGAGAGGTCGAGGATCGGCGCGGAGTGCGTGAGCGCGCCGCAGGAGACGAAGTCCACGCCCAGGTCGACGTAGCGTCCCACGTTGGCGGCCTCCACATTGCCCGAGGCCTCGGTCTGGGCGCGGCCGTCGATGAGGGCAATCGCAGCGGCCATGTCGTCGTGGGACATGTTGTCCAACATGATGATGTCGGCCCCGGCCTCCACGGCCTCACGGACCATCTCGAGGCTCTCGCACTCCACCTCCACCTTGTCCACGAATGGTACCGTCACGCGGGCGCACTCGATGGCGCGCGCCACGCCGCCCGCGGCGTCGATGTGGTTGTCCTTGAGCAGAACGCCGTCGGAGAGGCCGTAGCGGTGCAGGCTGCCGCCGCCCAGGCGCACGGCCTCGCGCTCGAAGAGGCGCATGCCGGGCGTGGTCTTTCGCGTGCAGACGAGCGTGGTGGGTGTGCCCTCGAGCGCGGCGGCAATACCTGCGGTGTAGGTGGCGATGCCGCTCATGCGCTGCAGATAGTTGAGGGCGGTGCGCTCGCCCTCCAGCAGCACGCGCACGTCTCCCTCGACGGTCGCCACGTGCTGGCCCGCGCTCACGCGATCGCCGTCCGCCACGTCGGCGGTGACGCGCGTGGCGGGGTCGAGCAGCTCAAAGACGCGCGAGAAGACCGCGAGGCCCGCGATTACGCCGTCCGCCTTGGCGATGAGCTGCACGCGGCCGGGACGCGGCTCGGGCATCACGGCGGCGGTGGAGACGTCGCCGAAGGGCATGTCCTCGCGCAGCGCCGCGCGGATGTGGTCGTCCATCTGCATCTGAATCATCGGGTCGGTCATCGGGTCCTCCCTCGGTTGTTGCGTGACAATTGGGACAGGTTCGATTGTCACCTGGCGCCAGTGAGCAGCGCCACATCGGTCACGTCGCGCGAGCCCGCCACAAAGCGGGAGCGCTCACTTGCCGCGGCCGCCAGCTGCGCTGCGGTGTCCTCGGCAAAGCGATCGCGCATGATCTTGTCGGCAGCCCGCTGCGCAAAGACGAGCGACTCGAGCAGGCTGTTCGAGGCCAGCCGGTTCTTGCCGTGCACGCCGTTGCAGCAGGTCTCGCCGCACGCAAAGAGGCGCGGCAGCGTGGTCTCGGAGTTGGAGTCCACATGGATGCCGCCCATGAAGTAGTGCTGGGCGGGCACCACGGGGATGGGCCGCTCGCGAATATCGTATCCCTCCTCGAGGCAGCGCTCCAGGATGTGCGTGAAGTGCCCCTCTATGACCTCGCGCGGCACCCGCTCGAAGGAGAGCCAGACGTGGGGAGCCCCCGTCCTTCTCATCTCGGCAAAGATGGCGGCGGAGACCACGTCGCGCGGCTGTAGCTCGTCCGTGAAGCGCTCGCCGTCGTCGTTTAGCAGGATCGCGCCCTCCCCACGCGCGGACTCAGAGATGAGAAACGCACGGCCGGGCCGCTCGCTCCAGAGCGAGGTGGGGTGAATCTGCACGTAGTCCATATGCTCGAGAAGGACGCCGTGCTCGGCGGCTATGCGGCAGCCGTCCCCGGTGAGGCACGAGAAGTTCGTGGACCTCGAGTAGAGCCCTCCCACGCCACCCGTCGCAAAGACCGTGGCATCCGCGCGAATCTCGATCTTCTCGCCCGTTTGGCCCGTTGCCACGACGCCGCGGCACACGCGCCGCCCACTTCCCTCAAAGCCCTCGAGGATGTCCGTCATGCAGGTGTGCTCGAGGATGCAGGCGTGGGGCAGCTCGCGCACGCATGTCAGCAGGTGCGTGGTGATCTCCTCGCCCGTGATGTCCGCGTGATAGACGATGCGCGGGCGGGAGTGCGCGCCCTCGCGCGTGTAGTCCAGCTCGCCGTCAGGCCTGCGGGCGAAGCGAACACCGCGCTTGATGAGGTCGTCGATGATGGGCCGACTCGCGCGAATCATGAGGTCCACGCTCTCCAGGCGGTTCTCGTAATGTCCCGCGCGCAGCGTGTCCTCAAAGAAGCTCTCGTAGTCGTCCGGGTCATGTAGGACGCAGATGCCGCCCTGGGCGAGCATGGAGTCGCAGTGGTCCACGGACTCCTTGGAGAGCAGGACCACCGAGAGCGCGGACGGCAGGTTGAGCGCGCAGTAGAGGCCGGCCACGCCGCAGCCGACGATGACAACGTCGCAATCGATGACGTGCGCCGCCCGTGAGTTCTTAGGCGCGACGGCGCAGCCCTTCTCGCTAGACACGCTACCTCCCCAGCTCGAGCATGCGCGCGAGCGCGGCACGGGCGCCCTCGGCCACTTCCGCGGGTGGCAGACCGACCTCGCCGGAGCCATCGCGCAGACACGTGACGAGGCGCTCCACCGTGATGCGGTCCATATCGGGGCAGACGGGGCGCGTTGCCGGGAAGTGGAAGCGCTTGTCGGTCCCTGCCGTCTGCCGCTCCAGCTCACCGCGCACGCCGTCCACGGTGAGGATGATGTAGTCGCATGCCGAACCCGCCACGGCCGCCTCGATGATCTGCGAGGTTGATCCTGCAAAGTCGGCGAGCGCCATCGCCTCGGGACCGCACTCCGGGTGCGCGAGTACCGGCGCATCCGGGAACTCGGCCTTGAGCGCGCGGACCTCCTCAGCGGAGATGTCGCGGTGGATGGGGCAATAACCGTCGTTCAATATGACGTTCTTCTCGCTCACCTGGCTCGCCACGTAGCTGCCGAGGTGGCGGTCGGGCACGAAGAGGACGTTGGCCTGCGGCAGCGCGCGCACGGTGCGCACCGCGTTTGAGGAGGTGACGCAGACGTCGGACCACGACTTCACCTCAGCCGTGGAGTTGACGTAGCAGGCAACGGCAAGGTCACTGCCGTAGCGCTCGCGCGCAGCTTCCACCGTCTCGCGACGCACCATGTGGGCCATCGGGCAGTCGGACGTGGGGTCCGGCATGAGGACGGTCTTCTCGGGCGAGAGGAGCTTGGCGCTCTCGGCCATGAAGCTCACACCGGCAAAGACGAGCGTCTTGTGCGAAAGCGTAGTCGCGAGCTTGGCGAGGGCAAAGGAGTCGCCCACGTGGTCGGCCAGCTCCTGGACCTCGGGAGGGACGTAGTAGTGCGCCAGGACCACTGCGTCGCGCTCAGCCTTGAGGCGCGCGACCTCGGCGCGCAGTTCGTCTGTCAGCATGCCCACTCCCCTCGTTGGCAACCATGACAGTATACAGCTTGCTTGACAGCTGACAAGACAGTAATGGCTGACAGTTGGGGACGGGGGCGTTTTGTCAGGTTTTGCCCAAACCTGACAAAACGCCCCCGTCCCCAACTGTCAGCCCAATCGTCGGTCCAGTCCCCGCTGTCAACCAATCGTCGACAAGCGCCAAGCGTCAACTGCCTCTTCACGCAGCGCAAACGCGTCTGTCGTAGAATGGACGATTGTGTTTCAAACGGATTAACGGAGGCATCATGGCACGGCGGGGCAATGGCGCAAGGCCGAGCGCAAGAGACCAGCAGAAGCGGGCACAGGGACTTGTGGTCACGTGCGTCCTTCTCTTCATCGTCCTTCTCGCTGGCGCGGGCGGCCTCTTCATGCTTGTGAGCGCGCAGCAAGGTGAGGGAGCGCTCTCCCCCACGGACGAGACCATCGTCGTCGAGCAGGATGCCCCGCCCGAGCCAGAGCCGGAGCCCGAGCAGCCCGCGGATGACCGCGCCGCCGACCTCGCGCTCGACCCCACCAAGCAGACCGATTGGAAGTTCGACGGAACGGGCGAGAAGACCGTCTATCTCACCTTTGATGATGGTCCATCGGAGAACACCCCGCGCGTGCTCGAGGTTCTCGACCGTTACGGGGTCAAGGCAACCTTTTTCGTCACCGGTCACGAGCCTGACAAGCGCGGCTACATCAAGGATGCCTACGAGCGCGGCCACTCAATCGGTCTGCACTCGATGACCCATGACTACGCCTCCGTCTACTCATCGGTCGACGCGTACTTCTCGGACCTTGAGCAGGTCGGGGAGGTGGTCAAGGAGCAGATCGGCTACGTGCCGTACCTCACGCGCTTCCCCGGCGGCGCCTCGAACACCATTTCCGCGAACTACTCCCAGGGCATCATGAGCACGCTTGTGAACGAGGTGCAGGCGCGCGGCTATCAGTTCTACGACTGGAACGTGAGCTCCTCCGACGCCTCGGGCACAAACGTAGCCGCAAGCACGCTCGTGCAGAGCTCATGCGTTGAGGGCTACACCAACGTCATGCTGCTCTTCCACGACTCCAACACCAAGAGCACCACGCCCGACGCGCTTCCGCAGATCATCGAGTTCTACCAGGCGCGCGGCTACAAGTTCGAGCCCATCACGCGCGAGGCCTTTGTCTGCCACCACGGCGTCAACAACTAGCGATTTAAGCGACAGGGGCGGAGGCGCTCTGTCAGGTCATCTGGCAACCTGACAGAGCGCCTCTGCCCCTAGCTGTACCCTATTGTCAGGAGAGGGCGACGCCGCCGAGCCAGCCGCAACGCACCGTGACAGAGACGCTGTACATACTGACCCACTCGGAGAGCGACGTGGTCATCAGCACGCCGCTGCGGTTGTCGCGCACCGTGCCGTTACCGATATAGATGCCCACGTGACCGTAGATGGCCGCTGCGGTGCTGTACGGAACCGTTGGAGTGGCAACGATCATGCCGGGCTGAATCTGGGAGGTCGGGTACCCGCACCAGGTGTAGAACATGTCATCGGCGTTTCCGTAGAAGGTCCCGATGCCGGCGTTGGCAAAGACGTTGGAGACCCAGGCGGCGCACAGGCCCGATCCCGGAGAGGGCGTGGAGTAAGAAGCGCTCACCACGCGCGAGAGCGAACCCGACCCCGTAATGGTGGTGCTGCCGGTGGAGACATCAACGCCCCCACCCGTGGTGGTCCCGCCGCTCTGCTGCTGTTGTTGGAGGAGCTCCTGCTGGCGTCGCGCCTCCTCGGCCGCCTGCTGGGCGGCAAGAAGCTCAGCGTCGCGCTTTGCCATGAGCTCCTGGACCTCCTCGGAGAGGCTGCTCACGAGCGCCTCGGACTCCGCCTGACGCGCACGCACCTCCTCGAGCTGCGCCTGCTGCTGAACCTGAAGCTCCTGTAGCTCGCCACGCTGGACCTCGAGTGCGGCCTTCTCCGTCTCAAGCGCGGCCTTCTGCTGCTCGAGCTCAACCTTCTGCTGCTCGAGCTCGCTCTTGAGGCGCTTGACGTCATCGATCATCTCGCGATCGGACTCGCTCACCTTGTCGAGGTAGTAGATATTGCTCGTGAGCTCCTCGATCGTGGCGGACGAGAAGAGCAGGTCGATCGTCGAGGACGCGCCCGCCTTGTAGGCCGCGCTCATGCGTTCGGCGAGAATCCCCTGCTTGCGCTCGATCTCGGCCTGCTTGTCGTCGATCTCGCCCTGCTTGGTGTCGATCTCGGCCTGCTTGTCGTCGATCTCGCCCTGCTTGGTGTCGATCTGGATCGAGAGGTCACTCACCTGAATCTGCGTCTGGCCGAGAGCGGACTGGGCCTCGACGACCTGGTCGCTGATCAGATCGAGCTCCGCCTTCGCCTCGTCATAGTCCAGCTGAGCCGCATCGAGCTGCTCCTGGGTGGTGGTGGCGTTGGCAACGGCAGGATAGAAGGTGGCGCAGAGTCCCGCGCCAATAAAGAAACGGAGTGCCTCGCGACGCGTCACGCCGCGCGAAGGGCAAACGTCCGTGATGGGTACGTGCTTCTGGGACATGACGTCTCCTTGGGTACAAATGGGCTGCGAAGGATGACACGTCCCAACATTCTAGTAGCAAATCATCAGAGTCACGAGATGAACATGTGACCAAGCCAAAAGATTCGAGGGGGTAGCGCCTAGCGGTTCTCGATCTTTGCCACGTTTCCCACCGTGATGGTGATGCGCCCCTCAGCGTCGGTGGAGAAGTCAAGGTAGCCGGGCTTCTCGGCAAGCTCTGAGGGAAAGGTGATCTCAACCCCGGTGTCCGTGCGAATCTTGTGGCTCTTCGTGAGGCGGTTTGCCACCCCGCGGCGCACGGGCGCCTCCTCGGGGAGCCTGGCCTCCGCGACGCGCTGCTCAAAGCGCTCTGCCACCTCGGGCTTCTCGGCAAACACCGCACGACCCACCTCAACGGGCGAGAAGGACTCCTCCACGTCCGCCGTGCGGGCAACGAGCGCCTTGGCGCGGCTCACCTCCACCGCAGGCGTGAGGCCAAACTCCTCGGCCACGTCGCGCACGATGACGTTGACCTCGTCAATGACCTCGTGGCTCGACGCCTTGCTCGTGCACTGCAGAAAGCGATCAGGGATCACCATCGTAGCGGTCCCACCCACCGAGCGCTCCTTGTCGTGGAAATCAATCTCGCCCGTCTCGGCGTTCACGAGCACGTAGCTTGCCACCTTCTGCGAGGGGTTGGGCAGCGTGGCGTCCACGCGCGAGATGTCGTTGGCGTCCCCTCCCACCTCGTGAACGAAGGCCTGCTTGCGCGGCAGCAGCACCACGGCAAAGAAGCGCTTGCCGGCCGGACCGTCAAAGGCGGCGTCCACCTCGGCATCCGTGGAAGTTGCGTCCACGGCACCCGCGTCGGTGTCAAAGAAGTCCGCAACGAGAAGATCGCACTGCTCGAGGTCCTCCGCGCGACGCAGCTCCTCCCAAAACCACTGCGCGATCTCGCAGGAGAACTCGACGAACTCGCGCTCTCCTGCCAGGTAGCGCTGCAGCTCGACGGCAAATCCCGAGTCCGGCGAGAACTCGCCGTGACGGCTCTCGGCATTGGAGGAGATCTTGCGAAGGTGACGCTGCACGTAGGAGCGCGTGGAGCGCACGGTGAGATCGAGCGGGCGCTCCGAGAAGTACGTCGACCCCGAGTCGAAGTCAAAGACGTGAAGAATGGCGCGGTCTACCTTGAGCATGTGTCTCCCAGCATATGGGCGGGCGGTCAGAGAACGGACACCATGATAGCGTTCCGGGGAGCCCCTTTGCTCAGTTTGCTCAAACGAGGAGCAGGAGACGACGGTTGCGCGCAGCCCCTTGTCTCGGATGCGGTCCCAAGCCTGCTGCCGAGAAAACCCGCCCGCTGTACCGTTTCTCGAAAGTACGGTCGAGAAAAGCGCTCCTCTGTACCAGGCGACTCTCAGCAAATAGCCGCCAGAGGTAAAGATGTCGAGAAAAGGCGGCGTCTGTACCAACAAATGCCGAGAAAAACAGGGTGTTGTACCAACACGCCGCCGCGGGGGACGCGTCACGGAACGTTCCGCGGTACAGCGGGCGGGTTTTCTCGACGGGAAAGCCACGGACGCGGTACAGCGGGCGGGTTTTCTCAGCATGGTGCCGTGCCTACGCAATCCACGGCACCGCCCAGCACGCGCGCGGCCCGGCCAGAGAAACCGGCCGGGCCGCGTCGTGACTCAAAGGGAGTCTCCCCGTAGGGCTACTTGCCGTCCTCCTCGCGCTCGAGCGAGGGGATCTTGTCGCGGAAGGCGTTCTCCGTGGCATTGGCGTGCGGGGACTTCTTGGCGTAGCGCTTGACCGCGGCGGCCGTCTTGTTGATCGACTGCAGCGTGCCGGCGCCGGCGACGCAGCCACCCGGACAGGCCATGCCCTCGATGAGGTAGCCGGGGTACTTGCCCTTGACGGCGTCCTTCATCATCTTGCGGCACTCCTCGAGGCCCTCCGCGTTGACCACGTTGACCTCGCGGTCCGGGTAGCGGCGCTTGATGGCGTTGACCACCGCGTTGGCAACGCCGCCCGCGACGGCGAAGCCGCGGCCGTCGGCCGACGCCACGCCGAAGTCCGAGCTGCCCTCGCCCTCGAGCTTGGTGTACTCGTCGATGCCGCGCGCCTTCATCATGCCCATCATCTCCTCGAAGGTGAGCACGAAGTCGACCTCGGAGCGGACGGACTTGCGCATGGCCTCGAGCTTCGTGGCGGAGCACGGCCCCACGAAGACGATCTTGGCCTCGGGGTGCTGCTTGCGGATGAGGCGGGCGGTGAGCGTCATGGGCGTGAGGGCCATCGAGATGCAGTCGGCGTGGTCCGGGAACTCGGTCTTGGCCATGACCGACCAGGCCGGGCAGCACGAGGTTCCCATG
>CASEGE010000056.1 GCA_949287335.1 uncultured Olsenella sp. | reverse complement strand
CTGGCGGGGTAGAGGCGCTCGTCGGTGTTGTAAGTGATCTCGTTTCCGGTGGTGAGGTCGCGCATCACCACGCCTACGTGGTAGCCGCTCTCGGTGAGCGCCAAGATTTCTTCCTCAACGGACTTGAACGCCAGGGTGTCGAGAAACCCGTCGGGCGCGGTCACGGTGACACCGACTGCGGACGTTGCGGTGGTCACGGGAGCGGTGGTGTCAAAGGGCTCGAGCTCCGGTTCTGGCTCTGGCTCGGCCTCTGGCTCTGGCTCGGGGTCGGTCTGTGCCTCGGGCGCGTTCTCGGCATTGGGCTCCTGCTCGGACTCGGTCTCCTCGCCGGTCTTGTCGAGAATCTCGATCTGCTCCGAGGAGCTCTGCTGCGCCTCGGGCGCGTCCTGCGACGCTGTGTCGCACGCGCAGAGCGGCAGCAGGCAGGCGGCGGCCAAAAGGGTGGCAAGGATGACGGTGCGGCGCATGGGGACCTCCGGCCCGGGGTTCTTCTCGCGTACCAGTATAGAGCCGCCGCGTGGGGGAGCGTTCCACCAACGCGCAAGTCTGAGGTTGGGCGCCAGGCTGGACGTGGCCGGCCCGTCGGAAGGCAGGTGGGGACCCTTCGCGACAGTCTGGGGGCGCAAAGTGTCGCAAACGGTCCACGGGCGGCCGGGCGGGGACTCTTTGCGACGGTTCTGCCGAGAAAAACGTCGCTTTGGGTCCCCAGCTCACCCGTGCCACATCGGGGCCACGCCGCCCGTCGCGCCAGCGCAGCGTGGAGAAATCGTGCCGCGCCGCCTGCCGCGCCTACCGTCATCCCTTTTCTGCACAGGTTGTGCAATACTACGCACGCTGTGAAATAACGACAAAGGAACCACATGCAGGAATGCGTGCTCAGCACCGATCGCAGGAGCATCCGCACCAGGCGGGCCCTGCGGCGCGCCCTCGCGGATGAGATCTCCGCAACGGGCGACCTCAGCCGTGTCACCGTCACGGCGGTGACCGAGCGCGCCGGCGTCACGCGCCGCACGTTCTACTCCCACTTCAAGGACATCCCCGACCTCGTCACCCAGATCGAGGACGAGACGCTCGCCGAGCTGCGCGCCCCGCTCGCGCGCCTCGCCGCCTGCCACCTCGACGACCTGCGCGCTGCGCTCTCGCACGGCAATCCGGCCCCCGGCGCCAACGAGCTTCTCGCCTGCGTGCGCGACCGCGCGGACTACCTGCGCCCGCTTCTGGGCAAGGGCGGTGACCCGGCCTTTGCCGAGCGCATCAAGGCGCTCGTGTACGAGGTCGTGGGCGCCCGCGCCGTTGACGGGCTCGACCTGCGCGCCTTTGGGCCGCTCTTTGACTACTACCTCACGTTTGCCATCTCCGCCGAGGTTGGCGTGCTGCTGCGCTGGCTCGACGGCGGCTGCCGCGAGAGCGTGCCCATCATGGCGCGCCTCATGACGGCGCTCATGTTCGTGCGCCCCGGCGACCTCTACGACAACCCCATCGACCTTGACATCCCAAGCTTTGCCCTTGCCGCGATGTGCTCCGAGGAGGACAACTGATGACCGATAAGACCGCCGCATCCATCCAGGCCGAGAAGAGCGCGCGCCAGCCGCTCGAGCTCAAGGCCGACGGCGCCGAGCTCTCCCCGGCGCACCGCACGGACTTCTCCCACGCTCACCTGCGCCTGGGCATTGACGTGGGATCCACCACCGTCAAGCTTGCCGTCATCGACGACAACGACAACCTCGTCTACGCCAACTACGAGCGCCACCACACCGACATTCGCGCCACGGCAAAGGAGCTCTTCGCCCGTGCGCGCAAGGTGGTCGGTACCGCCCCGATGCGCGTCTCCATCACCGGCTCCGGCGGCATGCTGCTCGCCAACTGGCTGGGCTTGGAGTTTGTCCAGGAGGTCATCGCCTCCAAGCGCGCCGTGGAGACGCTCATCCCCCAGACCGACTGCGCCATCGAGCTGGGCGGCGAGGACGCCAAGATCATCTACTTCGACAACGGCATCGAGCAGCGCATGAACGGCACCTGCGCCGGCGGCACGGGCGCCTTCATCGATCAGATGGCAAGCCTGCTCCACACCGACGCCGCCGGCCTGAACGAGCTCGCCAAGGGCGCCACGCAAATCCACCCTATCGCCTCGCGCTGCGGCGTCTTTGCCAAGTCCGACGTCCAGCCGCTGCTCAATGAGGGCGCAAAGCCGGCCGACATCGCCGCCTCCATCTTCCAGGCCGTGGCCAACCAGACGGTCTCCGGCCTCGCGTGCGGACATCCCATCCGCGGCCACGTGGCGTTTCTCGGCGGCCCGCTCCAGTACCTCTCGGAGCTCCGCAAGCGCTTCTACATCACGCTGGCTCTCGACGACGAGCACATCATCGTGCCCGAGAACGCCCACCTCTTTGTGGCCACGGGCGCGGCCCTGGCAGGGGAGTCCGAGAAGTACGTAACCTTTGACGAGGTCATCCAGCTGCTCGAGAACCTCAAGGACACCCAGGGCTCCGAGGTCGCACGCCTTGACCCGCTCTTTGAGACCGAGGCGGACTACCAGGAGTTCAAGGAGCGCCACGACAAGCAGGTGGTGCCCAAGGGCAATCTGGACAGCTATCAGGGTCGCGTCTTCATTGGCATCGACGCCGGCTCCACCACCATGAAGTGCGCCGTGGTGGGCGAGAAGGGCGAGCTGCTCTACACCTGGTACGGGAACAACAACGGGGACGTTCTCGGCACGGCGCGCCACATCATGGACGGCATCTACGACCGCCTGCCCAAGGGCTGCACCATCGGCCACGTGACCACCACCGGCTACGGCGAGCAGATTCTCATCGAGGCCCTGCGCGCCGACTCCGGCGAGATCGAGACCGTCGCGCACCTGCGCGGTGCCAAGGCCTTTGTCCCGGACGTCCAGTTCATCCTCGACATTGGCGGCCAGGACATGAAGTGCCTCCAGGTCAAGGACGGCGTCATCGAGCACATCATGCTCAACGAGGCATGCTCCTCGGGCTGCGGCTCCTTCATCGAGAGCTTTGCCGTGTCCATGAACATGACGGTGCAGGAGTTCGCGCAGGCGGCCACGCGCGCCAAGAGCCCGGTGGACCTGGGCAGCCGCTGCACCGTCTTCATGAACTCCCGCGTCAAGCAGGCGCAGAAGGAGGGCGCGACCATCGGCGACGTTGCCGCCGGCCTCTCCTACTCCGTCATCAAGAACGCCCTCTTCAAGGTCATCAAGCTGCGCGACTTTGACGAGATCGGCCAGTGGTGCGTGGTCCAGGGCGGCACCTTCATGTCCGACGCCACCCTGCGCGCCTTTGAGAAGCTCACCGGTCGCGACGTCATCCGACCGGACATCGCGGGCTGCATGGGTGCCTACGGCGCCGCGCTTCTCGCCCGCGACCGTGCCGGCGCGTACGGCACCTCGCAGGTGCTCTCCCGCGAGGAGATCGACAACCTCCAGGTCAAGCACACCAACGTCCACTGCGGTCGCTGCTCCAACAACTGCCTGCTCACCATCAACGACTTTGGCGGAGGCCG
>CASEGE010000055.1 GCA_949287335.1 uncultured Olsenella sp. | reverse complement strand
TCATCTGACGCATGGCGTCGATGTCGTTGGTGTAGTAGCTCATGATGTCGCCGTGCTGGTGCGTGTCAAAGTACTTGACCGGCAGGTCCTGCATGTGGTCGAACATGAGGCAGCGGAACTTCTTGAGCGAGCCCTGCGTGAGGATGGCCATGCACTGCTGCCACACGGCGTTGCAGATGAGGCTCGCAAAGTACAGGACGGCGAGAATGGCCGCGTTGGTGAAGACCTGCGGCTGTGCCGCGGCCCAGTCGCCGGACTCCCAGGTCTCGCCCACCACGGTGAGGGCACGCTCCATGAAGACGTTGGGCATGGCCTGGACGATGCACTGGATGAGGATGCAGACCGCCACGGCGGGGAGCATCACCGGGTAGAACCCGCGCAGCATCTTGATGACGCGCAGGGCGGTCTTTCCCATGGACTTGGGCGCGCGCCCGCGGTGCATGTTCCTACTCATCTGCGCTCACCTCCAGCTCCTCGAGCTCGCGCTCGTCGTGACTCTGCTTGTTCTGCGAGGTGTAGACCTCACGGTAGATGGCGTTTCTCCGCAGCAGCTCCTCATGGGTGCCTATGTCGTTGATGGTCCCGGCGTCCATGACCACGATGCGGTCGGCGTCCTCCACGCTCGAGGTGCGCTGCGCGATGATGATCTTGGTGGTCTCGGGCAGGTAGTTGCGGAAGCCCTCGCGGATGAGGCGGTCGGTCTTGGTGTCCACGGCGGAGGTGGAGTCGTCGAGGATGAGGATCTTGGGCTTCTTGAGCAGGGCGCGCGCGATGCACAGGCGCTGCTTCTGGCCGCCGGAGACGTTGGTGCCGCCCTGCTCGATGTAGGTGTCGTACTTCTTGGGGAAGGTCTGGACAAACTCGTCTGCCTGGGCCAGGCGCGCCGCCTCGATGACCTCCTCGTCGGTGGCGTGCTCGTTGCCCCAGCGCAGGTTCTCGGCGATGGTGCCCGAGAAGAGCACGTTCTTCTGCAGGACCATGGCCACGGCGTCGCGCAGGGTCTCGAGGTCGTACTCGCGCACGTCGCGCCCGCCCACGCGCACCGACCCCTCGGTGACGTCGTAGAGGCGCGGGATGAGCTGCACGAGCGAGGACTTGGCCGAGCCCGTCGAGCCAATGACGCCGATGACCTCGCCGCTCTTGATATGCAGGTCGATGCCCCTCAGGGCCTCGCGGTTCTTGTCGCCACTATAGGAGAAGCCCACGCCGTCAAAGTCGATGGAGCCGTCCGCGACCTCGGTCACGGCGTTCTCGGGCTGGTCGATGGTGGTCTTGGCGTCGAGGACCTCATAGATGCGTCGAGCGTTCTCCTCGGACATGACCACCTGGGCAAAGATCATCGAGAGCATCATGAGCTGCATGAGCATCATGAAGCCGTAGGTGATGAGCGACGAAAACTGGCCCACGTCGAGCAGCTCGCCGCGCGTGGAGACGATGGCGTAGGAGCCCGCGTAGATGACGAAGACCATGACGGTGTAGACGCAGAAGTTCATGATCGGCGCGTTGAGGGCGAGGATGCGCTCCGCGTAGGTGAAGTCATCCTGGACCTCGGTGGCGGCGCGGTCGTACTTCTGCTTCTCGTAGTCCTCGCGCACGTAGGACTTGACCACGCGGATGCCGGAGAGGTTCTCCTCGGCGCGCTCGTTCAGGGCGTCGTACTTGCGGAAGATGCGGCGGAACACCGGCACTACCTTGCGGATCACGGTGAGAAGCGCGAGCGCCAGCACCGGGATGATGACCACGAAGACCAGCGCGAGCCAGCCCGCCATGTTGTATGCCGCGATGAACGCGAGCACGAGCATGAAGGGGGAGCGGATGGCCGTGCGGATGAGCATCATGTAGGCCATCTGGACGTTCATGACGTCGGTGGTGATGCGCGTCACGAGCGAGGAGCTCGAGAAGCGATCGATCACGGCAAACGAGAAGGTCTGGATGTTGTAGAACATGTCCTTGCGCAGGTTCTTGGCAAAGCCGGTGGAGGCCTTCGCGCACGTGAGGCCCGCCGCGGCGCCAAAGGCCAGCGAGATGAGCGCCATGAGGGCAAGGATGCCGCCCGTGGTCAGGATCTGCTGGAGGTCGGCGCCGGCCTTGATGGCGTCGATGAGGTCTGCCGTGTAGAGCGGGATCATGACCTCAAAGACCACCTCGCCGAGCACGAGCAGGGGAGTGACCACGGCCGCCCTCTTGTACTCGCGGACGCTCTCCGTGAGCTTGCGGCCCACCGTCGCGTACCCCACGTGCGCCGCGGTCTTGACAAACTCCTGGTCGATGACGGGCTTCTTGGGAAGCAGGCTCATCGCTCGTCTCCCTTCTTGTCCTTCTCCAGCTCCATCCAGCTTGCCGCGAGGCGGTCGAGCATGCTGACGAGCTCGTCCTTCTCGTCCTCGCTGAGGCACTCGAAGGCAAGCCGCTCAAACTCCGCGCGCGTGCGAATGACCTCGCGCGCCTTGCGCTCGCCCTCCGGGGTGAGCGTCACGGTGAGCTGGCGTCGGTCGGTCTCGGAGCGCTCGCGCGTGACGAGCCCCTCGGCCTCGAGCTTGGCAATGACCTCAGAGAGCGAGGCCGACGTGATGCACGACGCCTCCTGCAGGTCTCTCTGCGTCATCTCGCCGTCATGGGCGAGCAGCTCCACGAGGATGTGCTGCTTGCCGTTTCTGCCTCCCCAGTGCATGTGGAGGTAGTAGCCAAAATAGCCAAAGTTGCGCATGATGCGCGTCTCTCTGCTGGGCGCCTCGCCCTTGTCGCACACGGCTCTCTCCCTTCCCGGTTGGCGGTTTTCCTCCCCTTAACTCTGTGCTCCTTGGCACAAGATGTCAAGGTACCATGCGATTTTCTCATCGTACCCTGCGCCACGTGGCATTTCTCGCTAAGAAGGGCGTTTCTCGTACCCGATTCTGGAAAACGCGCCGAGAAAAGCGACTTTCTGTGCCGGTTACGAGTGGAAGCGCCGAGAAATGCCGGGGGCTGTATCGCCCCGCGGGACCGGTGCCGAGAGAGCTCGTCCGATGTACCGCCCCGCCGGATCCCGCGACGAGAAATGCCGTCCTCTGTACCACCCGCCGGGGCCCGCGCCGGGAAATGCTGCCCTCTGTATCACCCCGCCGCGCCCCCCGCCGAGAAATGCTGCCCTCTGTATCACCCCGCCGGAATCCATGCCGAGAAATATTGCCCTCTGTACCGGTTGGATCGCGTGTGCTGCATGAAATATCGCCCTCTGTACCGGCTGACAAGAGTGGTTGTCGAGAATAGTCGTCGAGTGTACCGTTGCGGGGCGCCTCGTGCCGAGCAATCCAGCCCGGTGTACCTCTCGGTCGGTTTTCTTGCCGAGAAAAGCTGCCCGCTGTACCAGTGAACTTCTCCATATGGGTACAGAGGACGGCATTTCTCGCCGCGCGACACGAGATCTGGTACGGAGGGCTGGCTTTCTCGGCATCGAGAGGGGAGGGCCCACCAAGGCTGGTACAGAGGGCGGCATTTCTCGCCGCGCGACGCGAGATCTGGTACAGCCGCCGGTTTTCTCGATGTCGAGTGAATCGTCCGAGGGGCGTATACCGCTCTCGGCACAGAAACGCCCGCCGACGTTCCGGGAGGAAGTTCCGCGAAGCGCACTTCCTGGGAAACGTCGGCGGGCGTTGGTCGCTCGTGGGGGGCTTGGGCTACTCGAGCTCGAAGGCTCCCGTGTAGAGCTGGTAGTACGTGCCCTTCTTGGCGATGAGCTCGTCGTGGCTGCCGCGCTCGATGATGCGGCCGTGGTCCAGGACGATAATCGCGTCGGAGTTGCGCACGGTGGAGAGGCGGTGCGCAATCACGAACGTGGTGCGACCGGTCATGAGCGCGTCCATGCCGCGCTGGACGATCTCCTCGGTGTGCGTGTCGATGGACGACGTTGCCTCGTCGAGGATCATGACAGGCGGGTCGGCAACGGCGCAGCGCGCAATGGAGAGCAGCTGGCGCTGGCCCTGCGAGAGGTTCGACCCGTTGTCCGTGAGCATGGTGTCATAGCCGTCGGGCAGGCGCTTGATGAAGCCGTCGGCGCCCACGAGCCGCGCCGCCGCCATGCACTCCTCGTCGGTGGCGTCGAGGCGACCAAAGCGGATGTTGTCCATGACGGTACCGGTGAACAGGTTCACGTCCTGGAGCACCACGCCGAGCGAGCGGCGCAGGTCGCTCTTCTTGATCTTGTTGATGTTGATGCCGTCGTAGCGGATCTTGCCGTCCTCGATGTCGTAGAAGCGGTTGATGAGGTTGGTGATCGTGGTCTTGCCCGCGCCGGTGGCGCCCACGAAGGCAACCTTCTGGCCGGGCTTTGCCCACACGCTCACGTCGTGCAGGACGGTGTGGCCCTTGCGATAGGCAAAGTCCACGTCAAAGAGGCGCACGTCGCCGGCGAGCGGGGTGTAGGTGAGCGAGCCGTCGCCGTGCGGGTGGCGCCACGCCCACTGGCCAGCCCAGTTCTCGGCGCGACGGTCGCACTCGTGCACGGTGCCGTCGCGGTCGATGGTGCAGGCCACGAGCTCGACGTAGCCCTCGTCCTGCTCGACGGGCTCGTCCATGAGCTCAAAGAGGCGCTCGGCGCCGGCGAGACCCATGACCACGGAGTTGATCTGCTGGGAGATCTGGCCAATCTGACCGGCAAACTGCTTGGTCATGTTGAGGAAGGGCACTGTCACGGCAATCGAGAAGGGCAGGCCCGAGATGGAGAGGTTGGGCACGCCGGTCTCGATGAACACGCCACCCATGAGGGCCACGATGACGTAGATGAGGTTGCCGAGGTTCATGAGGATGGGGCCCAGGGTGTTGGTGTACATGTTCGCGGCACGGCTCGCCTCGAAGAGGCGGCGGTTGCGCACGTCAAAGTCCTCCTGCGCGGCGTCCTCGTGGCAGAAGACCTTGACCACGCGCTGGCCGTTCATGACCTCCTCGACGTGGCCCTCCACGATGCCGATCTCGCGCTGCTGCGCCACGAAGTTGCGCGCGGAGCGAGAGCCCAGCACCTTGGTCATGTAGCTCATGAACAGAACGCCGGCCACGATGACGACGGCCATCCACACGCTGTAGTAGATCATCACCGAGAAGACCGAGATGAGGGTGACCATGGTGAGCGTGATGTTGGGCAGCGACTGGCCGATCATCTGGCGCAGCGCGTCGATGTCGTTGGTGTAGTGGCTCATGATGTCGCCGCGCTGGTGCTGGTCGAAGTAGCTGATCGGCAGGTCCTGCATGTGGCCGAAGAGGCGCTCGCGGAACTTCTCGAGCGAGCCCTGCGTGATGATGGCCATCGCGCGGGTCCAGGTGAAGCTGAGGATGAGCGAGACCACGTAGATACCCACGAGCGTGAGCACGAGCGAGGTGATGCTGCCTGCGACGGACTCCCAGTCGCCGCTCTCCCACGTGGCGGTCACGATCTCGAGCGTGCGCTGCATGAAGGTGGCGGGCAGGGCCGAGAGCACGGCCGAGACCACGATGCACAAAATCACGAGCGGCAGCATCTTGGGATAGAACGAGAAGAGCATCTTGATGAGGCGGCCGAGCGTCTTGCCACGACCCCCGCGCTTCTGCGGCCGCGCGACCTGGCGGCCGGCGACGTTCTGGCGCTCCGGCTCGCGCTCGGGCTCGGTGGGCTGGTTGGAGCCGGTCACGTTCTTGAGGATGTTCTCGGCGGAGTTGTTGTTAGCGGCCATTGGCCTCACCTCCCTTCGAGGCTGCAGCGGGCGTGGCGGGCAGGGCGGTGTCCTTCTCGCCCGCGTCCTTCTCGCCGTCCGCGTTCTTCTCGTCCGTGGCCTCCTGGCTGGTGCGGTTCTGCGCGAGGTAGGTGTCGCGGTAGAATGGGCAACTCTTCATGAGCTCGTCGTGGGTGCCGAGCCCGGCCACATGTCCGTTGTCGAGCACCAGGATGCGGTCGGCGTCCTGCACCGAGCTCGTGCGCTGCGCGATGATGATCTTGGTGGCGTCGGGCAGGTAGGTCTTGAGGCCCTCGCGGATGAGGGCATCGGTCTTGGTGTCCACGGCGGAGGTGGAGTCGTCGAGGATGAGCACCTTGGGGTGCTTGAGCAGGGCGCGCGCGATGCACAGGCGCTGCTTCTGGCCGCCGGAGACGTTGGTGCCGCCCTGCTCGATGTAGTAGTCGTACTTGTTGGGGAGCTGCTGGATGAACTCGTCGGCCTGGGCGAGCTTGCAGACCTCGACGAGCTCGTCGTAGGTGGCGTCGGGGTTGCCCCAGCGCAGGTTCTCCTTGATGGTGCCCGAGAAGAGCACGTTCTTCTGCAGCACCACGGCCACGTTGTTGCGCAGGAACTCGAGGTCGTAGTCGCGCACGTCCACGCCGCCCACCTTGACGGAGCCCTCGGTGACGTCGTAGAGGCGGCTGATGAGGTTCACGAGCGAGGTCTTGGC
>CASEGE010000054.1 GCA_949287335.1 uncultured Olsenella sp. | reverse complement strand
GCGCCCCGGGCCTGTCCCAAAAACTCTGAGCGAAATAACCCGTCCCCTTTTGCCAGACCGGAATAACCCGTCCCCAAACGGCAGCTACAGAGGCAGCGAGAAGAACCTCTCGTAGAGGTCAAGCTCTTCGGGCGTGTCCAGGCTCGAGGCAAACGCGACGCGCCCCAAGCGCTCCCGCGCGGAGAGAAGCCCCTCCGCCCCAAGCCGCGCCCGGAGCTGGCGGGCCGTCCCGGCGCCCCCGTCGAAGAAGCGCACGCCCCGCCCGAGCACCTCGGCAATCTGGCTGCGCACGAAGGGGTAGTGCGTGCAGCCCAGCACCACGGCGTCAACCGTCCCGGCAAAGTCACCCACAAAGCCGCGGATCATCTCGGTGAGGTCGGGGGCATCCAGCTCCCCCCGCTCGATGCGCGCGGCAAGCCCCGGGCACGGGACCGAGATGACCTCGCACTCCCCTCCCCAGGCGCGCGCGAGCTCATGGTACTTGTCCAGGCGCAGCGTGACCTCGGTGGCCATCACGAGGATGCGACCATGGGGCAGCGCCCGCGCCGCGGGCTTGAGGGCCGGCTCGATGCCCACGATCGGCACGTCGGGATGGGCGGCACGCAGCGTCGCCGCGGAGACCGAGGTTGCCGTGTTGCACGCGATGACAATCGCCTTGGCACCGTCGGCCAGAAAGCGCTCGACGATAGCACGGGAGAGGTCGAGCACCTGTGCCTCGGTCTTCTCGCCATACGGCGCGTTTGCCGAGTCGCCAAAGAAGCGGAAGTCCTCGTGAGGGAGCTCTGCCACAAGCGAGCGCAGCACGCTGATACCGCCCACGCCGGAGTCGAAGACCCCCACAAAGCCGTCACGCTTCTCGCCCATCGAGCACCTCCCGTCGCGCGCCTCTCGCCTCGCATCACACAGAAGCATAGCGCATCGATGACTCCCGCCGCCTGCGCCCTAAACTATGCCACTCACAGTTACTTTTCTGAGATGGTATATCGACACACATAGTAATATCGAATACACTACTCTTGACGAGAAGGACTGCGAGGAGGTGACCCATGGCAACGAGAGACGCGGAGAGCGACCTCATCAGGGGCAACATAGACGCCATCGTGCTGTGCACGCTCTCGGACGGCGACTCCTACGGGTACGAGATCTTGAAGGACGTCGCGCAGACGAGCGAGGGCGCGTACGAGATGAAGGAGCCCTCGCTGTACACGAGCCTCAAGCGGCTTGAGGGACAGGGGCTCGTGGAGAGCTACTGGGGCAGTGAGTCCCAGGGCGCGCGGCGCAAGTACTACCACATCACGGACGAAGGGCGCGAGGAGCTCATGGAGGCAACGGCGCGCTGGGTCCGGGCAAGAAACATCATCGACCGACTTCTCAGGCAGAGCGGAGGCACCAAATGAGCGGCAGGGGCGACATCAGGATGTACGTCGAGCACCTCTTCGAGGGGCGCACGCTCGACGCCGAGACCATCGAGCTCAAGGAGGAGATCTTCGGAAACCTCGTCGCGCGCTTTGACGACTACGTGGCGCAGGGCATGAGCGAGGGCGAGGCATATGCGCGCACCTGCGATGCCGTGACCAGCGTGGACGACGTCATGGGCGAGAAGGACGCGGGCGAGAAGGACGATCCGCTCGATGCCGCCGACGAAGCGCCGGCTGCGGCGGTTGCGCCCGAGCCCACGACCGTGATTGGCGCGCCCGAGCCGCCCGCGCCGCGGGAAGAGCCCACCGGGGCGCCAAGGCGCTGGTCGACGGGCATGATCGTGGCGGTGGTGGCAATCGTTCTCCTGGTTGTCGGCATAGCGGGGTGCACCGTGTTCAACCTGCTGGACACGCAGAGAGGATTGGAGGACTACCAGTCCCAGACCTCGCAGACGGTCCAGCCGGTGGACCAGCTCAATGACACCACCTATGACGACAAGGCGCCCACGGGCGACTCGAGCACGAGCCAGACCACGAGCAACGAGCCTGACGGAAACGGCACGACCGGCAACGACACGACGAGCACCTCCCCCACCAACGGGAGCTCTCCTCAGGGCGGCACGGGTCTCACCGCGGAGGTGCGGGCTCACTCCGTCGACGAGCTTGCCGGATACGCGGGAACCGAGCTCTCCGACACGGCGCGCATCGAGGAGCTCGTGCGGTCGCTGCCCGTCGGCGAGTACGTGACCGGCGTCAGCGCAGACCCCGGTACGAGAACCGTCGAGATCACCTATACCTACCAGGACCGTGACCGCGTTACCTGGGATGACGACCACGTTGACCTCGCCCTTGTCTACGATGCCGTGGCGCTCATGAGCACGCTTGACGGAATCGACACGCTGCGCGTGACTGAGATTGAGGATGACGGCTACGACTACGACCGTGACCTGAGGGTCTTCGAGCGCACCATGCTCGAGAGGCTGCTCGGTGCCACCCTCGACGCAAGCCAGCTCACGGCAGAGGCCTGGGAGGGCATCCGCGGGCAGATCATGACCGAGTACATCTACGATGAGGCATGGGACCGCGCCGAGCGCGACTAGGCCCTAGGGCACAGGGGCAACCTCGCACGACGCGACTTTTTCTCTCCGATTTTGGTGTGAAAACGCGTGTCGTGCGAGGTTGCCCTTTGTGTGGTCCGCGCCTTCTGGCACAATCGGGGGTCGCAAGGCACCAATACCGAAGGGAATCACATGAGCAACGACGGCAAGAAGGTCAAGGTCCACTACGTGGGAACGCTCGACGACGGCACCAAGTTCGACTCCTCGCGCGACCGCGGCGAGCCCCTGGCCTTCACCTGCATGGCCGGCCAGATGATCAAGGGCTTTGACGAGGCGGTCCGTGAGATGGAGGTCGGACAGGTCGTTGACGTGCGCCTCGAGCCCGCCGAGGCCTACGGCGAGCGCGACGAGCGCCTCGTGCAGACCGTGCCCGTGGCCCAGATGCCCGGCGCCGAGAACCTCTCCGTGGGCGACCGCGTGATGCTCACCTCCCCGATGGGCCAGCCCTTCCCCGCCGTGGTCGCAGCCGTCGAGGACGGCAACATCACCTTTGACATGAACCACGAGATGGCCGGCAAGGCGCTCAACTTCAACATCGAGCTTCTCGAGGTCGAGGAGTAGCTGGCGAGAAGGACGAGCCACCCGGGCCCGCGACGCAGCTCACAAGCGCGTTGCGGGCCTTATTATTTCTCGTTGACACGAACATGTGTTTGCTGTAAGGTATGCTCACCAACGATGGAACGTTGGAGGCGCGCGACAAGTACGTCGCGGCCAGAGCGATAGCAGCATTTTGGTAGGTCGCCGAATCCGAACTCTAGGTAGCGGCCCATCTCACACGAACAACGTCTTGCTTCTCCCCTCGCTCCCGATAAGGGCGCAGGGTCTCCTTGACCTTGCTAAATATAGGAGAAAGGTTATAGTATGAGATGGACGGTACAGACAGAATTTATACGAAGCTGGCTCGATTCGCTTGATGAACCCCTTGCGCTGCGCGTCGCGGAGGCCCTGGAGGCCCTTGCCGCAGACGGCCCCGCGCTCGGGCGACCACTCGTAGACACGATTCAAGGGTCTTCGATTCACAACCTAAAGGAACTGCGGCCACGATCAACCGGAAGAAGCGAGATAAGGATTCTCTTCGTCTTTGACGACGACAGAAGCGACGTGACGCTACTGGCAGGAGATAAGGCCGGCTTTCTCACACGAGGGCCGAAATGGAACAAATGGTACAGGAAGGCAATACCGGAGGCAGAGCGACGTTACAGACGCTATCTCGATTGGAAGGACAACCGTGGACACACTTGATGACTTCATCGCTCGCAGGGGCTTTGACCGAGAGGAGATTCACCGGGAGGCGCTCAAGCTCATAGCGGAGTGCCGCACCTACGAGCTGCAGGAGGCACGCAAGGCCGAGCATCTCACGCAGACGGATGTCGCCAAGCGCATGGGCATCAGCCAGGCTCGTGTCTCCGAGGTTGAGAGCGGGGACGTGAGCTCGCTCAAGGTGAGCACCCTCATGCGCTATGCGGAGGCCCTGGGCGGCACCTTCGAGGCAATCATCCAGATTGGCGACAAGACCATCCGCCTCGCGTGAGTGCCACGGGAGAGATTATGACACTGGCATCAGAGCTGGCTGCCGCGTAGGCAGGCGGAGGGCGTGCCCCTCTCGTCCTCGCCTACTCCCAGGAGACGAGGTAGCGCAGGGTGTAGTCGTCCCTGCAGCCGAAGCGGTACTCCGGTCGCGTGGCGGGGCCGCAGCTCCCGGTGCCGATGCCCATCTGGAAGGCCTGGATGGTCACATAGGTGCCGGTGCGAACCTCGTCCTCGCGGTGGCGCATCCCGCGCAGCTCGTTATCTGAGTAAGGCTTGACGGCAAGCTCGAAGGGCTGGTCGAGCGCGGATATCCGCATGCTCTTCTCGCCGTTTGAGAGGATGACGTACTGGCAGTCCATGCGGTTGCCGCTCTCCTGCGGGCGGATGTTGGGCTCGGTCATGTCCGCCACGTGGCAGCTAACGCGCTCAATCTGAGCCTGCTCGCGCATGTCACGATAGGACTCCCCGTTGCGGCCCAGATACTCGATCTCGTCCCAGGAGGAGTCGAGCCGGTAGCACATGCCAAAGCGGGGCAGGTCGCCGCGACCGCGCTCGCAGTGAAGCCGTGCGGACACGAGCACGCCGGAGGCAACCGCCCCATAGGTGAGCGTGCAGCGGAAGCGGTAGTGCGGGAGGATGAGCCTCATCACCAGCGTGGCGCTTCCCTCCCCGCGCACCGCGGAGACGAGCTCGCTTTGGCAGTCGTAGAAGCGCTCCATGAGGCAGCGGCCGTCGAGACGTCGGTCGTTGTCCGTGGCAGCACGAGAAAGGAGGATCGGCGTTGCCGCAGGAACCATCGCACCGAGAAGCGCGAGCCCGTCGTCCGCGATCTCGCAGCCCTCGGGAAACCTCGGAGCCCGTGCGAGCGCAGCCTCGGGAAGAGGCTCCATCTCCGAGAGCACAAACTGCTCGCGGGCCACCTCCTCGCCCGTCTCGCGCCGCGTCGTGATGACCGTCACCCAGCGCGCCCGGTTGCGCCGCCGGCCGCTCCCTGCGTCAGGCGATACGGTCCTGCTCGGCTGCACGAGAACCGTCACGGTCCTCAGCGGGTCCACGTCTGGCACGAGGTCGGCCACGCCGCCATCGCTCCACTCAAAGCGCAGCGAGAACGCCTCTCCCGAAGTGAAGCCCGTGGCGTTGAAGATGCGGAACCAGTCACCGCCCACGTGCCTGACGCGCAGGGGCCGGTAGCAGTGGCGCACGATGCGCGCGCCCGTCGAGGGCGTGCGATCGGGGTAGAAGATGCCGTCGACGCAGAAGTTGCCGTCGTGCTCCCACTCGCCATGGTCCCCGCCGTAGGTGTAGCTGCCGTCGGGGTGCAGGACCGCGTGGTCGACCATCTCCCACACGCAGCCGCCCATGAGGGCCTCGTAGGAGTAGATCTGCTCCCAGTAGTCCTCGATGCCGCCAGGGCCCACGCCCATGGCGTGCGCATACTCGCAGAGGAAGTACGGGCGGTCGTTGAGCCGTCGCGTCGTGGAGCTGCCCTCGCCCACGTCGCGCACGCGCTCAACCGTGGCGTACATCTCGCTGCCCACGTCGTAGGCACGACGAAGGGAGTGAGTGGCACCCTCGTAGTGCACGGGCAGACTGGAACGCGAGCGAATCAGCTCGTACATGGCATCGGCGTTGCAGCCGCCGCCCGCCTCGTTGCCCAGGCTCCACATGACAACGCACGGGTGCAGCTTGTCGCGCTCGAGGAGGCGCTCGGCACGGTCAAGGTAGCGCGGCTGCCAGCGGGCGTCGTCCGTGAGGCGGTTCTGCCGCGCGGGAAACTTGCCCACAAGGGCGCCATGGGTCTCGAGGTCGGCCTCGTCCACCACGTAGATGCCCAGCTCGTCGCACATCTCCAGGAGATAGGGGTCAGGCGGGTAGTGCGACGTGCGAATGGTGTCGATGTTGTGCTCCTTGCAGAGGCGCACGTCTCGCTCGATCTCCGCGGGCGTCATCGTGTAGCCGGCGGTGGGGCTCGTGTCGTGGTGGTTGACGCCGTGGAGCTTCACCGGGCGCCCGTTCACGAGGAAGCGTCGCCCGTCCACGCGCACCTCGCGAAAGCCCGTGCGCAGCCGGACGCACTCGGTGCCCGTCTCAACGTAGAGGTCGTAGAGGTTGGGCGTCTCTGCCGTCCACTCAAGGACGTCGAGGTCGTCAAAGGCAAGCGTGGCACGACCATCCTTCGCGATAGCCGAGGTCGCGTGCTCGGTCCCGTGCCCGCGCAGCGCGGCGCGCACCTCCCCCTCGGCGGACAGTGCCACGTCCACCTCCAGCCGGTAGCGCACGCGACTCGCATGCTCCTCTCGCCACGTGCGCACGTCAACGTCCCAGATGCCGCACGGCGTCACCTCGCGCAGCAGCACGTCGCGAAAGATGCCGTTGTTGCGAAACATGTCCTGGCACTCGAGGTAGGAGCCCGTGCACCAGCGCCGCACCACCGCGAGCAGCTCGTTTTGCCCCGCACGCTGGTAGGGCGTGAGGTCAAACTCGGAGGTGTTGTGGGAGCCCTCGAAGTAACCCACGCGCGTTCCGTTGAGGTAGAGGTCCAGGCAGCTTGCCACGCCGAGGAATGAGACCACGTGGCCCACGGACGCCTCACGCTCGTCAAGGTCAAAGCGGCAGCGATACACGCCCACGAAGTTGTACTCGTCCTTGGGGCGCGCCACGTGCGCGCCCTCGCCCTTCTCGCCAATGAGCGAGAAGACCGGGCCCATCGGGGACTCCTCGGGGATGCGCGGCGGGTCAAACGGGAACTGGTAGCGCTCGTCCACGTAGAAGGGGTGGTCGTAGCCCTGGAACTGCCAGCAGCCGGGAACGGCCACCTGATCCCAGGACACGGCCTCGGTGTCGAGCACGTCCGGCAGCTCGGCCGGACGCGGGTAGAAGCGGAAGTCCCACTTCCCGCTCAGGCAGCGGACGAGCGGGGACTCGTAGCGGCGGAGAGCCGGTGCGACCGCGTCCGCCGAGGCGCGGTCGGGAAACGGGATGAAGTAGCTTCTCGCCGGGAGACGATGCTCCTCGAAGACCTTGGCGTCGCAATACGCGCTCTTGTCGATAACGTACCTCATGCCCACCCCCGAACGTGACAATTAGGACAGGTTGGATTGTCACATCAGGTCGCGTGACAATTTAACCTGTCCCAATTGTCACACAACGTCACACGGCCTTGACCCCTCGCTCGGCGGTGCGAATGCGGACGCACTCCTCGACGGGGTAGACAAAGATCTTGCCGTCGCCCACCTCACCGGTGCGCGCCACCTCGCAGATAAGATCGATAAGGCCGTCTACCTGGGCATTATTGACCACAAGCTCAACTTTTACCTTGGGAATCATGTTGAGCATGACCTCATGGCCCCGATAGAACTCCGTCCAGCCGTGCTGGGAGCCGCAGCCGAGGACCTCGTACACGGTCATGCCGTGCAGCCCGCGCTCGTTGAGCGCGTCCTTGAGGGCCTCGAGCTTCTCGGGGCGGATGATGGCGGTTAGCTTCTTCATTGTCCTGCTCCTTTGCAGACGTTAGGCATCAAGTCCGGTAAAGGCGGGGTAGGCGCTCTCGCCATGCGCGGCAACGTCGAGACCGAGCGCCTCGTCGTAGTCAGTCACGCGCAGGCCACTGCGGAACACGGCGCGCAGGACTGCCACGATGACCAGGTCGAGCACGATCACAATCGCAAGCGTGACGAGGATGCCCAGCACCTGGCTTGCCATGAGCGAGGGGTCGCCGGTGTAGAGCAGGCCTCCCTCGCCCGTCCACGAGAGCTCGGGGACGCAGAAGAGCCCCGTGAGCAGCCCGCCCAGGATGCCGCCCACGCCGTGGCAGCCAAACGCGTCGAGCGCATCATCGTAGCCAAAGCGCGCCTTGAGCTTGGAGATTGCGAGGTAGCACACCGGCGAGACAAGAAGCCCCATCAAGACGGCGGCCCATGGCTCCACAAAGCCCGCGCCCGGCGTCACCACGACAAGGCCGGCGACAAGACCCGTGCACGCGCCCACGAGCGAGGGCTTTCCGCTGGCAACGCGCTCGACCACGAGCCAGGACGCCAGGCCGGCCGCGCTCGCGACCACGGTGTTGAGAATCGCCAGGGCGGCCGTGCCGTCCGCGGCAAACTCGGACCCGCCGTTGAAGCCAAACCAGCCGAGCCAGAGCAGCCCCGCGCCGAGCGCGACAAACGGCACGTTGTGCGGGCGGTAGCTCTTGAGCCCAAAGCCCTTGCGACCCCCCAGCGTGAGGCACAGGATGAGGCCCGTCACGCCAGAGCTGATGTGGACCACGTCGCCGCCGGCAAAGTCGAGCGCGCCGATCACGTCACCGATGAGCGAGCCCTCGCCGCCCCACACCATGTGCGCGAGCGGCGCGTACACCACGAGCGCCCACACGGCGAGAAACGCCACGATGGCGCCAAAGCGCATCCTCCCCGCAACCGATCCGGTGACGATGGCCGCGGTGATCATGGCGAAGGCCATCTGGAAGGTCACGTCGACGATGCTCGGGTAGAGGGTGCCCTCCGGAACCGCGTCCTTCTCGCCCAGCATGCCGTCAACCAGGCCGGACAGCCCCAGCTGGTCAAAGCCGCCAAACCACGAGAGCGAGCCGTCGCCGCCATAGGCGAACGACCAGCCGGCGATGACCCAGACGAGCCCCACCACGCCGATGGCCGCGAAGCACATGAGCATCGTGTTGACGACGTTCTTGCGGCGGGCGAGGCCCCCGTAGAAGAACGCGAGGCCCGGGGTCATGAACAGGACGAGCATGGTGCAGACGAGCATGAAGGCGGTCGATCCGGTGTCGTACATGGTTGCCTCCTCGGTCGCGTCGGACTGACCCGACCGATGCTGCCCCCTTCCGACCTGCCCAAACGCAAGACCGCGGGGACGTTAACGCCCCCGCGGCCAAAATGAAACATTGTTAGTCTCCCCGCAACCCGCTGCCACAGCCCCGAAATCGTCGGGAAACGTGTGGCGCAGGCTTCCTGGCGGGGTCGCCCGTCTCAGGTGTCACAATGCGACAAACTAACCTGTCACCAGTGTCACCGGCGTCACGTCACCAGCGTCACGCTGTCGCGGTGAGACAAATGTGACAATTTTACCTGTCCCAATTGTCACATCCGGCGTCACGCTACCAGATGGTCTTGCGGACCAGGGCGATGATGCCGGCGATTCCGCCCACGAGCACCACGGCGTCGACCACGTAGAGCGCCATCTGCCACACCGGCGTCACGCTCACGACCTGCGCCGTGGAGGAGATGCCGTTCATCGCAAAGCTGCGGGAGACGGAGTAGAGGATGTGGCGCGAGGCGTCGCGCAGCTGGCTCATGACCGTGGGGTTGGACTCGTAGCCCTCGATCTGCCAGTTGTCGGTACCGGAGTTGAGCCACAGGTCCGTGCCGCCCTCAAGGCCCGCGCGAATGGCGAGCAGCGGGAACGCCTCGGGATAGGAGGCCTGGTCGGTGATGGTGGTGCCGTCAAAGCCCCACTCGCCGCGCAGGACGTTGGTGGTCATGCCCTTGTGGTCGCCGGACCAGGTGAGGCCGATGCGGTTCATGGAGAGCATGACGCCGAGCGAGCCGCTCTCCTCGCTCGCGATGCTCGGCTCAAAGGCCGCGAGGTAGATCTCGCGGATGGCCTGCTCGTTCGAGAAGGTGGCGATGGTGGTGCGGTTGGTCTCCTGGTCGTTGAGGGCAAAGTGCTTCACGAAGGTGATGACGCCCTTGGAGCGCGCACCGGCAACGGTGGCCGCGCCAAACTCGCCGGAGAGGAAGCCGTCCTCGGAGTAGTACTCGAAGTTGCGGCCGGAGAAGGCCGTGCGGTGGATGTTCATCGCGGGCGCGTACCAGCCGGCGAAGTTGAGGTCACCCTGCGCGAGGCAGTCCTCGCCGATCATCTCGCCCATGAGCTGGGCCATCTCGACGTTCCAGGTGGAGGCGATAACCACCTCGGAGCACCAGGCGTACGTGTTCTCGGGGCGGTTGACGCCCGTGGTGCCGGCGTTGCCCACGTAGGCGGGGCCGTCAACGCACACGGTGGCGGGGGCGCCCACGGAGTTGACCGTCTGGGTCTGGTAGCCGCCCACGCGCACGAGGTTGTACATCTCCTCGGCCGTGAGCTGGTCGAGCAGGTCGTCCCAGGACGGGTCGTCGGCGGGGACGTCCTTCATCATCGCGAGCGTGAGGCCGTTCTCGGCGCCCGTCACGGGCATCTCGGCCTCGGGGTCGTCCGCGCCCTCCTTCACGGCGAGGCCGGCCACGATCTCATCGGTCGCCTCGAGCGTGTAGGTGGTGGGATAGGTGCCCTCCCAGTCGCTACGGGAGAGATAGGTGAAGCCCTCGTCGTAGGTGCGCATGTCGGCATCCGCGAACTGGTTCTCGATGGCCTCGCCCGTGTGGGGCGAGGTGGCGTAGGCGTCCGTCTCGTCCAGCGAGACCGTGGCGACCTTCTCGGCATTGCCCTCGGCGTCCATGCCGTCTGCGGTGGTGCTGCCCTTGGCGGCGAGGATGTTGTTGAGCGCGTCGTGCGCGTTCGCGCCGATGGCAAAGAGGTAGTCGCCGCCCTCGAGGACGTAGGTGCCGGCGCCGTCCGCGTCGTAGCTCGCGAGGTCCTCCTCGCTCACCTCCACGCTCACGGTCTGGGTCTCGCCAGGCTCCAGCAGCTTGGTCTTGGCAAAGCCCACGAGCTGGACCGCGCTCTTCTCGACGCCGTTCTCGCGGTCGTAGTCCGTGTAGGGGACCTGCGCGTAGACCTGCACCACGTCCTTGCCGGCAACCTCTCCGGTGTTGGTCACGTCAACGGTGAGGGTCACGGCACCGTCGGCCTCGGAGCTGCCCGTGAGGGCCTGCTCAAAGGTGGTGTAGGAGAGGCCGTAGCCAAACGGGAACTGGACCTCGTCGGCATAGACCCACGAGCTCGCGCCGTCAGAGGCGCCCGCGGCGGAGCTGGCGTTGCCCTGGCCCAGGACCGCATCCTCGTAGCGGGTCTCGTAGTAGCGATACCCCACGTAGATGCCCTCCTGGTACACCACGAAGGGGCTGTTCTCGGTGCCGGAGATGAGGTTGTTGCCAAAGTTCTCCACGGCGGGCGCGGAGAGCGAGTTGGTGGCATAGGTGTCCGTGGTCCTACCGGACGGGTTGACGGCGCCCGTGAGGATGTTGCCCACAGCGAGAAGACCGTCCTGCCCCGGGTTGCCGATCCACAGGCATGCGTCCACGCCATACTCCTCCTCGTCGAGGAAGGAGAGCTCCATGGCGTTGCCGGAGTTGATGAGCACGATCACGTTGTCAAAGTGCTCGGACACGTAGCGCAGCAGCTCCTCCTCGGTGGCGGTGAGCTCGAGGTAGTGGCGGCCCACGTCATCCGGGGAGTCGAGCGGGTCGGAGTGGAAGGCGCCCATGAAGCCCTCGATGTCCATCGGCTCGAGGTAGGACTCGTCATAGACGGTGGGCAGGTCGGAGCTCTCGGAGCCGGAGCGCGCAAACGTCACGATGGCGGCGTCGCCGTACTCGGCAAAGCTCTCGGTCTCGGCGGACGAGAAGAGCTCGGGCGAGGCCTCGTGGATCACGTAGCGGCCCGTGCCCGCCATGTCGGCCACGTCCATGCGGATGTCGGCCGCGGCGCCCTCGGTGTAGAACTCCCACATCGCGGGGTTGACGGAATAGCCGGCCTGCTCGAGCGCGTCCTTGAGCGTCGGCGCCGTGGAGGCGTCAACGGCGCCCGAGCCGCCGCCACCGTAGAGGATGTCGGCCGAGCTCACGCCAAAGAGCGAGACGTTGCCTCCCTCGAGCGGCAGGGCGCCGTCGTTCTTGAGCAGGACGGATCCCTCACCCTGCACCTGCTGGGCCGCGGCTGAGTCGGCGGCAAGGCGCTCCTCCTCGCTTGCGTAGGACGCCTTGTAGTACTCGGTGTCCTCGGTGCCCTCTCCGGTCTCGCGCACCTCGTAGCTCTTGGTGCCGAGGAACGTGTTGATGATCGGCGCGTACTTGCTGGCAAAGTAGTTTCCCACCCCCAGCGCGCACAGCACGACGGCGATAAGCACCAGAAGCGGTATCGCCTTCTTCTTGGACAGGGTTCTCTCCATGTTCCCTCCTCTTCCTCAGGCGCTGCCAGGGCAGCGTCCCTTAACGATTCCTGAGCCGAGTATGGGGTGAGAGAATCGCGCGCAACGAGGGTTGGCACCGTTTGACGTGATTCTGGCAAGTTTTGTGCGGACAAAAGGGGCTGGCTGTTCCGGTCAGGCAAAGGGGGACGGGTTATTTCTCTCAGAGTTTTTGGGACCGGTCCCCATTTCGCAGGATCATCAGCCTGGCATCGGTTCAAGACCTGTCCCAAAAACTCT
>CASEGE010000053.1 GCA_949287335.1 uncultured Olsenella sp. | reverse complement strand
GCCACGGCGTCGCGCAGGTGCTGGGAGATGAGCTGGATGGCCTTGTAGTGGAACATGTCGGAGAGCTCCCAGGCGCCCTGGGTGGTGTAGCCCTCGATGGCGTGGGTGAGCGCGTCCATGCCGGTGGCGGCGGTGAGGCCGGCGGGCATGGAGGCCATCATGTCGGGGTCGACGACGGCGACGTCGGGAATGTCGTTGACGTCGACGCACACGAACTTGCGGACCTTCTCGGGGTCGGTGATCACGTAGTTGATCGTGACCTCGGCCGCGGTGCCGGCGGTGGTGGGCACGGCGATGGTGAAGACGGCGTGCTTCTTGGTGGGGGCCACGCCCTCGAGGGAGACGACGTCGGCGAACTCGGGGTTGGCAACGATGATGCCGATGCCCTTGGCGGTGTCCATCGAGGAGCCGCCGCCGATGGTGACGATGCAGTCAGCGCCGGAGGCCTTGTACGCCTCGACGCCGTCCTGGACGTTCTTGATCGTGGGGTTGGGCTTGATCTCGGAGTAGAGCTCCCAGGCGATGCCCGCCTCGTCGAGCAGGTCGGTCACCTTGGCCACGACACCAAACTTCACGAGATCGGGGTCGGAGCAGACGAAGGCCTTCTTGTAGCCGCGGCGCTCGAGCTCGCCGGGGATCTCCTTGATCGCACCGGAGCCGTGGTAGGAGATGTTGTTCAGGACGAAGCGGTTGACTGCCATGTTGTGATTCCCCCTTGGGTTGCAGCGTGCCGGAAGGCCGGCGTTCCGCGGGGTAGTATGCCCCGCCTAACACTCCCTGAAACGCGACGTCCCGCGAACGGTGCGTACTTCTCGGCAGATGAACGCGCTGCCAACGCCAGAGTTGGCCGTCACATAAGGTAAGCTGAAGGCTACCATCACGTCGCGCCGGGGAGCCACCATGGACGAGAGCATCAGGGAGATCGCGACCTCCTACGCCGAGGCCTGCTACGAGGAGGAGCTCGAGCTGCTCCGCACGCTCGCGCAGATTCCCGCCCCCTCCGGGCACGAGGAGCGGCGCGCCGAGTTCATCCGCGACTGGCTGCTCGCGCAGGGCGCGCCCGTGGGCTCCGTGCGCATCGACGACGCCAAGAACGTCATCCTGAGCCTTCCCGCCGGCCCGCACGCCGAGAAGGACGACGGCTGCGCCGTCTTTGCCGCCCACACCGACGTGGTCTTCCCGGACACCGAGCCGCTCCCGCTGGCGGAGGGCGCAGATCGCCTGCTCGCCCCGGGCGTGGGCGACGATACCGCCAACCTCGTGGGACTTCTCTTTGCCGCCCGCTACCTGCTGCTCAACCGGGTGCCGCTCGACCGTCGCATGCTCGTGGTGGCAAACTCCTGCGAGGAGGGCCTTGGCAACCTCGCCGGCACGCGTGAGCTCTTCCGCCACTACGAGGGGCGCGTCCGGGAGTTCACGAGCTTTGACCTCTACCTCGGCATGCACGTGGTCTCCGCCGTCGGCTCGCACCGCTGGAAGGTGACATGCCACACGCAGGGCGGGCACTCCTGGGAGAACTTCGGGCGGGACAACGCCATCGAGGCGCTGTGCTCGTTCATCGAGGACCTCTACAAGATGGACCTTCCCACCGAGGCCAAGACGACCATCAACGTGGGGCGCTTCATCGGCGGCACCACCGTGAACTCCATTGCCGAGGACGCGAGCGTGCTCGTGGAGTACCGCTCGGCCACCGAGGAGTGCCTCGAGAGGATGTACGGCAAGTTCGTGGTGCTCGTGGAAGAGCACCTCAAGGAGAACACCCGTATCGACGTGCAGCTCATCGGGCGGCGCCCCGCCTCCGGGGAGCACGTGCCCGAGGGCCAGGCCGCGCTCGTCTCCCGCACCGACGAGATCCTGCGCG
>CASEGE010000052.1 GCA_949287335.1 uncultured Olsenella sp. | reverse complement strand
CCGGTGGCAACGGTGCCGCGGCCGGAGATGGTCATGACGTCCTCGATGGCCATGAGGAACGGCTTGTCGTTGTCACGCGGCGGCGTGGGGATGTACTCGTCGACAGCGTGCATGAGCTCGATGATGGAGTCGACCCACTTCTGCTCGCCGTTGAGGGCGCCGAGGCCGGAGCCACGGATGATGGGGAGGTCGTCTCCGGGGAAGCCGTACTCGGAGAGGAGGTCACGGGTCTCCATCTCAACGAGGTCGATGAGCTCCTCGTCGTCAACCATGTCGCACTTGTTCAGGAAGACGATGATGTAGGGGACGCCGACCTGACGGGCGAGAAGGATGTGCTCGCGGGTCTGGGCCATCGGGCCGTCGGTGGCGGCGATGACGAGGATGGCGCCGTCCATCTGAGCAGCACCGGAGATCATGTTCTTGATGTAGTCGGCGTGGCCCGGGCAGTCGACGTGAGCGTAGTGGCGCTCCCAAGTCTCGTACTCGATGTGGGCAACGTTAATGGTGATGCCGCGCTGACGCTCCTCGGGAGCCTTGTCGATGTTCTCGAAGGCGGTGTAGTCGGCCTTGCAGCCCTCGGTCTCAGAGAGAACCTTGGTGATGGCCGCGGTCGTGGTGGTCTTGCCGTGGTCGACGTGACCAATCGTACCGATGTTTACGTGCGGCTTGGAACGATCGAACTTCTCCTTGGCCATGTGCCATCCTCCTTTGGAACCGGCCTTGCGGCCAATCCTTAACAACTGCGTTCTTATGCCAAGCGGCGCCGAGGCGCCGCTAAGAACTCTGGTACCGGTGACGGGATTCGAACCTGTGACATCGCGGGTATGAGCCGCGTGCTCTAACCAGCTGAGCTACACCGGCATGGTGCCTTGCGACTGAAAGGCGGAAATGGAGCCCGCGACCGGATTTGAACCGGTGACCTCTTCGTTACCAACGAAGTGCTCTACCGACTGAGCTACACGGGCGAATGGTGGGGATGCTTGGACTCGAACCAAGGAACCCAGAGGGAGCGGATTTACAGTCCGCCGCAGTTGCCGCTGTGCCACATCCCCATTCCGTTTTCAGCCACTCGCGAAGCACTTTCTCCCTCGCAAGCGGAAGATAGATTACGACGTGTGCGCAAGCTTGTCAACGTATACCCCCCAGCCGGGCGTATCCATCATCACGAGGAGCACACAACCGCAGGTCAAGCTACGTTCTTGACAAGACTTTTCTGGCCGAGAAACGCATCGAGGCCGCAACGGGACAGTCGCGGCCTCGAAAGTTTTTCTGGAGCCGGCAGAGGGAGTCGAACCCCCAACCCACGGTTTACAAAACCGTTGCTCTGCCATTGAGCCATGCCGGCAGGTGCGTGTCCATGATAGCGGGTTGGGCGCGCAGGCGCTAGCCGCGAAGCATCCGCCAGAGCTTCTCGCGAGCGGCGGGGTCGATGCGGTCCTCGAGGCGCATGTGCTGCGTCTGCCGCTCGGAGTTTGCATGCTCGTACTCCACGGTGAGGGTGTCGACGTCGGCCACGAGCACGTCGCTCGAGATTCGCGTCACCGGAACTCCGCCCACCGTGGCACGGATGGTGTTGTCCGAGGTCACCACCGTCACGGCCTGCGGCGCGAGGCGCGCTTCGGTCACCAAGCGCTCTATCACGGTATCGGCGCTCTCGCCGGCAGGCGAGAAGACCATGCGCACGCCGGCCTTGGAGAGGTCCGGCCGCTCCGGGGACACGTTGCCCGCGGCGTCAAAGACGATCACGGGGACGTAGCGTCCCTTCGCGTACGCGGCAACATCGGCCACGAGCAGCTCACGTGCCTGCTCGAAGGGGTCGCCCACGGCGGTCTCGTCCATGCGGGCGAGGTAGCGCTCGGACTTGTAGATGACGTTGTAGCCGTCCACAACGAGAAGCTCGCTGGGCTCGGGGGCGCGCGAGCTAGGCATCGGCCTCGCCGCCGCACTCGACGCGACGCAGCCACTCGTAGCAGAGCACCGTCGTGGCCTGGGCAACGTTGAGCGACTCCACGCGCCCGCGCTGCGGCAGGCGGCAGGCAAAGTCGCACTTCTCGGCAACCAGGCGCGAGATGCCCTCGCCCTCCGAGCCCATCACCAGGGCGAGGCGACCGCCCATGGGGGCGTGCCAGACGTCCTCCTTGGCGTGCTCCGTTGCGGCACAGGCCCAAAAGCCAGCGGCCTGGAGCTCCTCGATCGCGCGGGCAAGGTTGGGCACCTGCGCGATGGGCAGGTGCATGACGGCACCTGCGGAGGTCTTATAGGCGCCCACGCCCACCGAGGCGGCGCGCGCCTTGGCCACCACGACGCCCGCCGCGCCCACGACCTCGGCCGTGCGGACGATGGCGCCAAAGTTTCCCTGGTCAGTCACGTGGTCGAGCACCACTACGAGCGCGTCGCCCTCGCCGGCACGGGCAATGATGTCAGCGAGCTCGGCATACTCGAAGGGGCGCGTGCGCACGATGACGCCCTGATGGGCACCGTGGCTGGAGAGGGCGTCCAGACGAGCGCGCGGCACGCGCTCCACGGGGACGCCGGCGTCCTCGAGGCGCACGACAATCCGCTCGAGTGCCTGGTCGCGCT
>CASEGE010000051.1 GCA_949287335.1 uncultured Olsenella sp. | reverse complement strand
GACCTCGCTCTCCGACCGCCTGGCAGACACCGAGTTCTGCGGCTACGACGAGGATGAGGCCACCGCGCACGTTCAGGCCATCGTCGCCGACGGCGCCGAGGTCGAGCGTGCCGAGAAGGGCATGGAGGTCGAGGTCGTTCTCGACGTCACGCCGTTCTACGCCGAGATGGGCGGCCAGGTGGGCGACACCGGCCTCATCGCCACGGCCGGCGGCGCGCGCCTGCGCGTCACCGACACCAAGGTCAAAAACGGCCTCTACGCGCACGTGGCAACCGTCGAGGAGGGCGCGCTCTGCGTGGGCGACGAGGTCACGGCCGCGATCGACGCGGGCCGTCGTGAGCTCATCCGTCGCAACCACACCGCCACGCACCTGCTCGACGCCGCGCTCAAGAAGGTCCTCGGCGACCATGTCTCCCAGGCCGGCTCCCTCGTGGCGCCCGACCGCCTGCGCTTTGACTTCACGCACTTCGAGGCCATGACGGCAGACGAGCTCGCCCGCGTGGAGGGCATGGTCAACGCAGAGATCTTTGCCGGCGAGCCCATTGTGACCCGCGTCATGGGCATCGATGAGGCCAAGGCCTCCGGTGCCGTCGCCCTCTTTGGCGAGAAGTACGGCGATGTGGTGCGCGTGGTCTCCACCGGCGAGTCCGACGCGCCGTTCTCCCGCGAGCTCTGCGGCGGCACGCACGCCAAGAACACCGCCGACCTCGGCCTCTTCAAGATCGTCTCCGAGGGCTCCGTCGGCTCCAACGCCCGTCGCATCGAGGCCGTGACCTCGATGGGCGCCATCGAGTACGTGGACGAGCGCCTGCTCGCCCTCGACGAGGTAGCCCGCGAGCTCAAGTGCCGCCCGGATGCCGTTGCCGAGCGCGTGGCCGCGCTCGAGCAGGAGCTGCGCGAGACCCGCAAGGCCCTCGAGGCCGCGACGACCGGCGCCGGTGCGGGCAAGGTTGCCGACGCCTTCAAGGGCGCCGTGCAGATGGACGGCTACAAGGTCGTGGTCGCGCGCATCGACGGCCTTGCCGGCAAGGAGATGCGCTCCGCGTGGGACGGCATCCGCGATGCCGCCGGCGGCGAGGCCGTGGCCTGCGTGATCGCCTCCGCCACGCCTGACGGCAAGGTCGCCCTTCTCGCCGGCGGCACGGACGGTGCCGTTGCCAAGGGCTTCTCGGCAGGCTCTATCATCAAGGACATCGCGGGCCTTGTGGGCGGTCGCGGCGGCGGCAAGCCCGCCATGGCGCAGGCTGGCGGCTCGGACGCCTCCGGCATCGACGCCGCCCTCGACGCGGCCCGCTCGGCGCTTGGAATCTAGTGCGCGTCCTGGCACTTGACATAGGGGAGGTGCGCGTCGGGATTGCCGTGAGCGATCCCGACGCGCGTGTTGCCTCGCCGGTTTGTGTGCTTCCCGCCCAGGAGGTGCTCGCCCACGCGAGCTCCTTCCGGCGCGTCCTCGGGGACTGGGAGCCCGACCTTCTTATCTGCGGCATGCCCCGCACCCTTGCGGGGGAGGAGGGCCCTCAGGCCTCCCGTATCAAAGAACAGGCCTTAAAAATAAGTAAAACCTGCGGACTTCCGCTGGAATTTGCCGACGAACGCCTCTCTTCGACGGAGGCCAAGCGTATTCTGAGAGAGCAGGGTCTCTCGGAGCGGTCCATGCGCGGCAAGGTTGACATGGTCGCGGCGTCCCTGTTTCTGCAGTCCTGGCTTGACGCCAGACATACCTGAAAGGGCATGATGGCTATTTCCAACGGCAGGGCCCCCAAGCACGGCGGCTCTCACTTCTCCTCCGGCACCGGCGCGCGCTCGTCCGCGCGCCCCGCTGAGTCCGAGCCCATTTCCAGCACGGGCGCCATCGCGCCGCGCTCGGCGCTCGCGTCCGGGTCGGTCTCGCGCCGCACGGCGGCGGCGACCAAGCGCGCCAAGAGCGGGCAGGTCATCCGCGCCGACAGGCCGCAGCGCAACACCAAGATCGGCATCATCGTGGCCGTGCTCGTGGCCGTCTTTGCCGTGGTGTCGCTCGCCGTCTTCGTGATCGTGCCGTCCATGACCCCCTCCGAGCAGACGGACGGCACCCAGACCATCACCCCCGGCAACCAGGTGACCATCTCCATCCCGGAGGGCTCCGGCGCCGCGGCCGTGGCCCAGATCCTCTACGACAACGGCATCATCGCCGACCAGGGCGAGTTTCTCGCCCAGGCACGCCGCATGGAGGCGGAGTCCTCGCTCATGAGCGGCTCCTACACCATCACCACGGGTGCCGACCTCGCCGACATTGTGACGCTGCTCACGACCGGCCCCAACGCCACCACCGCGCAGCTCGTCATCCCCGAGGGCTACACCATCTCCCAGATCGCGGCCACGGTTGAGCAGTCCATCGAGGGCATCACCGCCGCGGACTTCACCGCGCAGGCCAAGGCGTCCAACTACGTGGCCGACTACCCGTTCCTCTCCGACGTGAGCAACGACTCGCTCGAGGGTTACCTCTTCCCCAAGACCTACGACTTCTCCGCCGAGGAGAACGTCACGGCCGACACGGTGATCCGCGCCATGCTCGACCAGTACCAGACCGAGGTGGCGGGCATCGACTTTGCCTCCGTGTGCGCGCAGATCCAGACCCGCTACGGCATCACGGTGAACGAGGACGACATCATCACGATGGCCTCGATCGTCGAGCGCGAGGCAGGCGGCGACGAGCACCGCGCCGAGGTTGCCTCCGTGCTCTACAACCGCCTCGAGCTGGGTATGATGCTGCAGAGCGACGCGACGCTCGTCTACTCGCTCGGCCGCGAGGTCACCGCCGAGGACCTGCAGGTCGATGACCCCTACAACACCTATACGCGCTCCGGCCTCACGCCCACGCCGATCTGCTCTCCCGGCCTTGCGTCCATCCAGGCCGCCTGCGAGCCCGCCCAGACGAGCTACCTCTACTTCTTCCTGAGCGGCGACTACGCGGCCTTCTCCGAGACGCTCGAGGAGCACAACCAGGCCATCGCCAACAGGCCGCAGTAGCGAGGGCCCGTGGGAAAGGGACCGTTTGGGGCGACGCGCTACGTGGCGTCGCTCCCGCTCGTTGACGTTGACTGGCTGGTGAGCGAGGGCATGCGGCTGGTGCTGCTCGACCGCGACAACACCTGCGTACCGCGCGACGCCTCCGCCGCCCCGCCCGAGGTGATGGCATGGCTCGAGCGTGCGCGGCAGGCGGGCCTTGAGCTCTGGCTCGTCTCCAACAACTTCCACTCGTCGCAGGTGGGACGCACGGCGCGCGAGCTGGGTGTCAGCGTTGTCGACCACGCCATGAAGCCGGCGCCCTTCGCGCTGCGCCGGGCCATGCGGGCCGCGGGCGTGGGGCCCGAGGCAACGGTCATGATCGGCGACCAGGTCTTCACCGACGTCGTTGCGGGAAACCTCGCCGGCGTGCGGACGATTCTCGTGCGGCCCCAGTCGAGAAGCGACCTCTGGTACACGCACATCTTCCGACTCTTCGAGCGCCTCGCCCTTCTCGGCGTCACCTTTGACGGCGAGTAGGGGAGCGCGCCCTTCTCGCCGCACCTCTCGGCCTTCTTGGCCTTGCCGTATGCGGGCGAGAAGGACGACGGACGGCGGGGGTGCCCGTTTGGTGCCAAGCTGCTAGAATCGACTTCGTTGTCGAGATTGGGGACGGAAGGGTGAACGTGCAGCACGATCCGAGGTACGTGGTTCACGAGGGGTGTGATCACATCTTCTTCGTGGGCTTTCTTGGTGCGGGAAAGTCAACGCTCGCCCGCAACCTCGGAACGCTCTTCCATCGCCCCCACGTGGATACCGACCGACTTGTCGAGCGCGCGCTGAGAAAGAGCGTCTCGGAGATCTTTGCCCAGGAGGGCGAGGAGGCCTTCCGCGACGCGGAGACGCGCGAGCTCTCCCGCCTTGCCGCAAGGAAGTCGCTGCTCGTGAGCTGCGGCGGCGGCATCGTGGAGCGTCCCGAGAACGAGCGGCTCATGCACGAGATGGGCGTCGTGGTGTTTCTCGACGGCGACCTCGAGGACTCGCTGCGCCAGATTCGCTGCCCCGAGCGCAGGCCGGACCTGGGCACGGCGGAGCACGCGGCCGAGGTCTACCGCAGGCGCCGCCCCCTCTACGAGCGCGCGGCCGACCTCACCATTGACATCAGGAACAAGACGTTTGAGCAGGTGGCCTCGGAATCCGGCCAGATGCTCTGGGAGAGGGGCCTTCTATGAGCGAAGCCAAGGCAAGCACGCCGCGCCCGTCGCGCCAGTGGGTCACGCTGCGCGGCAACTCCATGGACCTGCGCGTGGGCACCGGCATTGTGGATGAGCTGCCGCGCGCCCTCAAGAGCACGGTGGGCCGCCCGCACGGCTGCGTGCTGCTCCATGACGCGACGGCGCCCGCCGAGACGGTGAAGTCGCTGCGCCAGAACCTCTCCGACCAGGGCTTTGATCTTGGTGTTGCCGAGCTCTCCCTCTCCACGTGCGACCTGGCCGCGGTGGCGCAGTTCGACGCGCTTCTCGCCGAGCACCACGTGACCGCCGACGACCTCGTTGTGGTGGTGGGCGACCTCGAGAGCCTCTCGGTTGCCGCGTTTGCCTGCGCCACCTGGTGCGGCGGCGTCTCGCTGGCCGAGGTCCCCACGAGCCCCCTTGCCGCCGTCACCGCCGGGCCCACGCCACGCGCGCTCGACCTGCCCGGCATGCCGCGCATGATTGCCTTTGACGGCAGCGCGCGCTTCTCGAGCGTCGACACCGCGCTCTTTGACTGCGACCCCGCCGGGGAGCAGATGCTTTGCGCCTTTGCCTCCATGGTCAAGACCGCCATGTGCGACTCCGACAAGGCCTTTGGCACGCTCTGGGATGCCGCGGACGACCTCGTTGCCGGCAGCCTCTCCACCCTCGAGGGCCAGCTCCAGGCCACGATCAAATCGCGCGGCAAGGTGATCTCGGCGTCGTCTGCGGCCATGCGCCAGTCGATCGAGTACGGCCAGAGCTTCTCCTACGCGCTTGCCTCCGTGGTGGGGGACGCCGTGCCGCTCTCGTCGGTCATCGCCGACGGCCTGCGCTTCTCGGCGCGCGTTGCCGCGGCCCTCGAGCAGCTCTCCGTCGACGACATGTTCACCCAGGACGACCTGCTCGAGCGCCTTGGCATCGGGACCACTTCGGTGAGCGTTGACCCGGCCCTGCTCCTCGAGGCGCTCAAGACGGAGCGCTTCCGCAGGACGAGGCGCCTCATGCTCGCGCTTCCCCGCTCCCTTGGGCGGACGCGCCTTGCCGCCGTCGACGAGGCCCTGCTCGCCGAGCACATCGAGGCCTGGTGCGCCACGCGTCCGACCGCATAGACCACAACTGCAGAGCACAAGAAGAAAGGCGAGAAGAACATGGCTGATGCACGCGCATGCGCCGGTCGCGTCGAGCGGCTGCGCTCCCTCATGGCCGAGCGGGGCTACGACGCGGTGATCCTGCGCAACAACGCCGACCTGCGCTGGCTCACGGGCTCCGAGCGCACCTTCGACAACGAGGTGGCGCACACGGCGGTGGTGACGGCCACGAACCTCTGGCTCCACACCGACTCGCGCTACTACAACACCTTCATCACGCGCCTTGGCGAGAAGAGCGCCTGGACGATCGACCAGGACATCGTTGCTCCCGCCACTTGGGCGGCCGAGCGCGCCCGCGAGGCCCGCGCCCGCGTGGTGGCCGTCGAGGACACGTGCGACCTCGCGTTCTACGACGCGTTTCTCGCCGCGTGCTCCGCGGCCTCGATCGCCTGCCTCACCCCGCGCATGCACGGTGACATCTGCGACCTGCGTATGGTCAAGGACAGCGAGGAGATCGAGCTCATGGCCCGCGCCCAGGAGGTGACCGACGCCGCCTTCGACCACATCTGCGGCTTCATCCGCGCGGGCGTGACCGAGCAGGACATTCGCGTGGAGCTTGAGAACTACATGCTCACGCATGGTGCCGACGAGCTCTCCTTTGGGACGATCATCGCCACGGGCGCAAACGGCGCCAACCCGCACGCCCAGCCTGGCCAGACCGTGGTGGCGGAGGGCGACCTTATTGTCATGGACTACGGCGCGGGCTTCCACGACTATCACTCGGACATGACGCGCACCGTCTGCGTGGGCGAGCCGAGCGACGAGCAGCGCGCGGTCTACGACGTGGTTCGTCGCGCGCACGAGGCCTGCGCCGCCGCCGTGCATGCCGGCGTGATTGGTCGCGACATCCACCAGATTGCCGTGGACGTCATCACCGAGGCAGGCTACGGCGACTGCTTCAAGCACGGCCTTGGCCACGGCGTGGGCCTCGAGATCCACGAGCGCCCCAACTTCAACCGCGTGTGGGACAAGCCCATCCCCGCGGGCTCCGTGGTGACCATCGAGCCGGGCATCTACCTGCCGGGCAAGTTTGGCATCCGCCTCGAGGACTTTGGCGTGGTGACCGAGAACGGCTACGAGCCCTTCACCCGCTCCACGCACGACCTTGTTGTTGTGGGGAAGTAGCAACCGCACGGTTTTTCGTGGTTTTGCTAGGGGCGGCCGGCGTGGCGCACGCAAATCCGGGGCGTCGGCACAAGCGGCGTTTTGGGCGCACGCAAATCCGGGGCGTCGGCACACATTACGTGCCGGTGCCCCGATTTTGTGTGCGCTGGCGAGAAGAACCGCAGGTCGCATTTCTCGCCGTGTGCCGACGCCGCCAATTCGTGTGCGTGTTGCCGCCCGCCCCTGTCGACGCCGCCAATTTGTGTGCGCCCCGCAGGCCAGACCCTGCCGGCGCCGCCAAAACCCGCGCGCCTTCTCGCCAAACGCGAGCAAGCCAGCCCCATTGACACCGAGTGTGCACCAGCCGAGAAAAACGGCGCTCGGGCGAGCGGTTTTATCGGCTGGTGCACCCTCGGCGAGGGGTGGGGCGTGGCAGGAGGAGCGGGTGTCGGGACGCGCGACCAAGATGGCGGGCGGCGCGTAGGGACGAGTTCGGACACCGTGTCCGATCCGTGCCCTTCTCGCCGAGCGTTATGCACCAGAAATGAGCACGAAATATCTTCACGAGGTGCCCACAACTTGCTAGAATATGGACGGTATGTGGAGCAGTGGGGGAGGAATTGTGCAGGGGGAACCCGCTGCTGCGCATATGAGTCCGTAGGTAAGGGTCCGCGATAAACGAAGGAGGTAAGCGGTGGTTAGCATTGTTCTAGCCAGTCATGGCACGTTCGCCGAGGGCATCAAGATGTCCGGCCAGATGATCTTTGGCCCGCAGGAGAACGTCGCTGCCGTGACGCTCATGCCCGAGATGGGGCCAGATGACCTCAGGGCGAAGATTCTCGAAGCTGTCTCCGGCTTCGACGACCAGGATCAGGTGCTGTTCCTGGTCGACCTCCAGGGTGGCACGCCCTGGAACCAGGTCTCGCTGCTGCTCGCAGAGGAGGGACACGAGAACTGGGTTGCCGTTGGCGGCATGAACCTGCCCATGCTCGTCTCCGCCTATGGCGAGCGCATGGGTGCCGAGACCGCCGCTGAGGTTGCCAAGGCCATCTACTCCGAGGCCAAGGCCGGCGTCTGCATCAAGCCCGAGGAGCTCGCCCCCGCCGAGGCCGCACCTGCAGCGGCTCCTGCGCCCGCGGCCGCCCCGGCTGGCGCCATCCCGCCCGGAACCGTGCTCGGTGACGGCCACATCAAGTTTGTGATGTGCCGCGTCGACACCCGCCTGCTTCACGGTCAGGTTGCCACCACGTGGACCAAGCAGACCAACCCCGACCGCATCATCGTCGTCTCCGACGGCGTCGCTCACGACGAGCTTCGCAAGACCATGATCCAGCAGGCCGCGCCTCCTGGAGTCAAGGCCCACGTCATCCCGATCAAGAAGATGATCGAGGTCGCCAAGGACCCGCGCTTCGGTGCCACCAAGGCGATGCTGCTCTTCGAGACCCCGCAGGACCTTCTCGCCTGCGTCGAGGGCGGCGTTGACATCAAGGAGGTCAACCTCGGCTCGATGGCCCACTCCGTGGGCAAGGTCGTTGTCACCCAGGCCATAGCCATGGACCAGGACGACTACGACACCATCCAGAAGCTTGCCGACAAGGGCATCAAGTTCGACGTCCGCAAGGTTCCGGCCGACTCGCCCGAGAACTTCGACAACATGATGAAGAAGGCCAAGTCCGAGCTGGCCGCACAGGCATAAGAAGGAGGGAAACATGTCGGTATTCACAATCATTCTGATTGTCTTCGTTGCCTTCCTTGCCGGCATGGAAGGCGTTCTCGACCAGTGGCAGTTCCACCAGCCGCTCGTCGCCTGCACGCTCATCGGTCTGGTGAGCGGTCATCTCGAGTCTGGCATCATCCTGGGCGGCACGCTCCAGATGATGGCCCTCGGTTGGGCCAACGTTGGCGCCGCCGTCGCCCCTGACGCGGCCCTTGCCTCCGTTGCCTCGGCAATCCTCATGGTCCTCGCCCTCAACGGCGGATCTGACCAGGGCACGGCCATCTCCACGGCCATCGCCGTGGCCGTGCCGCTGTCCGTGGCTGGCCTCTTCCTCACGATGATCGTCCGTACGATTGCCATCCCCATCGTCCACTTCATGGACGGCGCCGCCGAGAAGGGCAACTTCGCCGCCATCGACATGTGGTCGATCATCGCCATCTGCCTGCAGGGCATCCGTATTGCCATCCCGGCTGCGGCCCTGTGCTTCATCCCTGACGAGGCCGTCATGGGCGCCCTCAACATGATGCCCGCGTGGCTCAACGAGGGCATGACGATCGGCGGCGGCATGGTCGCGGCCGTCGGCTACGCCATGGTCATCAACATGATGGCGACCAAGGAGGTCTGGCCGTTCTTCGCGCTGGGCTTCTGCCTTGCCGCCATCTCCCAGCTCACCCTCATCGCCCTCGGCGTCATCGGCGTGTGCCTCGCCCTCATCTACCTGGGCCTCAAGGAGCTCGCCACCTCCGGTGCCGGCGCTGCCGGCTCGGGCGACCCGCTCGGCGACATTCTGGACGACTACGAGTAGGAAGGGAGGAGATAGGTAATGGCAGATAAGATCACGCTCTCCAAGAACGACCGTCTTGCGGTTTGGTTCCGTCACCAGTACCTCCAGGGCTCCTGGAACTACGAGCGCATGCAGAACGGCGGTTGGTGCTTCTCGATGATTCCCGCCATCAAGAGGCTCTATCCCAACAAGGAGGACCAGATCGCGGCCCTCAAGCGCCACATGGAGTTCTACAACACGCACCCGTACGTCTCGTCCCCGGTCATTGGCGTCACGCTCGCCCTCGAGGAGGACCGTGCCAATGGTGCCCCCGTTGAGGACGCGGCCATCCAGGGCGTCAAGGTCGGCATGATGGGCCCGCTCGCCGGCGTCGGCGACCCCGTCTTCTGGTTCACCCTTCGCCCGCTGCTCGGCGCTCTCGGCGCCTCGCTCGCCATGGGCGGCTCCATCATGGGCCCGATCCTGTTCTTCGTGGCCTGGAACGTCATCCGTCTTGCCTTCGAGTGGTACACGCAGGAGTTTGGCTACAAGCTCGGCACCTCCATCACCAAGGACCTCTCCGGCGGCCTGATGGGCAAGATCACCGAGGGCGCCTCCATCCTCGGCATGTTCGTCATCGGCGGCCTGGTGGAGCGCTGGGTGTCCATCAAGTTCACCCCCATTGTCTCCACGGTCACGCAGTCCGAGGGCGCCTACATCGACTGGAACGCCATCGCCGAGACCGCTGGCAGCGGTGCCCAGGGTGTCGCTGACGCCATCCAGAGCGCGCTCTCGCAGTACAGCTCGCTCGGCGCCACCGGCCTCTCCATCGACAAGGTGACCACGCTTCAGGCCAACCTCGACCAGCTGATCCCCGGCCTCGCCGCCGTGGCCGTCACGCTGCTCTGCTGCTGGCTGCTCAAGAAGAAGGTCTCCCCGATCGCCATCATCATCGGCATGTTCGCGGTGGGCATTCTCGGCCACCTCGCCCAGATCCTCTAAGGCTCTGCGGCAAGCCGACTTTTCGGGGCCGCGCTCTCACAGGAAGTGTCACAATGGCATTTCGTGTGGGGCGCGGCCCCTCGCGTGCAACGGCGTTTCTCTGCGCATTGGAAAGGGGAGGGCTAGCATGGCCCAGTCTCGCAACACCACGGTTGAGCTCACCGTCCCGGCGACCTTCTTCGTGGGCCTGAGCACCTACGGCACCATGATGCTCGGCGACAAGGCCCTCGAGTTCTACAACGACCGCAACCCCGAGGACTACATCCAGATTCCCTGGGACCAGATCGACTACGTCTCCGCGTCGGTGGTCCTTGGGCGGATCATCCCGCGCTTTGCCGTCTTCACCAAGGAGAACGGGCACTTCTCGTTCTCCACGCGCGACAACAAGGCCACGCTGCGCGTGGTGCGAGACCACATCGGCAACGAGAAGGTCGTGCGCTCGGTCGATTTTCTCGGCGTGGTCAAGGCGGGGCTCGTGGGCATCTGGCACCGCATCACCCGTCGCGGCTGACGCGGGCGCGGGGACCCAGACCGTCGCCCACCAGAGCCACGCGGGCGCATCCGTAAGAAGGGCGCGTTCTTCTCGCCCGCCATCATGGAATCTGCGCGCAGACGGGGCGGCCGGTGCTAAAATACCGCCCGTATGCGAGTACGACCAGAAAGGCGCAACATGGCAACCATCAGCACCGCAGACTTCAAGAACGGCATGGGCCTCAAGATCAACGACAAGTACTACACGATCGTTGAGTTCCAGCACGTCAAGCCCGGCAAGGGCGGTGCCTTCGTCCGTTACAAGATCCGTGACCTCAAGACCGGTCGCGTGATCGACCAGACCTGCAACGCTGGCACCAAGTTCGAGAACGTGCAGCTCATCACCAAGGAGATGCAGTACCTCTACAACGACGGCGGCACCTACTACTTCATGGACAACGAGACCTACGAGCAGGTCGAGCTTCCCGCGGACTTCATCGGTGACTCCGCCAAGTGGTTCAAGGAGAACGACAACGCTCAGCTCCTCTACGCCGACACCGAGCTTCTTGGCGTCGAGCCCCCGATGTTCATCGAGGCCGAGATCACCGAGACCGACCCCGGCTTCAAGGGCGACACCGTCCAGGGCGGCACTAAGCCCGCCACCATCGAGACCGGCGCCGTGATCCAGGTCCCGATGTACCTCAACCAGGGCGAGCGCATCAAGGTCGACACCCGTACCGGCAAGTTTGTGAGCCGCGTCTAGCATTGCCAAAAAGGGGACGGGTCCGTTTTAGGCGAGTTTTTTCGGAGAACTTGCCTAAAACGGACCCGTCCCCTTTTGTGCAAGCTCAACGGGTATACTGTCTAGGTGACTGTAAAACGAGCAAGGGGGTTTCCATGGCCGAAAGCGAGCTTCACGTCTCTGGCATCGGCATCTCCAAGGATGTCGTCTCCACGATCGTCTCCATCGCGGCCCGTCGCGCCGACGGCGTTGCCTCCGTGGGCGGCAACGACATCGCCTCGAGCCTCATCTCGGTCTTCACGAGCAGGAGCGTCTCCCCGGAGAAGGCCGTCGAGTCCTTCGTCGAGGACGACCAGCTCCACGTGACCGTGCACCTTGCCGTCTTCTACGGCTACCCCTTCACCAAGCTCGCCGCCGACGTGCGCGCCGAGGTTGCCCGCGCCATCACCGAGCAGATCGGCGTGGCGGTCTCCGCCGTCGACGTGTGCATTGACAGCCTCGTCTTCCCCAAGGAGTAACGCTACCTTGAGCACTCACTTCGGCGGGCGCACCCTTGCCCGCAGCCAGGCCCTCCAGCTGCTCTTCCAGGCGGAGGCTAACAGCCGTGCCGTTCTCGAGGTCCTCGACGGGGAGTTTGCCCTCTCCGAGGGCCCGCTGGACGATTATGCGCGCCGCCTCGCGCTCGGCGCCGACGAGGTCCGCCCCGACCTCGACGCCGTCATCTCAATGCGTGCCCGCGGATGGAAGCTCTCGCGTCTCAACGCCGTCGACCGCAACCTGCTGCGCCTCGCGCTCTATGAGATCTTCAACGTCGACGAGGTCGACATCCCCGTGACCATCGACGAGTGCGTTGAGCTGGCAAAGGCCTATGGCACCGACGAGTCCTCGCGCTTTGTGAACGGCGTGCTCGGGCGCGTGGCCGATGACCTCGAGGCCGGCGTCGACGTGGTTGCCGCCGCCCGCGAGGCTGCCCGTGCGGCGGCCGAGAAGGACGCGGAGGCCGAGAAGGACATTGAGGCCGAGCCCGGCGCGGCCGAACCCGAGTCCGAGCCCGCCGAGACGGAGGAGGCCGAGTAATGGCCCGCGTCGACGTTTCCGGCTACCAGAGCTTCTCCCAGATCACGGAGCGCCTTGACGACATCGTGGTCCAGGTGCGCGACAAGGACGTCTCGCTCGAGCGCTCGCTCGACCTCTTCGACGAGGCCATCGCCCTTGGCTCCAAGGCCGTGAGCCTCGTCGACACCACGGACTTCTCGCCCGAGGAGGAGGCTCGCCTTGCGGGGGAGGGCGCAACTGCTGGCGAGAAGGACGCCGAGCAGAGCGCCCCCAGCGCCCCCGAGACGCCCGTCCCCGACGGGAACTAGCACATGCCCGCTCGTCGCCGCCTTGATGCGGAGCTTGTCGAGCAGGGGTTCTTCTCCACGGCCGACGAGGCGATGCGCGCCGTCATGGCCGGGGACGTCTCCACCACAGATCGTCGCCTCAGCTCTCCCGGCGAGCAGGTTCGCCCCGGGATCGAGCTTCACGTGCGCGGCCGCGCCCGCTTTGTGAGCAGGGGCGGCCTCAAGCTCGAGCGCGGGCTCGACGAGTTTGGCGTGGACGTCGCGGGCCTCGCCTGCCTGGACGTGGGCTGCTCCACGGGTGGCTTCACGGATTGCCTGCTCAAGCGCGGCGCCACATCCGTCATCTCAGTTGATGTGGGATATGCCCAGTTCTCGTGGGAGCTTCGGGGGGACCCGCGCGTGCGCCTTCTCGAGAGAACCAACATCGTTGACGTGCCCGCCCTCGTGGGCGCGGGCGTTGTGGACCTTGCCGTGTGCGACGTCTCGTTCACCTCGGTGCTCACGGTGCTTCCCGCCGTGCTTGAGCTGCTGCGGCCGGGCGGGACCTTCCTCACCCTGGTGAAGCCCCAGTTCGAGGCTGCCCGCGAGGACGTGGGGGAGGGCGGCGTGGTGGTTGACGAGTCCGTCCGGCGCTCCGCGCTCGAGCGGGTCAGGGCCGCCTTTGAGCGGAGCGGCCTTTCCGTGCGCGGGACGTGCGAGAGCCCCATCACCGGCCACAAGGGCAACGTCGAGTACCTGCTCTGCGGCGTGCTCCCGGCGTGAGGGCGCCGGCGCGCGCCGTGATGCTACACTCGTGGTCGTTGCCAAGCAGAAGGGATTCTTCTCGTGAAGGTTCTCATCGTTCCCAACTATGCCCGCGAGGACGCCATCGAGAGCGCCCGCCGTCTGGACGACTGGCTCGACGGCGAGGGCATCGAGGTCTCCTGGGCCCACGACAAGAAGCTCCTTCCCCACGTGACGGCCGATGCCACGGGCTGTGACCTCGTGGTCTCCCTCGGAGGCGACGGCACGCTGCTGCGCGCGGCGCGCATCGTCGGCTACTCGGGCATTCCCGTGCTCGGCATCTCCTATGGCCACCTCGGTTTCTTGACCGCCGCGGGCCCCGATGACCTTCTCGAGACCGTTCGCGACGCCCTGGCGGGCGAGCTGCACGTCTCGCGCCGCGCCACGCTTGACGTGGAGTGCGAGTTCGAGCACGCGGACGGCACGTCCGAGGTCACCCACAGCTTTGCCCTCAACGACTTCGCGCTTTCCCGCGGCGGCGCCGGCGACATGGTGGAGTTTGACGTCGCCGTCTCCGGCAAGCACATCGACCGCCTGCGCGGCGACGGCTTCGTGGTCTCCACGGCAACCGGCTCCACGGGCTATGCGCTCGCCGCCGGAGGCCCCATCGTGACCCCCGAGTTCACGGGCATGGTGTGCGTGCCCATTGCCCCGCACACCATCATGGCCCGCGCCTTCCTCACCTCGCCTTCCGATGTCGTGGAGATCGAGATGAGTCCCGAGCGCCCGGCGATGCGTCACTTCTTCGCGGACGGCCAGCCCGTGCGCGGCGAGAAGGGCAGCGTCGGCGTGCGCGCCACGGTGCGACGCGGACCCGGGGACATCGTGCTTCTCGACCGCAGCACGCAGAGCTTCTACGACTCGGTCTCCCGCGTCTTCTACGGGCAGGTGGGAAAGTAGATGATCGACGAGCTCCGCGCGCGCGACGTCGCGCTCATCCGCGAGGCTGTCATCGAGCCCGCCTCCGGCCTCACGGTCCTCACCGGCGAGACGGGTGCGGGCAAGACGGCCCTGCTCTCCTCGATAAAGCTTCTGGTGGGGGAGCGCTCAGACGCGGGGATGGTCCGCGAGGGCGCCTCGTCGCTCGAGGTCGAGGGTCGGCTCTTCCTGCGCGGGGACGACGAGGACGGCACAATCGTGCGCCGTCGCGTGGGCGCCGACGGCCGCGGGCGCGTGGAGCTGAACGGTCGCATGGCAAGCGTTCGCGAGCTCGCGGAGCGCGTGGGTGCCACGGTCGACCTCTGCGGTCAGCATGAGCACCAGCGCCTGCTCACCGTGCAGACGCACGTGGAGATGCTCGACTCGTGGATTGGCGCCGCGGCCTCCGAGGCGCTTCTCGCGTATCAGGACGCGCTCGCTGACGCCGAGGCCGCGGCAGCCGAGCTCGAGCGCGTGCGCGAGATGGGTCGCGCCACGGGCGAGAAGCTCGACGAGGCCGCGTTTGTGCTCAGGCGCATCGACGAGGTCGACCCGCGCGAGGGCGAGCTCGAGGAGCTCGAGGCGCAGCTGCCCCGCGTGG
>CASEGE010000050.1 GCA_949287335.1 uncultured Olsenella sp. | reverse complement strand
CTCGGTGCCGTCGGCCTCAGCGGCCGCGGGTGCGGAGGCGAGCTCGGGGGAGGCGGTGCTGACGGGCGCCGATGCGGGAGCGGGCTGGGCGCTCTTCTCGCCGGGCGTCTCCGGGTCCTTGTAGAGCGCGTAGGAGATCGCAAAGGCCACGAGGCCGGCGATGGCGAACATGATGACGTACTGCAGCGGCTGGTTGGGGCAGAGCCGGATGCCAATGATGCCGGTGACGCCGGTGCCCGCCGCGGCAAGGCCTGCGACGGAGGCGAACATGGCGCCCAGGCCGCCGCCGATGCACCCGGCCACGAAGGGCTTGAAGAAGCGCAGGTTGACGCCGAAGATGGCGGGCTCGGTGATGCCCATGAACGCGGAGAGCGAGGAGGGGAGGGCCAGCGAGCGGATCTTGACGTCGCGCGTCTTGAGGGCCACGGCGAGGGCGGCGCCGGCCTGGCCGATGTTGGCGGCGCTGGCGAGCGGCAGCCAGTAGGTCACGCCGTACGTGGCGATCTGGCCGAGGTCGATGGTGGTGTACATCTGGTGGATGCCGGTGACCACGGTGGGGGCGTAGAGGGCGCCCATGATCAGCGATCCGAGGCCGAGCGGCAGCGTGAGCAGGAACTGGATGCCGCCGAGGATGGCGTTCTCGGCCCAGACGAAGACGGGTCCGACGGCGAGCATGGTGACGTAGGCCGTGGCGGCAACGGAGACGAGCGGCGTCACGAAGAGGTCGAAGGCCTCGGGGACCACCTTGTGCAGGCGCTTCTCGATGAAGGCGAGGATGCCGCAGGCGATGACGATGGGGATGACGTGGCCCTGGTAGCCGGTCCACTCGATGGAGTAGAGGCCGGGGATGACGGGGTAGGTCTGAAGCACGCCCTCGGTTGCTACGGTGTTGGCGTTCTGGAGGCCCGGGTTGATGAGCAGCATGCCCACGACGGCGCCGAGGTAGGGGTTGGCGCCAAAGGCCTTTGCCGCGGAGAAGCCGATGAGAATCTGCAGGAACGTGAACGCGGTGTTAGAGACGAGGTTCAGGATCTGGTACCAGGCGTTATTGGTGTCGAGCGTGATGAAGCCGTTGGAATCCATGAAGGAGAGCGCGCTCATGATGCCCAGGAGCAGGCCGGAGGCCACGATGGCCGGGATGATGGGCACGAAGACGTCTCCCAAGAGCTTGATAGCGCGCATGAAGGGGTTGGTCTGCTGCTGCGCGGCGGCCTCCTTCACCTCCGCCTTGGTGGCGGCCGTGATGTTGCCAAGGGCGATGAACTCGTCGTAGACCTTGTTCACCGTGCCCGTGCCGTAGATGACCTGCAACTGGCCTGACGCCTTGAAGTTGCCCTTGGCGCCGGTCGCGTTGTCAACGGCTGTCTGGTCGACCTTGGAGTCGTCCGCGAGCACGAGGCGCAGGCGCGTCGCGCAGTGCGCGGCAGAGACCACGTTGCCCGGACCGCCGATGGCATCCAATATTTCCTGTGCTGCTTGCTTGTAATCAAGTGCCACTGCCGTTCCTTTCTCTCCTACGCCAGATTCTATCATATGAAATCGTTCCCATATGGAATCGTTCTCACAATACGGCGAGAACCTTTTGAGCACGGGTTATGTTCGTAAACGGTATAAAATCATCGGTAAACGGCAGTTATCTCTCCGCACCTTGAATGCCGGGAAAACTATCGGATGCGCCCGATTCGCAAACGTTTTGCTGTCGTATTTGGTCTGGTGTACCAAGGCCCAGCTTGTCGCATCGAGGAATCGCGTCCGTCGTACCATACTGTTCGGTTAGCCGACAATAAAAGCTGCCGTGTGTACCAGGGAAGCTACCCTCGTGCTGAGAAAAGCCGTCCAGTGTACCGGTAGGGGAGTTGACTCGCCGAGAAAGACCGCCTGCTGTACCAAACCAACGGTACAACAGGCGGTCTTTCTCGGCACTTGTGGTTCTGGACCGGTACGCCCAGCGGATTATATCGGCTTGGCGGTTACCGGCAGTTGCTGCTCGGGTACATCGGACGGCTTTTATCGGCGTCCCAGACATGGGACTGGTACACTCGCCGGGATTTTGCGTCACCCTAACTGACGAAGCGGTACACTCGCCGGGATTTCGCGGCATTACCGCAATGGCACCCGGTGTCCACAGCGGTCTCACGTGGTTTTTGGCGTTCACGAGAAGGTCGGGCACTCCGGAGCGCAGCGCACCTGAGTGCATCACGGCTAGCGCGTGGAGTTTCTCGCCACGACCTCGTAGTCCATCTTGACCTTGCGCGCCACGTACTCCTCGCCGGTCATGAAGCCCACGAGCATGCGTGCCGTCTCGGCCCCGGAGGTCTTGTAGTGGAGGTGGACCGTGGTCAGCGTGGGCGTGACGATCTGCGAGATCTCGGAGTCGTCCATGCCCGTCACCACCACGTCCTCGGGAACGCGGTGACCAAACTCGCGCAGGCAGGTGAGGGCACCGTAGGCGATGGAGTCGGTGGCGCACACGATGCCGTCGAGCTCGGGGTAGGTCTCCAGAAGGGCCTCCACCTGCTCGTAGCCGGAGTCCACGGTAAACTCTGCGATGCGCATCGCGCGCTCGGGGACCTCCACGCCCGCCTCGGCGCACGCGGCGAGAAAGCCGCGCCGACGCATCTGGCCTACGGCGACGTCTTCCTCAAAGACGCCGACGTAGGCGGGGTGCTTGGCCGTGCGCAGCGCAATCGAGGCCACCTCTCGCATTCCCTCGTAGTCGTTCTGGAACACGCACGAGCAGCAGTCCACGTCCTGATCGAGCACCACGATCGGCACGGGCAGGGCGGCGATGGCGTCGCGGTGCTCCTGGGTGACGACGGTGGCTATGAGGATGACTCCGTCCACCTGGTTCTTCTCGGAAAAGAGGTGCAGGAAGTCCACCTCGCGGGAGGCTTCGTTATCTGTGTTGGCAAGGAGCGCCTGGTAGCCGGCGGCGTTGAGCACGGGCGTGATGCCCGCTACCATGCGGCTCACCGAGGCGGAGTTGATCTTGGGGATGATGATCCCCACGACGTTGGTCTTGCCGGTGCGCAGGGTCTTTGCATGCTGGGAGGGGACGTAGCCGGTCTTCTCGATGACGCGACGGATGGCGGCGCGCTTCTCCTGGCTGACGTAGCCGTCGTTGAGGTAGCGCGAGACCGTTGCGCGGGAGACCCCGGCCATCTGAGCGATCTGATTGATATCCATGTTGACGTACCCCTTCTCTGATGAGACGAGTTTAGCGCAAGCGACGTCGGCGTATCATTGGGCAACGGTACAACGAGGGGAGGAGACGCATGCGAGCAAGCCAGCCGGACGTCATAGAGGTGCGCGGCGCGCGCGTGCACAACCTCAAGAACGTGGACGTGGACATCCCGCTGGGCGAGCTCGTTGCCATCGCGGGCGTCTCGGGCTCGGGCAAGAGCTCGCTTGCGCTGGGCACGCTCTACGCTGAGGGCAGCCGCCGCTACCTCGACGCGCTTTCCACCTACACGCGCCGGCGCATCTCCCAGACCGGGCGCGCCAGCGTGGACGAGGTGCTCCACGTGCCCGCCGCGCTCGCCCTGCGCCAGCGCCCGGGCGTGGGCGGCGTGCACTCCACCTTTGGTACCTCCACCGAGCTCCTCAACTACCTGCGGCTCATGTTCTCTCGCCTGGGCAGCCACGTCTGCCCCAACGGGCACCGCGTGGAGCCGTCCATGGACGTGGCGCTCGGCCGCATGACGCGCTGCCCCGTCTGCGGCGTGGAGTTCATGGGCCCCGGTGCGGAGGACCTTGCCTTCAACAGCGCCGGCGCCTGCAAGACCTGCGGCGGCACCGGCATCGTGCGCACCGTGGACGAGGCGTCGCTCGTGCCGGACGAGTCCCTCTCCATCGACGACGGCGCGGTCCTGCCCTGGGGCAGCCTCATGTGGGACCTCATGAAGCAGGTCTGCGGCGCCATGGGCGTGCGCACCAACGTGCCCTTCTCGGAGCTCACGCCCGAGGAGCGCGACATCGTCTTTCACGGCCCGGCGGTCAAGAAGCACATTCTCTACCGTCCCAAGAAGGGCGACGACTTTGCCGAGCTGGACTTCACCTACTTCAACGCCGTCTATACCGTGGAAAACGCCCTCTCCAAGGTCAAGGACGAGAAGGGCCTCGCGCGCGTGAGCCGGTTCCTCCGCGAGGACGTGTGCCCGGACTGCGGCGGTACGCGCCTCTCGGCCGCGGCCCGCGCGCCCCGGATCGACGGCATGTCCCTCGCCGATGCCACGGCGATGACGCTCGACGAGCTGCGCTCCTGGGTGCCGCGCGTGCCGGACCTCGTGCCGGGGGAGATGCGGGCGATGGCCGAGGCCATCTGCGGCGAGATGGCGGAGCCTTGTGAGCGCCTCGTGCAGCTGGGCCTGGGCTATCTCTCGCTCGACCGCGCCTCTGCCACGCTCTCAACCGGCGAGCGCCAGCGCGTGCAGCTCGCGCGCGCGGTGCGCAACCGCACGACCGGCGTGCTCTACGTGCTCGACGAGCCGTCCATCGGGCTTCACCCCTCCAACGTGGAGGGTCTTCTCGGCGTGGTGGACGATCTCTTAGCGGACGGCAACTCGGTGGTGCTCGTGGACCACGACGTGCGCGTGCTGCGCCATGCGGATCACCTGATCGAGATTGGCCCGGGCTCCGGCGTGGACGGCGGCCGCGTCATTGCCCAGGGCAGCGTCGAGGCGGTCGAGAAGAACCCGGCCTCGCGGATCGGCCCGTTCCTGTCGGGCGCCCGGCGCGTCCGCGCCCGCGAGCGCGCCGCGGCGGACGAGGTCTTCTCGGCCGGGGCGATCCGACTCGAGACGGATGCCATCCACACGGTGCACCCGCTTGAGGTTGAGATGCCGCGCGGGCGTCTTACGGCGGTGACGGGCGTCTCGGGGTCGGGCAAGACCACGCTGGTGCTGGAGGGCCTGGTCCCTGCCCTGCGCTCTGCCATCGCGGGGGAGCGGCTGCCCGAGCACGTGCGCTCCGTCGACGCGGGTGGGCTGCGACGCGCGAACCTCATCGACGCCACGCCCATCGGCGCCAACGTGCGCTCGACGGTGGCCACCTACTCGGGCGTCCTCGACGATTTGCGCCGCGCCTACGCGAAGCTGCCTAAGGCGCGCGAGCGCGGCCTCAAGGCGGGCGCGTTCTCGTACAACACCGGCTCCCTGCGCTGTCCCACGTGTGACGGTACGGGGCAGATCTCCCTTGACGTGCAGTTTCTGCCTGATGTGGACATCCCGTGCCCGGACTGCGGAGGATCGCGCTACGCGAGGGAGGCGTGGGAGGTGCGCCTCGCGGGGGACCTCAGCCTGCCGGAGCTCATGAGCTACACCGTTGACCAGGTGCTCGAGGTGCTTGGCGAGACGAGCCTGCGCACCGCAAAGGCCAAGCTCACGGTTCTTCATGACCTGGGCCTTGGCTATCTCACGCTCGGCGAGGCCACGCCTGCGCTCTCGGGCGGCGAGGCGCAGCGCCTCAAGCTGGCGAGCGAGCTCACGCGCAACCAGGCCGACGCCCTCTTCGTCTTTGACGAGCCCACCATCGGCCTGCATCCGCTTGACGTCGAGGTTCTTCTCGGCGTGCTGCAGCGGCTCATCGAGAACGGTGCCACGGTCGTGGTGATCGAGCACGACCTGGACGTGATTGCCTCCGCGGACTGGGTGATCGACATGGGGCCCGGGGGCGGGGACGCGGGCGGGCGTATCGTCTGCGCGGGCACGCCCGAGCAGGTGGCGGCCTGCCCCAAGAGCGTGACGGGTCGCTACGTTGCCGAGGAGTTGCGGGCTTTGTAGGCGGGTTCTTCTCGCCGGGCTTTCCGGCTGTGGACCGTTTGCGACACTCTGAGGGTCCAAACTGTCGCAAACGGTCCCCAAGCTCAGGTCTGTGGACTCTTCGCGACACTCTGGCGAGAAGAACTGTCGCATTGGGTCCACATCTGGTGAACCCAAGTACTGTTGGCGACACTTTAGAATCCGAGGCGCACGGCCGGAAAGACCCGTGTCATGCCGCTTGCCGAGTGGCAGCGTCCACCTAACCTGAGCAGCGCTTTTCTCGCCCGCGCGCCCCTTAGAATCTCATCACGGAGATAAGGGGGTGCCATGGTCTCGAGAGATGCGCTTGCCGCGAGGCTGTTTCACGCGAGCGTGCAGGTTATTACCTCCGAGCAGGAGCTTGTTCAGATGGACGCCGAGAATGGCGGTCTTATGGTGGAGGTTGCCTCGGCGGTGAGCGCCGCCGTCGCGGCGTCCGATGGCTCCATCAAGGACCTCTTCGAGGACGTTGCGCGCGCCGTTGCCAGGATCGAGGGACGTGGCTCGAGCGTTGCCTTTTGGTCCGCGTGGTTTGACGGTCTTGCCGAGGCGGCGCCCAACGAGGACGAGGCGGACTTTGAGGACCTGAGGGCCATGTTCGACGAGGCGTTTGCGGATGTGTCGCATGCGCTGGCCTCCGGGCTCTGCGACGTTGCCCCCACCGACGTCTTGGCCGTGGCCTGCGTCGCGGTTGCTGAGTGTGACGACGAGCTCGACGGCTTTGACGCTGCCGCCGATGCGTCCGAGGAGGCTCTTTCCGCCACCCCGGACGTTGTGGCGCTCTCGCTTGTTCGCTTCCTGCGCGGGATGTCCCAGGCCTAGCAACTGGCGCGGCGGCGAGTCACCGCCCGCAGGTCAGGTTAGCTCAGCCACCAGCGGAAGTCCCAGGCGAGAAGCTCGAAGGTCTGGAACTCGCCCTTCTCGCCGGTCACAAGGTTGGTGTACGAGCCCTCCTCCGGCATCCAGAGCGTGCGGCTCTCGTCGGAGAAGTTGAAGACGGCGTCGAGCGTCTTTCCGTCCATGCGGCGGCGCACCCACAGAATCGCAGGGTCACTGTAGTCGACGATCTTGACCTCCGCGTCCGCGTCGAAGATCTTCTCGCCGCGCCGAATCCCCTCGAGTGCGGAGAGCGCGCCAAAGAGACGGCCCTGCACAGATGACGAGTCGCGGATGTTGTCGACAAGGTCCCACGGGAAGGCGCCGCGGTGGATGTAGCGCGAGTCCTCGGCCTTCTCGCGGTCGTCCTTGTAGGTGTAGTCGTTCACCTGGCCAATCTCGTCACCGCTGTAGATGATGGGCAGGCCGGACTGCGTGAGCAGGTAGGCGTGGAGCATGACGTCCTTGCGGATGGCCACGTCCATGGCGTCCGCATCCCCCTCAAAGCCGGCCGCCTCGATGCCGCACATGGACGCCGTGGTGGCACAGAAGCGGGCGTCACCGGTCACGGGGTCGGCGTTGTAGAGCTCGCCGCGAGAGACCGAGCCCGGCACATGCCCCTGGAAGTACTCGTTGAGGTACGCCTTGTGAGGCACCTCCTCCATGCCCCAGTGCGAGAGTGTGGCGTAGTCCAGGCCCCAGCCTATGTCGTCGTGGCAGCGCAGGTAGTTGAGGAACGTGTACTCGCTCGGCAGCGCGCAGACCGCCTGGAGCTGCCCGCGCAGGAGTCGCGTGTCGCGGCAGGCCACCGTGTTCCAGGTGGTTGCCATCGTGGTCACGTTGTAGAGCATGTGGCACTCGGGCTTCTCCACGGTGCCAAAGTAGGGCACCACCTCCACGGGCGCCATGACCACCTCGCCGAGAAGCACGATGCCCGGGCAGACGATTTCTCCGATCATGCGCATCATGCGCACGATGGTGTGGACCTGGGGGAGGTTGCGGCAGTTGGTGCCCAGCTGCTTCCAGATGTAGGGCACGGCGTCGATGCGGATGATGTCCATCCCCTGGTTGGCCAGGTAGAGGAAGTTGTACATCATCTCGTTGAAGACGCGCGGGTTCTTGTAGTTGAGGTCCCACTGGTAGGGGTAGAACTGCGTCATCACCGACTGTCCCAGCTCCGGCAGGTACGTGAAGTGGCCGGGCGCGGTGGTGGGGAAGACCTGGGGAACGTCGCGGGTGTACTGGTCGATGAGCGCCTGGTCTCCGGTGAAGAAGTAGCGACTCATGTACTCGCCCTCGCCGGCGCGGGCGCGGCGCGCCCACTCGTGCTCGTCGGAGGTGTGGTTCATGACAAAGTCCATGCAGAGGCTGATGTCGCGATCGTGGCACTTCTCGGCAAAGCGGGCGAGGTCGGCCATCGTGCCGAGCTCGGGCTTCACGCGCCGGAAGTCCTTGACCGCGTAGCCGCCGTCGGAGCGGCTCTTGTCGGCGGGCGTGTCGAGAAACGGCATGAGGTGGAGATAGTTGACGTTGCACTTCTCGAGGTAGTCGAGGCGCTTCTCCACCCCCTCGATGGTGCCGGCAAAGTTGTCGATGTACATCTGCATGCCGAGCATGTCGCGGCGGCGGTACCACTCGGGGGATGCCTCGCGCGCGGCGTCGAGCTTCCTCAGCTTCTCGGGGCGCTCGTCAAAGAAGCGCTTCATCTGGTCGCAGAGCTCGGCGAACATGTCGCCGTTGTCGTAGAGCTCCATGTAGAGCCAGCGAAGCTCGTCGTGATGACGCTCGAGCCTGCGCTGGAACGTGGCGTCCAGCTTCGCCTGCGCGGCGGCGCGGGCAGGCTGTCTGCGCGCGGCGGGCTTCTTGGCGGATGTCTTGCGGGCGGAGGTCTTGGGTGTGGTCTTGGTGCCGGCCGTGGCCTTGGCGGTGGCCGTGGCCTTAACCGTGGCCTTGGGCTTAGCCGTGGCCTTGGCGGCGGGCTTCTTCTCGGCGGCGCGGGCGGGCTGCTTCTTCTCGGTCATTCTCGTCACTTCCTCAGCGGGAGGGTCTGTGCGTCCTCGTGCATTGTAGGGTCGCTCCGCCGTGCGCACGCAATGAATCCGCCGAACGAGCTAAGATTGGGTGGGAGCGTTCTCACATACGTTGACCACGTGGTTATTTTGTGCCGAGAAGTGCGCTCTGCGGTCGTTTTGCCCCATGCGAGAAGAGCGCCCGGGGTTGCGTCCTTTGACCTTCGTGGAAAGAATGCGCCAAAGTCAACCCAGCGTTTAGCCATTCAGGATGTCTCAAGGGTAACGCATTGATTTATGCAAACATGGTAAAGCTCGCTGTCTCTGTAAGCCATCTATGTCCCGTCCGTCTTGGAGGCCCCGTGAACATCAAGCAGCTCAAGTATGTCTGCGCAATCGTGGACTCGGGGAGCTTTTCGTCCGCAGCGGCGCATGAGGGAGTTTCTGTCCAGGCGGTCTCGAAGGCCATGGCAGAGCTGGAGGGCAAGCTTGGGACGCCGCTCTTTGAGCGCATGAGCGTTGGCGTGCGGCCCACCCCCTTCGGCAAGGCGTTTGCGACGCGCGCCCGTCGTGTGCTCGACGAGTGGGACTCGCTTGAGCGCTTTAGCCAGCGCGGCACGATGGACGTGGCTTCCGACGCGGTTTTCCGCATGGGCTTTTGCTGCCCCACCTACTCGGGCGTCGAGAAGTTCTGCAAGCTCATCTCCACGGTGACGGGAAAGATCATGTCTCGCAGCGTGGACGTCATTCTCGAGCCCTGCTCGAGCGCCCTCGACGATCTGCGCGCGGGCAAGTTCGATGCCATCATCACCGTGGGCCCTGTCTCAGGTGATGACATTACGTGTGGTGCGCTCGGGACCATCGGCTCGTGCGTGCTCATCGCCAAGGGCCATCCCTTGGAGGGGAAGTCGGCGGTCTCGCTCGAGGACCTCGGCGACTATCCCGTGCTCGACCCCATCAACTTCGAGCACTTCCACACCTCCGTGCTCGAGGCGTATCTCGCGCAGGGCCTGCGCTCCGAGCCCTTTGCGGTAACCACCCACGAGATGAACATCGACTTCTTCACCAAGCAGAACGGCTACTCGTTCATGGTAGGCGGCAACATCACGGGCCCCGCGGAGGGCATGATCATGCGCCCGATCGTCTCCTCCGATGCCCTTGCCATCCCCATCTGCCTCACCACGCTCAAGACGTCGCGCGCCACGGACTACGTGGAGTTTCGTCGCGCCCTCTCGAGGCTGAGCCTGTTCTCGTAGCCACGCGCCGTGCTGCGTGACGGTGCGCGACTCTGACGCGTCAGGCGAATTCCCCCGTGGACCGATTGCGACGCTTTGGCGAGAAGAACTGTCGCCTTGCGTCCCCACCTGTTGGGAAACAATCCGCACGCTCTTCTCGGCCCTTTGCCCGCGTTTTTCTCGCCCGACGCATTGTTGGGGTATAACCAACTCAGAAGTCACGCGCCGAACGAAGGAGGACACATGAACCAGATCATCCAGGCCATGAAGGAGCGCCGCAGCTGCCGCGCCTACACCGACGAGGTGCCCAGCGCCGGGCTGATCGACCAGGTTGTCGAGGCGGGCCTCTGGGCGGCGAGTGGCATGAACCAGCAGGGCCCCATCATCGTGGCCGTCACCAACCGTGAGCTGCGCGACCGCCTCTCCGCCATGAACGCGGAGGTCATCGGCGACCCAAGCCGCGACCCGTTCTACGGCGCGCCGGTTGTCCTGGTCGTGCTCGCCCCGCGCGAGGAGCGCAACCGCGTCTACGACGGCAGCCTCGTGATGGGAAACCTCATGCTCGCCGCGCACGCGCTCGGGCTGGGGAGCTGCTGGATCCACCGCGCTCGCGAGGAGTTTGACACCCCCGAGGGCAAGGCCATTCTCGCCGAGCTGGGCGTTGAGGGCGACTACGAGGGCATCGGCCACTGCATCCTGGGATATCCCGCCGAGACGCCCGCGCCCAAGCCGCGTCGCGAGGGTCGCGTCTTCTACGCCAAGTAGCCCGCAAAGACGTGCTAGCCTAGTTGCCTAAAAGGGGACGGGTCCCTTTTAGGCAACTTTTCTGAAACGGGGGAGCCGTGGATCTGAGCCAAGCCATAGAGTGCGCAAACGCCTTCGTCTTTCCGGGCTTTTTGACCGATGACGCCTCGCTCTCCGCGGAGCGCGCAAAAAACGAGGACGCCCTCTCGACGCTCATGTCCGCGTGGCGAGACGCGCCGACGGGCCGCGAGCCCTTCACCTACGACCTCGTGCGCTCGCTCGCCGACCGCAACCGCGACGTCTGCGACCGCTTTGGCATCGAGAAGCTCCGCGACGTCTCGCCCTCGTCGCTTGCGCGCGGGCTCTCCAACGACGACCTCATCCACGCCGTGGCCGTGCTCCAGCATCGCACGGACGCCCAGGTGGCGGCCCTTTCCGGGCCCGATGCGCGCGACCTCAACGTGGCCTGGGTGGACGCCCCGGTCTCCGGCATGGTGGTGGGCATCGACATCGAGACCACCGACCGCGACCCCGCGCGCGGCTACATCATCAACGTGGGCCTCGAGTTCATGACCATCGGCCCCAAGGCCAAGCCGCACGATCCGTTTGCCGGCTACTTCGGCCTTCCCGAGATGTATGCCGAGAAGGGCGTACCGCTCGCGGACATTCACAAGATCTCGTGGTCCGACCTCGAGGGGCGTCGTCCCTTCCGCGAGGACAAGCAGGTGCAGGAGGCCCTTCTCGCCACGATGTGCGCCTACCCGTTCATGGCGCACAACGCGGCCTTTGAGGACTCCTGGTTCATGCTGCACATCGACGGCTACGCCGAGGCCCGCAAGGCGGGGCGCGTGGTGGTCATAGACTCGCGCGACATCTGCCGCCGCGTGGACCCGGAGACGCGCATCCTGCCGCACGAGCAGCGGCCGGCGTCTCTGGAGAGCTGGGCGCGCCGACGCGGCACGCTCAAGGCGGGGGAGTCCGAGCGCCACCTCGGCCTTGACGACGTGGAACTCATGCTCGCCACGGTTCAGGCCGAGTTTGAGGCGCGCAACATGCTGTAGGTGCTCACATGGTCCTGGGGATTGGCATAGACTCGGTCGACATCGAGGAGATGGCGCGGCTCACGGCAGATGCGGACGGGGCCTTCGCGCGCCGCACGTTCAGCGAGGCGGAGCGGGCCGAGGCGTTTGCGCGCCACGATGCCGCGGCATGCCTGGCCGGCAAGTTCGCCGTCAAGGAGGCCACGTTCAAGGCGCTTGCACACCGCACGGCGGAGGGCTTCGACTTTCGCTGCGTCGAGACCCTCGAGGACGAGAACGGCTGCCCGCACGTCACGCTTTCGGGCGCCCTCGCGCCGGTCCTTGCGGAGGCGGGCGTGAGCGAGCTTCTCGTCTCCATCACCAACGAGAAGGGCGTGGCCACGGCCATCGTGCTCGCCCAGTCCTGACAAAGCCCCCCGTCCTCATCTGTCAGCTGACATTTGGGGACGGGGGAGTTTTGTCAGCTGCGCGCTGTACGGCGGTACAACAACGCACCAAAAGTGTCGGCTTCTTTGAGCCTTCCATCCATGTTGTGCCGGCGTGTGTCTCCATACCATCTTCATGAAGGGTTACAGGCTCGGGCGAGGTGCCCGAGCTCCGGTGCGCATATGTGCCGGGAGGCTTCCGTCGTCCGAAAGGTGAATGCCATGCCCATGAAGAACTCAACCAAGCTCGTCAAGGTCCTTCTCACCAACATCCCCATCGCCGTGTGCATCTCGCTCGTGGCAAGCTACATCGGCATCAGCTCCGCCGGCGTGCCCGAGGAGGCCTTCATGCCGGCGTTTCTCTCCACGGCGGGCATCAACATCGTGCTCGCCTACATCATCTCGTTCTTCATCGGCTGGTTCATCCCGGCCGAGAAGTGGGGCTTTGCCTTTGCCGGCGTCTTTGGCCTCACCCCGCAGAGCGGCCTGCCCTTTGGCCTTGTGCTCAACATCGTGGTGAACACCGTCTACGTTGTGATCAACGCCGTCATCCTCACCTTCGTCAACGCCAACGTCATGCAGGGCATGCCCCTCGAGATGTTCCCGATGGCCCTCATGGGCAGCTTCTTCCAGTGCTGGATCGTGGGCTACATCGTCTCGTTCCTCTGGGCCCAGCCTGCCGAGCGCATCGCCCGCAAGCTCATGAACGACCCCGCGCCGCAGATGCACTAGTCTGTTTCCCAGAGTCGCACGCCTGGCCCGCCCGCGTCTCGCCGGCGGGCCTTTTTCGAAGGGATCCCCGCATGTCCGAGCTCATCGCTGCCGAGAAGATCGAGGACGGCCTGTGGCGCCTCGTTGACCCTATGGGCTTCATGGCGCACCTCGTCGTTGGCTCCCGCCGCGCCGCGCTCGTGGACACCATGCTCGGCATCGGGGACGTGCGCGCCGTGGCCGAGTCGCTGGCGGGCGGCTTGCCGGTGAGCGTTGCGCTCACGCACCGCCACCCCGATCACGTGGGCGGGGCGTATCGCTTCGACGAGGTCATGATGAGCGCGGAGGAGGACGGCCACTGGGAGGAGGCAGAGCGCCACGCCGCCGAGCATCGGGCGGACGGGATGGGGGACAACGCCCTTCTCGCCACCGCGCCCTGGGCCTTTGACGAGGGCTCACGCCCTCATGTGGCGCACGTGGCGGAGGGTGACGAGCTTGACCTCGGCGGTCTTACGCTGCGCTGCGTGAGCCTCCCGGGGCACACCGTGGGATCCGTTGGCTACCTCTGCCCCGAGCTGGGCGCCCTTCTCTCTGGCGACGCGGTGACGCCGATCATGTGCCTGTGCTTTGAGGAGTCCCTTCCCGTGAGCGCGTGGAAGGAGACGCTCTCCAAGATGGAGGGGCTGCCGTTCGAGCGATTCTACACGGGGCATCACCGATACGCCTTTACCAAGGCCGACCTGCCAAGCTTTAGGGCTGCGGCGGACTTTGCCGAGAAGGATCGCGGCTTTGCCTGGCACCACGCTGCCGTTGCGGATTGGGACGGCACCTGTCACCTCTGCCCCTGCTCCACCTCCGACGTGGACAGCCCCGATTTTCGCGCCGTCATCACGCGGGGCCTGCCCGAGCCGCTCTCTCGTGGCGCACGCCGTCGCGCGAGGTAGGTGCCGTCGACCAGCGCGTGCCGAGAAATGCGGGCGCCTGTACCGGGCACGGTGCCTTGGTGACGAGAAATGCCGCCCCCTGTACCGGCCGGGCCGCCTGTTCGTCGAGAAAAGTCGCCCTCTGTACCGGCTTCACTACTCTTGCGTCGAGAAATGCAGTCCACTGTACCAGGCGCGGTGCTCACGCGCTGAGAAAAGCCGCCCCCTGTACCAGCCACACGGCCTTCGCGCCGAGAAATGTCGCCCCCTGTACCAGCCCGCTAGCCTAGGCAGTCTACGCTCTGGTACAGGGGGCCACTTTTCTCGATGGGAGCGAGAAAAAACGGTACAGAGGGCCGCATTCCCCGACACCTGCGGACGAGACACGGTACGGCCGCCCGCTTTTCTCGACGCTGCCAGCCCTTTCTTGGTACAGAGGGCCGCATTTCCCGACACTTGCGAACGCAACACGGTACAGCCGTCCGCATTTCTCGGCATAGAGATGCCCCGGTCGGCGAGGGGACCAACCGGGGCGGAGAGGAGCTCCTGGGAGCCGTGCTAGTCGAGCGCGGGCCTCGCGCGCAGCGAGAAGAGCGCGAGCACGAGGCAGATTGCCATACAGACGTAGCCCAGCACAAACATGAGCGGGTAGCCGCCGGCGGAATCGACGACAAGTCCCCAGAGCACTGCGGCTACGGCGGACATGAGCGAGCCCACCATGGAGACGCGCGAGTAGATGTTGGTGTAGTCGGCGCTGCCGAAGACCGTGCGCACCAGCAGCGGCGTCTGCACCGTGGTCATGGCGTAGACCACGCCAAACAGGAAGGCGCCCACCAGGAGCAGGGCGAGCGTACCCGGGAAGAGCCACATGAGCGTGACGCCCGCGGCGCCCGCGCAGATGCCCACGAAGACGCCCAGGTGGACGGAGCGGTCGTTGATGGCGCCGAGAAGGACCTTGCCCACGGCCTGGCCGCCCATCGCGGCGCTCGCCACCACGCCGGAGGCCGCGGCGATGGTGGGCATCGTCTTGGCAAAGGACTGGGCGTAGCCGGCAAGGAACTGGTAGATCGTCTGGTTGAGCGTGATCACGCCGCAGAAGGCCGCAAGCGCGAAGAACGCCGGCATGCGCATGGCCTGGGCGGCGGGGACGCCGGAGAGCTCGCTCGCCTCGCCGCCTTCCTGGGCCTCGCCCGCGCCGTAGGGGGCAAGCCCCTTGTCCTCGGGTCGGCTGCGCACCACAAAGAGCGTGAAGGGCAGCGTGCCCACGGCAACGATGGCGGCAAAGACGAGGTAGGCCGTGCGCCAGCCCTCGGCGCCGCTGTTGATGAGGGCGGTTCCCACCGGGTTGAAGACAACGCCGCCAATGCCGGTGAACGCCATGCACAGGCCCACGAAGAAGCCCACGCGCTTGACGCACCAGGCGTTCACGAGGGTGGGGACGGAGAGGTATATGAGCGGGCACACGCCCACGCCAAGCACGGCGCCGCAGACGTAGAACTGCCACATGGCCTGGCAGGCACTCATGCCCACCAGTCCCAGGGCGCACAGGACCACCGCTGCGGAGAGCACCACGCGGGCGTCCAGGCGCGAGAGGAGCTTTCCTGCCACGGGCAGCGTGAGCATCTGGGCGATGTTGAGCACCGAGAAGTACAGCGTGAACTCCGCCGTCGCCACGCCAAAGTACTGAGAGACGGGCGTGAAGAAGATGCCCGCGCACGAGAGCACGAGCGCGCACGGCAGAAACGTTATCGCCACGCAGGACGCGACGATGGCGTAGGCGTAGTGAAAGCCGCCCTTCTCGCCCTTCTCGATGTTCTTTTCGGTCATAGGTTCCTATCCCTCCACGTCCGAAAGTGCGCCGTCCATGGTAAAGCCCTGCCAGCTGGGCTCTCCGGTGTAGGTCATGACGTCCTCGGTGCCCTCGAGCGCGCGGATGGCGCCGGAGGCGAGCGCGTCCATCTCAAAGTCGCCGGCGTAGACCTTCACGGGGGCGATCCAGCCCACGCGCTCGGTCACGTAGGACACGAAGCGCGGGTCGTGAGACACACCGCCGGTGAGCACGATGCCGTCGACCTTGCCCGCGAGAACCGCGGCAAAGGCGCCGATGGCCTTGGCAACCTGGTAGGCCATGGCGTCGTAGACAACCGCCGCCCACTCGTCGCCGGCCTCGATGCGAGCCGTGATCTGGCGCGCGTCGTCGGTGCCGAGAAGACCGAGGAGGCCGCCCGTCTTGCCGATGACGCCGTCGAGCTCCTTCTTGGTGGCGCCGGAGTAGGCGAGCTTCACGACGGGCTTGAGCGGCGCGTCGCCGGAGCGGTTGGGCGCAAACGGGCCGGAGCCCTCGAGCACGTCGTTGGTGTCGACCATACGGCCGTGGTCGTGGCAGGCCACCGAGAGGCCGCCGCCCACGTGAGCCACGATGAAGTTGCCGGTCTCGTAGGTGAGCCCGAGCTCCTCGGCGCAGCGGATGGCGCACTCCTTCTGGTTGAGGCAGTGGACGTGGCTCTTGCGGTAGACGCCCGGGAAGCCCGTGATGCGCGCCACGTCGGCGAGCTCGTCGGTGTCAGGCTGGTTGACGGCGTAGGCAGGCTTGTCGGTTGCCCGGGCAAAGGCGTGCAGCAGCGGGGCGCCCAGGATGGCGGGGTGGTTGACGCCCGCGTTCATGACGTGCTCGCAGACGGTATCGTCGATGGCGAAGATGCCGCCGACGGTGGGGCCCATCGCTCCGCAGTAGCCGGAGAAGGCGTCGATATCCTCGAGCTTGATGCCCTGCTCGTCAAGGGCGGCAAGGATCGTGTCGCGACGGTACTCAAACTGGTCGGCGGCGTTCTCAAAGGAGGCAAGCTCGTCTGCGGGGTGCGTGACGTTGAGGCGGAAGAGCGCCTCGGTCCCGTCGAAGACGGCCACCTTGGTGGAGGTGGAGCCAGGGGAGAGCGTGAGGATCTTGTATCCCATGGGGTTCCTTTCTTGCGCGGGCCCCTCGGGGCGATTGTCTGCCACGAGGGGCCCGCCGTCTTTGTGCGTTTGGTCCAAATGTGACGTTGGTGACAGGCTTATTTGTCACACGTGACACTGGTGACAGGGTGATTTGTCACGTCTCGCCGTTAGCGGGCGGAGAGGACGAGCATCGCGATGTCGCCGACGATCTCGTCGACGGTGGCGCCGCGGGAGGAGTCGGCCACGGGGCACTTGAAGCCGGAGAGCGTGTGGCCATAGGCCGCGCCGTGGGCAAAGCGCTGGACGATCTTCACCGCGAGGTTGGCGGAGTTGAGGTCCGGGAAGATGAGCACGTTGGCACGACCCGCCACGGCGGACTCGCGGCCCACCTTCTTGGCGGCAACGGCCGCGTCAATGGCGGCGTCGAGCTGGAACTCGCCGTCGGCGGCGATGTCGGGCCTGCGCTCGTGGACGAGCGAGATGGCCTCGTTTACGCGGTCAACCGAGCTGCCGGCGCCCGAGCCGCAGGTGGAGTAGGAGAGAAATCCCACGCGCGGCTCCCAACCCATGATGGAGGCCACGTTGTCGGCGGCCGAGATGGCAATGGAGGCCAGCTCGGAGGCTGTGGGCTCGGGGTTGAGGCCGCAGTCGGCGAAGCAGATCACGTTGCCCTCGGGGCCGTCAAAGCCCTCGGTCTCCACCAGGGCGAAGATGGACGGGACGTCCACGCCCTCCTTGAGGCCGATGATGGTCTGCGCGGCCATGAGGACGTCGCCGGTGGTGTTGGTGTGGCCGCAGAAGGTGCAGTCCACGTCGCCGAGCTCCTCCATGACCATGGCGTACCACATGGGGTTCTTGATCTTGCGGCGGGTTCCCTTGGCGGAGAGCAGGCGCGCGCCTCCGGCCATGTAGCGCTCGGCCAGGGCGTCGGCCGCGGCCTCGTCGGAGCTGTCGACGATCTCCATGCCGTCGAGCGAGACGCCCGCCTCGGCGGCCGTGGCCTCAATCACCTCGCGCGGGCTCACGAGCACGGGGGTGCCCACGCCCTCGTCGAGCACGCGGCGAGCGGCGAGCAGGGTCTTTGCGGCCTCGCACTCCGGCAGGGCAACGCGGCGGGAGGGGGCGGCCTTGGCGTCCTCGATGAGCTTCTCGATAAGCGTCATGTCAGGTCCTTTCTATAGAAAAAGGGCCCAACGGCAGCCGAGAAGGACGGCTCCGTCGGGCCCTGTTCGCTACATGGAGAGGGCGTCGTCCACGAACTTGGCGGCGTCGGCAAAGGTCTTGCACTTGTTGAGCTGCATGTAGGGGACCTCGACCTCGTACTCGTCCTCGAGCGCGGAGGCAAACTGCACGATGTTGACGGACTTGCAGTGCAGGTCGTCAACAAAGCTGGTCTCGGCGGACAGCGACTCCGCGTCCACGCCAAAGAGCTCGGCGGCCTTGTTCTTGAGGATGTCCACGACCTCTTCCTGGAACTCGTTCATCTTGCTTCCTTTCCGTTGTGATCCAAAAGGGGACAGACCCCTTTTGGATCGTTTTTTCAAAATGCTTCAAAAGGGGTCTGTCCCCTTTTGGATCACCTAGCCGCGGTAGATGTAGTCGCCAACCTGGTACTTGGGCGGAACCACAGGGATCTGCAGGTAGGAGTCGTGCTCGCCGCCGGTGTGGATGACGTGCATGCCGTCGCCGTTGTCGGTCTTGTGGTTCATGTCGTTGTCGTGGAACCACTCGGTCTTGATGAAGCGGCCGGCCACGACCACCTGGATCTTCTCTCCCTTGTGCCAGAAGCGGGAGTGCGGGTACATCTCAACGTCAACGGGCACGATCTCGCCGGGCTGCATGCGCTCCTCCTTGGTGTGCGCGTGCACCGGCTGGAAGTCGCTCGCGTACTTGGGATCGAGCTCGCGGTGGCTGCAGCGCAGGAATCCCCAGGCGCCGCGGAAGGGCGCGCCCATGACGCGGATGGGCACGTAGTTGCCGTCCTTGTCGAGCTTGATGACCCAGGGGAAGAGGTCCATGTTGTCGTAGCCGCGGCACTCCACGTTGAGGTGCAGCTTCATGAAGCCCGTGATCTCGGTGTCCTCGGTGAACTGGTAGGTGAACGTGGTGGTCTCGGTCTTGGGGTCGTAGACGACCTCGGCCTCCTGCTCGGGGTTCTCAAAGCTCGCGGAGCCGTCGGCGGCGTTGAGGTAGAGCTTCTTGTACTCGGTGCGCTTGAGCGGGAAGGACTCCTCGGGGCGACGGTCGGCGTAGTCGTAGTCATAGCCGTCCATGACGTCGATGCGCACGCGCGGCGTCATCTCCCAGCCGTTGTGGATGTCCTTGCAGTAGCGGTCGAAGAAGCGGCGCAGGTCCTCGAGGTTCTCGGGCTTGTAGCTGTCGGGCCACTCGAAGTCGCGGTGCGCGCGCATCCACTTCTTGGGCGAGCGGATGCGACGGAAGCCCTCGAAGGCGCCGCGCAGGTGGTGGTGGACCCAGCCGGCCGTCACGTACGTGGGGATGCGAATCTTGTTCCAGTCGACGATCTTGTCCTTGTAGTAGGCGTTCATCAGGGGATACTTGGCAACCATGGCCGGCGTGTCCTCGATGTAGTTGTTGACGGCAAGGGCCTGGATGATGTGGGTCTCGTAGTCGGGGTTGGGGATGCCGCCGCAGTAGTAGGACTCGCGGTAGAGGTCGCCCTGGCCCTCCCAGGCGGCGAGGCAGGCGAGGTGGGGCGGACGCGTGGCGGCGATGCGCCAGTGCGCCATGCACACGCCGGAGTTGCCGATCATCGTGGCCTTGCCGTTGCACCACTCCTGGGCGGTGATCCACTCGATGAAGTCATAGCCGTCCTGGGCGTCCTGGCTGCCCCAGAGGTAGACGTCGCCCTCGGAGTTGCCCACGCCGCGCGGGTCCACGTTGGCCACGGCGTAGCCGTAGTGGCACCAGTAGCCGGGGTCGGGGGCCTCGAACTTGGCGTACTGGGAGACCGTCTTGGGCGGCACGCCCATGAGCTGCCAGGAGTCCATGCCCTCGGAGGGGTTCTTGCCAAACGGGGCAAAGACGCAGATGACGGGGACCTTCTCGGTGGTGTTGGCGGGACGGTAGATGTCCGCGTAGATGGTGGTGCCGTCTCGCAGGACGCAGGCCTGGTCGCGCTCGCACATGACGCCGGGGATGTCGGTCATGTAGGTGTGCGGCTGGTACGGGGCGCAGAAGCCCATCGTAGCCACCATCTCGCCGTCGCCGGCGTCGGGGTCCTCGGCCAGGCGGCGCTTGATCTCCTCGAGCTCCTCGCGCGACTTGCCCGGGTTGCCCTTGGCAAAGGGCACCTCGAACTCCTCGCCGCCAAAGGTCATCTTTTTGACGATGCCCGGCTGCTTCTCGGCCATGTGGCGCTCCTCTCATGCTCTGCTCGGCTGGCTTTCCCCCGAGCGTTTTCCCTATGACGGAAGTTTTGCGCGCGGCGCCGAGAAGGTCATTGGACGGGGTTACAAAGAATTGGCGAGACGCGCCCTTGCGCGCGGTACCAACGCCCACTTGCGCGATTGCCCCTTGGACAATTGCACGACGCTGCTATCATGTGGCGAGAAAAACGCGGGCGCGAGAAGGCTGTGCGACAAGAGCGTGAGCGCGGCGAGAAGGACGCGCGAGGGGAGAGGAACCATGAAGCTGAGGACCGTTGTCAACGAGCTGGCGTGCGACGCCATCTGGCCCGCGCGGCAGGAGCTCCTCAACGCCAACGTCCTGCTCACCCCCGAGTATGGGTCCACCACCTCAGACGACATGCTCTTCGTGAGGCTGTGCCGCCTGGAGGACTGGGAGTCGGGCGCCGTGCACGTGGGGGAGCGGCAGCTCCTGCTCGTCCACGTGGGCCCCGACATGCCCGAGGACGCGGCCCCGTCGGGCGACGTTGTGCTCATCGCCCACCCGAGCTGCTACGAGGACCTGCGCGCGCTCTTCCTTGACCTGCCGTCGCGCATCGCGGTGCTCGAGCTCCTGCGCGAGCGCATGTTCAACGCGTTTCTCGGCTCCTACGACCTGACCCAGTTTGCGCGGCGCTCCTCCGAGGTGCTTGGCAACCCGGTGATCATCTTGAACTCCGACCAGCGCGTGCTTGCCACGGCGGGCGAGTTCCCCGAGGACGCCCTCGACGTCCAGGAGGTGCTCGAGCAGGGCTACATCTCCGAGATGGTCAACGCCGACATGGAGGCGGACGGCATCATCACCGGCGTGCGTCGCGCCCACCACTCCATCCTCGCCTTCAGCGCCCGCTACGCCCGCAGCTGGGTGACCTCGATGGTCTACTTCCACCATCTGGAGATGGGCCGCTTTGACGTCATGGAGAAGGACCGCAAGATCTCTGGCATCGACCTTGAGCTCATCGACTACGCCTCCCAGCTCGCCGGCATCCTGATAGATAGGCTGGGCCTCGCGGGCGAGCGGGTGGGCTTTGGCTCCTCGGTGCTGCACGACCTCGTGAGCGGCGGCTTTGTCAACGAGGAGACCATGCGCGCCCAGCTCATGGTCACGCACCTGCCGCTCGAGGGGTCCTACGTGATGATGGCGCTGTCGGGTCAGCGCGGTGCGGACCGCGACTACCTCTCGCGCGTGGGCACCATCGTGGCCCGAACGGTGCGCAACTGCCTGTGGTGCGTGGAGGATGGGCTGCTCTGCGTGCTCGTGCCCGTGGGGCGCGGCGACGCGGTGGGCTTTGACGACTACGCGCGCGCCATGCGTCGGGTGGGGTCCAACTCGGCGCTTGTGTCGGCGCTCGAGAACAACGGGCTCTTCGCGTACGTGAGCGAGCCGTTTGACGAGGTGGGCCGCGCGGGCACGCGCCTCGAGGAGTGCAGGCTGCTCATGGAGGTGGCCGCGCCCTCCGCGCACGGTCGCGTGTGCTACTTCTGGGAGAACCGCTTTGGTGCGCTGGCTGCCGCCGCCGGCACGCCCGAGCGCATCGAGATGATGCTCGACAAGCGCGTGGTGGCGATGGCCGATTACGACCGCGAGCACGGCACGTCCTACCTCGAGACGGCCATCATGTCCGTGCGCTACCCGGGCAGCCCCGCCGAGGCGGCGGCCGCTCTCTCGGTGCACCGCAACACGTACTTCTACCGCATGAACAAGGTGCGCGAGCTCTTCTTCATCGACCTCAAGGACGGCGAGGACCGGCTGGCGCTCTCCTTCTCCGCCCAGGTCATGGAGGCGGCACGCCGCTAGGTGACAATTGGGACAGGTTCAATTGTCACGCCGGCGCGCTCCGGCGCCGCTTGGCGAGAAGCGCCGCGATTCCGGAGCGCCACGGTGCCGGGCTTTGACCCAATGTGCGATTGCACGAAGAGGTTCTTCTCGCCCGAGCGTTTATCAAACGTCCGTCTAACGGGTTTGCCCATACGCTTTTCTCGTCGGAAGTGTGCTTTCGGAGAGGAAAGGGGTCGCTATGACCAAGATCGTCGGCGTCTCGTTTGGCACCAAGAACGGCAACAACGACTGCATCTGCAAGGAGGTGCTCAAGGCCTGCCAGGAGGAGGGCTGCGAGATCGAGTTCATCCGCGCGATGGACCTTGACATCAAGCACTGCACCGGCTGCATCACCTGCGTGAAGATGCTCATGAGCGGCACCAAGAACATGTGCATCCACAAGGACGACTTTGACTGGCTCGCCTTTGAGATGTTCAACGCCGACGGCGTCATCATGGTCGACCCGATCTTTGAGACGGGTGCCTCGGGCCTCTTCCACACTATCATGGACCGCTTTGGGCCCCGCATGGACACCGGCAACAACTTCATCGGCACTCAGATCGCCCAGGGCCGCCTGGCCCAGGGTGGCGACGCGGCGAAGGGCGTCGAGGTTCCCAACCCCGCGATTATGAGCCCCAAGGTGGTCTCCTACATCGGCATCGGCGGCTCCGACTGGGGCACCCACGTCCAGTCCGAGCACCAGCTCCAGGCCATGACGCCCAGCTGGAAGGTCATCGACAACGAGTGGGTCGCCTGGTCCAAGACCGCCCTCATGGACGATAGCCTCATCGAGCGCGCCCACCAGATTGGCGTGAACCTGGCCAACGCCGCCAAGGACATCGAGCACGCCACCTACCAGGGCAAGGCAGGCATCTGCCCGCACTGCAACTGCAACGACTTCTATCTCGTCCCCGGCGAGAACCGCGCCATCTGCTGCGTCTGCGGCCTCGAGGGCACCGTCTCCGTCGATGACGCGGGCGTCCACGTCACCTACAAGGACGAGGACCTGCACAAGGCTCACGACATCCAGTCCGGCAAGGAGATTCACGGCAAGGACATTGCCGAGAACGAGGGCAAGCTCGCCGAGATGAAGAAGACCCAGGCCTATAAGGATCGCGTGGCGTACTACCGCGACCTCATCCAGCCCACGATGCCCCCGCGCGCGTAGCGCTTGCACTAGGCAGACCGACAAGAGGACGCCCCGGGCAGCTCGATGTTGCCCGGGGCGTTCTGGCTTGTTGCGCGTGGGTGCGGACTCGCTAGTGCTCGTCCTTCTCGCCCTGGGCCTGGGGAGGCATCATGGCGGCCATGGCGCGCTCCTTGCCAAAGATCGCGCCGCACACGAGCATGCCGCCGCCCACGAGGCAGACGGCGAGCACGATGCCGTAGCACCAGAAGCCAAAGAGGTGGAAGTAGCCGATGGGCTGCTGCATGAAGAGCGTGAAGAACGACGTGGCCATACCCATGAAGATGCACGGGATGTTGGAGAAGATCTTGCCCTCAAAGAGGTTCTCGTGAACCGTGAGGATGAGGAAGATGACGATGATGGTGGGCACGATGTTGCTCATGACCATGTTGGTGGCGCCAAAGACAGAGGTGAAGCCCATGGTGACGAGGGAGTTGACGACGCACCAGAGCTCGCCCACGGCGTAGCAGATCACCATCGAGGGGATGTTCTTGAAGTCGGCACCCAGCGCAAAGAACATGAGGAGGGGCAGGAAGAGCATCCAGGTGTACTGGGGCATACCCAGAAGCGTCATCCCCTGCATGAGGATGGTGAGAACGACGGCGCCGGTCAGCGCCTGCACGAGCTTGATCTTTCTTCTGTCGGTCATGATATCCTCCGTTTCCGGCTTGCTTTGCCGGCACGTGCCGGCTGGTTGCGCGGGCTCCTCGCATGGGGCCCATTACGGCGGATTGTGCGAGAAGGGCGAGGGGCAGTCTTCGTGCCCGTACCCAAAGTGGGTCGACCATGCGCGCGGGCAGCTGTTCCTGCGCTCAGGGCCGCCGCCTTGCGCTCACTCCCGCGCTGCCGTCCAAAACCCCTGTTACCTGCGGCTTCTCCCGTACATGGTCTGAGCGCACAAACCCTGCGGGTCTTTCTCGCCCGAAATGGGGTGGGCGCACATGGTGCGGTCGCCTCGCACGCGCGAAGGTGTATCCGTGCAAGTAGGTGCCGTCAGGCATGTTGGTAACACAAGGAGGATTCGCATGAAGCAGCTTGAGACCGATGTCGTCGTCGTTGCCGCTGGCCTTTCCGGCCTCGCGGCATCCGTTGCCGCCGCCGAGAGCGGCGCGAGGGTCATCACCCTTGAGAAGGCGTCCAACACCGGCGGCGCCGCCAACATGGGCATGGGCCCGGCCGCTGCCGGCTCGCCCCTCCAGAAGGCCTCGATGATCGAGGTCACCCCCGGCGAGCTCTTCCGTCGCCACATGTTCTACACCCACTACCAGGTGGATGCCCGTCTCGTGCGTGACTACTACTTCAAGAGCGGCGACACCATCCAGTGGCTCATGGACATGGGCGTCGAGTTCAACAGCGTCCGCCCGGCCTTCCGTGCCCGCGAGCGCACCCGCGCCTATGCCGACGGCGAGTACACCTGGCACGTCGTCCAGCCCGAGGATGGCTCCGAGCCCGGCCCGCGCGCCGCGACCACGATGACCAAGCGCATGACCGAGCGCGCCCAGGAGCTGGGCGTCGAGTTCATGCTCGAGTGCCCGGGCACCGGCCTCATCACCAATGACGAGGGCGCCGTCGTGGGTGTGACCGCCAAGGACAAGGACGGCGAGGAGTACGAGATCTCCTGCTCCGCCGTCATCGTTGCCACCGGCGGCTTTGGCCACAACACCGAGATGATCAAGGAGCAGATCGGCCTCGACTGGGGCAAGAACCTCTTCTCCTTTGCCATCCCCGGCATGGACGGCGACGGCCTCAACATGTGCCACGCCGTGGGCGCCGGCCACACCCCGGTCTCCATGGAGATGATGTACCAGATCCCCGACAACATGAACCACTTCTACGTTGAGGGTGCCTTCCGCCAGCCCTGCTACTGGTGCAACCGCCTGGGCGAGCGCTTCATGCCCGAGGACGAGATCTTCAACACCACCTTCGTGGGCAACGCCATCAACCACCTGCCCGGCAAGGTGGCCTTCTCGATCTTTGACTCCAAGATGCTCAAGCACTGGAAGAAGGACGGTCCGGACATTGTCTCCCACGTCCACCCGCACGACCTCTACGAGGGCTTCGAGGAGCAGTGGGAGCGCGACCTCGCCGACGGCTACGAGGCCATCTGCATGGCCGACACCCTCGAGGAGCTTGCCGAGAAGGCCGGCATCGACGTTGACGGTCTTCTCGCCAACGTCGAGGAGTACAACGAGATGTGCGCCAACGGCTGGGACGAGATCTTCGAGAAGGAGCGCGAGTTCATGCAGCCGCTCGAGAAGGGCCCGTTCTACTGCTGCAAGCAGTACATCGGCGCCTACGGCACCCTGGGCGGCGTGCTCATCAACCACAACATGGAGGTCATGACCGACGACTACAAGGTCATCCCCGGCCTCTACTGCGTGGGCACCGACGCCTGCACCATCTACGGTGACTCCTACAACTACTGCATCCCGGGCAACACCATGGGCTTCTGCCTCAACTCCGGGCGCATCGCCGGCGAGAACGCCGCCGCCAAGCTCTTCGAGTACTAACAGGGGAGGGGGACGCGCGCGGGGTCCGTCTGGGCCCCGCGCGCCCTTTTTGATCCAAAAGGGGACAGACCCCTTTTGGATCATTGCCGCGGAGAGGCGCCTGTCCCGGCGTTGCGGCGCGACACATCACAAGGGGGTCATGTGAAGCTTTCGATCAACGGCCAGGAGGTCGAGGCGCGCGAGGGCCAGACGGTCCTTGACGCGGCGCTCGACGCCGGCATCTTCATCCCGCACCTCTGCAAGCACCCCGACCTCGAGGCCGTGGGAGGCTGCCGCCTCTGCATGGTTGAGGTCGACGGGGCGGAGGAGCCCGTCTGCGCCTGCAAGACGCCCGTGCGCGAGGGCATGCAGGTGAGCGTCAACGGTGAGCGTGCCGAGCGCGTGCGCCGCATGGCGATGGAGCTCATCCTCGCCACGCACCCCACCGACTGCACCGGATGCCCCAAGTACGGCAAGTGCGAGCTGCAGTCCATGTACCAGTACATGGGCGTCTCGCCCACGCGCTGGCGCGTGAAGAGCCGCCCGGTGGCCACCGACGAGTCCAACCCGCTCATCACGCACATGTTCACGCGCTGCATCCGCTGCGGACGCTGCGTGCGCGCCTGCCGTGAGCTGCGCGGCGTTGGCGTCCTGGACTACCAGCACACCGAGGAGGGCATCCGCATCGGCACCGACGGGTCCGTCTCGCTGGAGGAGGCGGGCTGCCGCTTCTGCGGCGCGTGCATCGAGGTCTGCCCCACGGGCTCGATCATCGACGTGCTCTCCCGCGCGCACGACGACCGCTCCCGCGAGGACAACGTCGTGCCCTGCCGCTTTGGCTGCCCCGCGCACGTTGACATTCCGCGCTACCTGCGCCACATCAAGAACGGCGAGTGGGAGGCCGCAACGGCCGTCATCCGCGAGAAGGTCCCGTTCCCCGAGACTCTCGGCACCATTTGCAACCACAATTGCGAGAGCGAGTGCAAGCGCAACGACCTCACCGCGCCGCTCTCGGTCTGCCGCCTCAAGCGCGCCGCCGCGGTGCGCGACACGGGCGAGTGGAAGAGCCGCGTGCGCCACCAGCCGCTCACGGGCAAGAAGGTCGCCATCGTGGGCGCCGGCCCGGCAGGTCTCACCGCTGCCCTCTTCCTCGCCGAGAAGGGCCACCTCGTGACGGTCTTCGAGGCAAACGAGAAGGTCGGCGGCCAGCTGCGCTACGGCATCCCCGCCTACCGCCTTCCCGATGCCACCGTCGACCACGAGGTCGACATCATCCGCGAGATCTCCCAGGGCACCGACGCCGAGCCGCGCATCGAGATTCGCTGCGGCGAGCGCGTGGCGCAGCCCAAGGCGCTTCTCGGCGAGGGCTATGACGCCGTGCTCGTTGCCGTTGGCACCCACGTGGGCACGCGCCTTTCCATGGACGGTGCCGATCTCGACGGCGTCTACGTGAACACCGACTTCCTCAAGGCCGCCCGCACGGGCGCTCCGATGGACGTGGCCGGTCGCGTGGTGGTGCTCGGTGGTGGCAACGTTGCCTACGACTGCGCCCGCACCGCCGTGCGCCTGGGCGCCGAGAAGGTCGACGTGGCGTGCCTCGAGTCGCGCGCCTTGATGACCTCCACCCCCGAGGAGCGCGAGGAGGCCGCCGAGGAGGGCGTGGAGCTGCACGACGCCTACGCCTTCACCTCCATCAACGAATCCGAGCCCGGCTCGGGCAAGGTGGGCTCGGTCACCATTCACAAGATCGAGCGCTTCTACTTTGACGAGAACCACCGCGCGGTGACCGAGCTCGTCGAGGGCGGCGAGCTCACCATCCCGGCCGACCACGTCATCTTTGCCGTTGGCCAGAAGCCGGAGGGCACCGCCGAGATGGGCCTCGAGCTCACGCACGGCCCCTACATCGTGGCAGATGGCGAGCTTGCCACGAGCGCCGAGGGCGTCTGGGCCGCCGGCGACTGCGTCACGGGCACCAAGTCCGTGATCGCCGCCATCGAGCAGGGCCGCGAGGCCGCGAGCTCCATCGACCGCTTCCTGGGCGGCGATGGCGACATCACGGCCGAGCTCCTCGACGCCGACGTCCCCGAGCAGCACATCGGCAAGGTCCCCGAGGGCTTCTACGCCGGTCGCGTGGAGCCCGAGATCGCACCCGCCGAGGTGCGCTCGAACAACTTCGACGTCTTTGAGTGCCCCTACACCGAGGATGAGGCCAAGTGCGAGGCGTCGCGCTGCCTGCAGTGCGACCTGCGCCTCACGCTGCACACGCCGCGCCTGTGGAACGAGTACTAGGAAGGGAGCGAGAAATGACGACTATTGTGAGCTTCATGCCGGCCTATGCGGCCGCACCCGTCTCCCTTCACCTCCTGAAGGCAGACGTCGACGCCGCCGCCGAGAAGATCTCCGCCCTGGGTGGAGAGGTTGCCGTCCTCGTGCCGTCCTCCGAGGCTGAGCCCGCCGCGCGCCTGCGCGAGCTTCTCGGTGACGCCGCGCGCGTGGTGGAGGCCGACGCCTCCCTCGGCTTTGTCTACGCAAACGACACCGCCTGCGCGTGCGTGCTCAAGGGCGAGAAGCCCCTGCCCTCCGAGGTCACGGGCACCACGCCCGAGCTGCGCCTCATTGCCGGCTCCGAGCTTCTCGGCCACGAGGGCATGCGCTGGACGTGGTTCGAGGGGGCCAGTGCCCCCGTCGAGCTGCCCGTGTCCACCACGGTTGGCACGCTCGTGGAGGCCTCCGGCGTCGCTGATGCCAAGGCCGTCTACGTGGGGTATCCCACCGGTTCGTTCTTCTCGGCGTCCGATGCTGACGCTGCCGTTGAGCTGGGGAGCGACTACGTGCGCGTGTACGTCAAGAGCTCCTGCATGGCCAACGCGCTCTCCGAGGTGTGCCAGCTCTACCGTCACGAGACCTGCGGCCGCTGCGTCTTTGGCCACGAGGGCGGCCACCAGGTCGCCACAATCGCCGCCGACATCTGCCGCAAGAAGGGCAAGGCGTCCGACGTGGCGCTCCTGCGCGACCTCTGCCCCGTCATGGAGACGCAGTCGCTCTGCGAGATGGGTCGCGTCATGGCGCGCACCGTGCTCTCCGCGCTCGACGTCTTTGGTGACGAGATCGAGCAGCACTTCACCAAGAAGGTCTGCCCGGCGGGCGAGTGCAAGGCGTACATGACCTACCACATCCTGCCCACCAAGTGCGTCGGCTGCGGCGAGTGCGTGGACGCGTGCGAGGACGAGGCGATTCTCGGCAAGCCGCGCTTCATCCACGTCATCGACCAGAAGGCGTGCACCCAGTGCGGCAAGTGCGTGAGCGTCTGCGACGAGGAGGCCATCATCATGGCCGGTGCCGACAAGCCCCGCACCCCTCCGCGCCCGATCCCCATTCGCAAGCGCTAGCGTTTCTCGGCGTCCGTCGGGCGCTTTGACTCCCTGCGCCCGATGCGCGCCCGCCGCGTGCCCCGACCACGCGGCGGGCGCATTTTTGTCGGTATGACGGCAGTGGTGTTTGCTGAGAAAACCCGTCCGGTGTACCGTGATGCAACGCCCGGCGAGAAAACCCGTCCGGTGTACCGCCGCACCCGGCCTGCCGCCGAAGAAACCCGTCCGGTGTACCGCTTCTCTCTGATGCTGCCGAGAAAACCCGTCCTCTGTACCGTAGCGCTCGCCCCGCTGCCGAGAAAACCCGTCCCCTGTACCGTGGCGCCTGCCCGGCTGTCGAGAAAACCCGTCCTCTGTACCGTCGCACCCGCCCCGCTGTCGAGAAAATCAGTCGAGTGTACGCTGAATGCCGGATAAGGCAGCCCTCTGTACCATACTCGGCGGCCTGGCCGGCCCTTCTCGTTGCCGCGCATGGTACAGACCACCGCTTTTCTCGACGTAAAACTCAAAAAGTGGTACAGCCCCGAGCTTTTCTCGGCATCGGGGGAGTGCGGTGCCCACGAGCGGCGACTTTGGTGCTCGTGCACAAACGAGACGCAGCTCACGAGTCAAGCTCTGGTTCCAAGAACATGTTTGCGACGCCTTGCGGCTGCGATACTTGCATCATCGAGACCCCGCCCCTCCGTTTGCCATGCCGGAGGGGCGGGGTCTTTTGCTGGGGG
>CASEGE010000049.1 GCA_949287335.1 uncultured Olsenella sp. | reverse complement strand
GCCCAGGTCGAGGACGGCCTCGCGCAGATTGCGGCTGGCCTTGGCTGTAGCGTGGACGGCATTCCCGCGGCGCTCTCCTCCACCCACGACACGCTCGTTGGCTCGCGCTCGAGCATCGAGGCGAGCGTGGGCATGCTCGCCCAGATCATGGGGAGCTCCTGGCCCGCTGACGCCTGGAATCGCCTGACGGCGGCTACCACGGCCGACGAGGCGAACGCCGCCGCGTCCGAGGTGAGCGCTGCCATCGACCCGTTTGTGAGCGATGGCATGGCGGCTATCGACGCAATTGTCGCCTATCTGGAATCGGATGAGTTCAACGAGGCCATGGGGCGCTACGAGGACGCGTGGGAGAACCTTCCCGACGAGGTTCGCCATCGCCTCGAGGGGCTCATCGAGCTTGCTCCCGAGCCATTGCGCGAGCCGCTTCGCCAGATCTTCTCGGTGACGCCCGACCAGATGACGGCCGTGCTCCAGGGCATTCGCGGCATGCTCTCGCAGCTGACGCAGCTTGCCCCGGGCATGGCGCAGATCGTGGCCGGCGAGGCGCAGCTCGCCGAGGCGGAGTCCGGCTATGCCACGCTCATCGACGCGCGTGCGCAGATTGCCGCGGGTCGCGAGCAAATCGCGGCTGGTCGCGAGCAGATCGCTGCGGGTCGCGCGGAGCTCGATGCCGGGGCGAGCCAGCTCTCGAGCGAGCGGGCAAGCGCGCTCGCGCAAATTGCCGACGGCTGGAGCCAGATCGAGTCCGGTCGCGCGGAGCTCGAGGACGGCCAGGCGGAGCTCGACGAGGGTCGCGAGACCTTCGAGCAGGAGCGCGCCGACGCCCTCGACCAGATCGCCGACGCCCGCGCCGAGATTGACGACATCCCGGACGCCACGTGGTACGTGCAGGACCGCTCGAGCCTCTCGAGCTACGCGAGCGTGGACTCCGACGCCTCCTCCATCGAGGCCATCGGCACCGTGATTCCCATCGTCTTCTTCGTGGTTGCGGTGCTCATCAGCCTCACCACCATGACGCGCATGGTGGAGGAGGAGCGCGGGCTTATCGGCCTCTACAAGGCGCTTGGCTATGGGCGCGGGCGCATCCTCTCCAAGTACGCGCTCTATGCGCTGGCGGCGTGCCTCATCGGCGGCATCGTGGGCAACGTGCTTGGTTACGTGGTGCTGCCCGCCATCATCTTCACGATCTTCTCGACCATGTACGCGCTTCCCGGCTTCCTCTATGGGTTTGACCCGCTGTGGGCGCTCGCGGCGTTTGCGCTCTTTGCCGCTGGCATCGTGGGTGCCACGCTCATCACCTGCTGGCGAGAAATGCGCGAGACCCCCGCCTCGCTCATGCTGCCCAAGGCGCCCAAGGCCGGCTCGCGCATCTTCCTCGAGCACATTGGCCCCGTGTGGCGGCGCCTGGGCTTCCTCAACAAGGTGACGGCGCGCAACATCTTCCGCTACAAGCGGCGCTTCCTCATGACGGTCTTTGGCATCGCGGGCTGCGTGGCGCTGCTCATCACGGGCTTTGGCATCCGCGACACCGTGATCTCGCTCTCGCCGCGCCAGTATGGCAGCGACGGCGTGGTTGCCTACGACCTCATGGCGGTGGCCTCCGCGGACGACCTCGACGGTGCCGCCGACGATCTTCTCGCCAACAGCGAGGTCTCGGACCTCGTGCACGTCTACATCGACAGCCTCACGGTGAGTTTTGGCGACAAGAAGGAGAGCATCCAGCTCATCGTGGTGCCGGATGGGGAGAGCCTCGAGGGCTACGTTGACCTCTTCGGGGATAGCGGTACCGTGTCGCTTGATGACGTCACGACCGCAATCACCAAGAACGCCGAGCAGGTCATGGGCGTTGGCATGGGCGATGAGATTCACCTCCAGGACTCCACGCTCGCCGAGGGCGAGACCCAGGTGGGTGCCATCGTGAGCAACTATCTGGGCAACATGCTCTACATGACGCAGGATGCCTACGAGAAGGCCTTCGATCGCGAGTTTGAGCCCAACGGCGTGCTGGCGCACCTCACGGGAAGCGCGGACGCGCAGATCGCGTTCTCCGAGGAGCTCTCCTCCGATGGCCGCTTCCTCTCGGTGGTGTGCACGCAGAAGCTGGTTAACGACTTCTCGAGTGCCTTCACGCTCATCAACACCGTGGTCTACGTGGTCATCGTTTTGGCGGCGGCGCTCTCGTTCACGGTGGTGTTCACGCTTTCCAACACCAACATCTCCGAGCGCGAGCGCGAGCTTGCCACCATCAAGGTGCTTGGCTTCAAGCTGCCCGAGGTTCACCGCTACATCAACAAGGAGACGCTCATCCTCACGGGCATTGGCGTGGTGGCGGGCATGCCGATGGGTTACTTCCTCGCGCGGTCGCTCACGTGGATTCTGCGCATGCCGTCGCTCTACTTCGACGTGGTGGTGGGCCCGCTCACGTACGTGATCTCGGCGGTGCTGGCGTTTGCGTTCACGCTGGTGGTGAACCTCATCACCAACCGTTCGCTTGACCGCATCGACATGGTCGGTGCCCTCAAGTCCGCGGAGTGCCCTGCGGTCTGGGGACGGGTTGCCTAAAGGGGGACGGGTTCATTTCTGTGATTTGGGGACGGGTTATTTCTCTCAG
>CASEGE010000048.1 GCA_949287335.1 uncultured Olsenella sp. | reverse complement strand
GCCGCGCGCTGCGTGGGAGACGGTGCCGCGGCTCTTGGTAAAGGCCGGCGGATCCAGCACGATAAGGTCGAATGGGCCGCCCTCCTCGCGCAGGCGGGCTCGGTTTGCGCGGAGTTCGGGCAGGTAGTCAAGGACGTTTGCGCAGGTGAAGTCCATGCGGGCGTCTAGGCCGTTGAGACGGGAGTTCTCGTGGGCGAGCCCAACGGCTGTTTCGCTCACGTCCACGCAGCGCACGAACTCCGCTCCGCCCGCGGCGGCGTTGAGGCCGAAGGGCCCCACGTGGCAGAAGCAGTCGAGCACGCGCCGTCCGGCGGCTATCTCGCGCACGGCGCGACGGTTGTACTTCTGATCGAGGAAGAACCCAGTCTTCTGGCTGTTCTCGATATCAAGATCGAAGGAGAGGCCGTTCTCGCAAACCATGATGCGCGGGCTCTCGGGCGCGGGCAGCCCGTCCCACCAGCCCTTGTACTGAGCGAGGCCCTCCTTGGCGCGAGAGGCGCCGTCGTTGCGCTCGTAGATGGCATCGATCTTCTCGCCGTCCGCGGCGAGGGCGTCCAGAAGCGCGGCGTACACAACGGGGCGCAGGCGCTCCATACCCACGGTGCCAACCTGTGTGACCAAGACGTTTTCATAGCGGTCGGCAACGAGTCCGGGGATGCCGTCGGCCTCCGAGAAGACCACGCGGCAGCAGTTGGTGTCTGGCTCCGTGCCGGGAAGCGCACGGTTGCCCATCGTGGCGCGACGGTGCTGCCAAGCCCAAGTGACGCGCCTGCGCCAGAACGCCTCGTCGATGCGGTCGTTGGCGTTGCGGGTGACAATGCGGACGCGAATCTTGGACTCCTGAGAGAGAAGGCCCGCGCCCTGCCAGGTCCCGTTCTCCTCGAAGACGTCCACAACGTCGCCGTTCTCTGCAGGGTCGGCGGAGATTACCTCACCCTCAAAGACCCACGGGTGACCGCCGGCGAGCGAGCGCGCCGCCTTGCGCGTAACGACGACACGAGGATATGGCCGAGCCTGCTTCATGCGCCCTCCTGCAATTTGGGGACGGGTTATTTCTCTCAGAGTTTTTGGGACAGGTCTTGAACCGATGCCAGGCTGATGATCCTGCGAAATGGGGACCTGTCCCAAAAACTCTGAGAGAAATAACCCGTCCCCAAATTGCAGGTTAGTAGTGGCGACCGTAGCGGCCGCCACCGAAGCCGCGCCCACGGCTGCGAGAACCTGCGAACATCGTGCGCGTGGCGCGCTTGGTGGAGCGGTCCGCCTGCGGCACTATGCGACCGGCATCGTAGCTAAACCCGGGGAGGTCCCACACGGGCACGAGCTTCTTGGTGAAGTACTCGATCTCGCGCAGGGGGCTGATCTCGTCGGGCGCCACGAAGGTGTAGGCGTGACCGGTGGCGCCAGCGCGGCCGGTGCGACCGATGCGGTGGACGTAGTCCTCGGTGTCCATGGGAACATCAAAGTTAATTACGGCATCGATACCAGAGACGTCGATACCGCGGCTCATGACGTCGGTTGCCACGAGGACTTGCACCTTACCGTCACGGAACCGCTCGAGCGCGCGGGCGCGTGCCGCCTGCGGGCGATCTGCGTGCATGACGTCCACGCGAACTCCGGCAACCTTGAGGGTCTTGGAAACGTCGTCCACGCGGTGCTTGGTGCGGCAGAACACGAGCACGCGCTCGGGCTTCTCGCCGGCCGCACCGCCGGTCTCGAGAAGCGCGCGCAAAAGCTCTGTCTTCTGGCCCTGCGTAATGGGGCAGAGGTGCTCCTCCACGGTGTCAGCGGTCTCGCCCACGCGGGAGATCTCCACGGTAATGGGGTCGGTGAGCAGCGCATCAATGGTCGACTTGATTGACGGAGGGATGGTCGCCGAGAAGAGTAGTGTCTGATGGCGCTCTGGTAGCGCGTGCATGATGCGGCGGACGCTGGGCCAAAAGCCCATGTCCAGCATGCGGTCTGCCTCGTCAAGCACGAGAACGTGCACGTTGGCGAGGCTCACGTGCTTGTGCTCCATGAGGTCTATGAGGCGACCGGGGGTGGCGACCAAGAGGTCGCATCCGCGCTCGAGCTGCTTGATCTGACGGTCAAACTTTGCCCCGCCCATTACGATGACGGCACGCTGACCAGTCTTTTCGCAGACCACACTCATGACGCTCTCGATTTGTGCCGCGAGCTCGCGCGTAGGCGTGACCACCAGCGCGTGCGGGCCCCTTCCCTTGGCACCGTCGATAAGCTGCAGCGTTGGAAGCGCGAAGGCTGCGGTTTTACCGGTTCCCGTTTGCGCGGACGCCACGATGTCGCGTCCCTTGAGAACCTCGGGGATGGCCTGGGCCTGAACGGGGGTCGGCGTGGTGAAGCCGAGGGCGTCCACCCCGGCGAGAATCTGCTCGTTTAGCCCGAGCTCGGCAAATGAAGTAATCATAGGCGCAAGTATACTGCATGGTAGGTGTCTGTGCCGTGCGAGGGGTTAGCGCCCATGCCCGTTCCGCCTCGCCGGCCCCGCCCCGCCCCGAGGCTCCTGCGCAAAATCGCCGCTCGTGCCACAAACGGGCCCCGCGCCGTGCAAAAGTCTCGTTCGTGCCACATGTTTTAAGGGTCCTCTCAAGTAGCGGGACAAAGAAACCGCAGGTCGCTATATCATATCTCGAATTAAATCAGCCTGTTTGGAGCAAAGTGATGTGGCACGAACGCCGATTTTGCACGGCGCGGGGCCCGTTTGTGGCACGAGCGGCGATTTTGCGCAGGTGGCACCCTCGTGGGTTGGAGACGGCGGCCCATCCGCCGTATACTGAACGGGTTCAACCGCGGAAACGGAGACCACATGCCCATCAACATCCCGGACGGCCTTCCAGCAAAGAAGGTTCTCCAGCAGGAGCGCATCTTCGCCCTTGAGGAGGAGGTGGCCAGCCACCAGGAGATTCGTCCCCTGCGCGTAGCCATTCTTAACCTCATGCCCACCAAGATCGAGACCGAGACGCAGATCCTGCGCCTTATCTCCAAATCTCCGCTGCAGGTGAGCTGCGACTTCATGCGCGTTTCCACCCACGAGTCCACGCACGTCTCGCAGGACCACCTGGTGAAGTTTTACGACACGTTTGACTCCTTCCGCGACAAGAACTACGACGGCCTCATCATCACCGGCGCGCCCGTTGAGCACCTCGAGTACGAGGAGGTCGACTACTGGGACGAGTTCTGCGAGATCGTGGACTGGAGCCAGGAGCACGTGTTCTCCACGATGTTTCTCTGCTGGGGCGCGCTGGGCGCTCTATGGCACCTCTACGGCATCCCCAAGCGCCAGCTCGGCGCCAAGCTCTTTGGCGTCTTCAAGCAGCGTCTCTGTGACGAGTACAGCTTCCTCACCAACGGCTTCGACGAGGTGCACTACATGCCGCACAGCCGCCACGCCGCGATCGACACCGGCGAGCTGGCCAAGCATCCCGAGCTCTGCACGCTCTCCGAGGGCTTCACGAGCGGTCCCTCGCTGCTGGCCACGCGCGACTTCCACGAGGTCTACGTGACCGGCCACTTTGAGTACGGCCGCGACACCCTGGCCGACGAGTTCTGGCGCGACTTCCACAAGGGCCTGCCCATCCGCGTGCCCGAGAACTACTTCCCCGATGATGATCCCGAGAAGCAGCCGCTCTTCACCTGGCGCGCGCACGCCAACCTGCTCTACCGCAACTGGCTCAACTGGGTCTACCAGATGACGCCGTACGATCTGGACGAGATCCCGGCCGCTGTTGCGGATTTGCGCAGCCGTGCGACCGGCCACGTGGACAAGTTCTGATACAAAGGGACGGTCCCTTCGTATCATTTTCGAGAAGGGCGGTGCGACATGTCTGAGGAACGTTTGACAGAGGAGCTGCTTGAGCGCCTGCTTGCGTCATCGACGCCGGAGGCCTATCTTGACGAGGGCCTGACCGTCGACCGCGAGCTCCCCGACTACCTCTTCCAGCTGCTCGGCGAGAAGGGCATGAAGCGCTCCGATGTGGTGCGGGCTTCTGGCCTCAACGGCACGTTCGTCTACGACGTCTTCAACGGAGACAGTCGCCTCGGGCGCGACAAGGCAATCATGCTCGCGCTTGGCATGGGCTGCACTCTGCGCGAGACCCAACGGCTCCTGCGCCTCGATGGCGTCTCCGAACTCTGGGCCAAGAACCGTCGCGATGCCGTGATCATCTGGTGCGTGGAGCACGGATACAGCCGCACCCAGACGGACGACGAGCTGTATCGCCTGGGCGAGAAGACCCTGCTGGGAACTGGGCCGCTACGTTAGGCGCTGCCGGTGGGGCGTCGACCCCCCGAGGTCGAGCGCGACGTAAAGCGCCTGCCCCTCCATTCAGTTGCGAACTGAGGAATCAGTCCGTGACTGAATATAACCTTTACTATTGTTGGTGAAGGGTGGGGACGAGCGGATGGCGCCAAGTTGAACGACGAGCAGGTCATGCATGCCATGGGCATAGACGACGCATATCACGTGGAGCGCGTGCTGGCCAGCGGCGCCGGCGGTACGACGGAGCTCGTGACCCTGGACGGCTCGGGCCCGTTTGTGCGAAAGCGCATCCCCGCCAAGCTGGCGTGCCGCGGCGTGTGGGCAACGCTCGTCGAGTGCGACTCGGCCCGTCTTCCGCGCGTCGAGGCAACCTACGAAATGCCCAACGAGTTTGTCGTGGTGTGCGACTACGTTCCTGGCGAGAACCTCGAACAGCTGGTCGCCACCCGCGGACACCTGGACGAGGCAGCCGCGCTGCAGATAGTCGCCCAGCTCTGCGAGGCGGTCGGCGCCCTTCACGCGCGCGGAATCATCCACCGCGACATCTCGCCCACAAACGTGATCGTTGCCGCGGACGGAGCGCACCTCATCGACCTGGGGATTGCCCGCTTCAGGGTGGAGGGCGCCACGCGCGATACCACCCAGCTCGGCACGTACGGTTTTGCGTCGCCCGAGCAGTACGGCTTTGCCCAGACCGACGCCCGCTCGGACGTCTACTCGCTCGGCCGCATGCTCGGCTACCTGCTCACGGGCATCGCGCCGGCGGAGGGCGAGAAATACGAGGCGGCGCTCGAGGACGACTCGCTGGTCCCACCGGACCTGCGCACGGTCATCCAGCGCGCAAGCGCGATGGAGCCGAGCGCGCGCTACCAGAGCGCCGAGGCCTTTGCGGCGGCATTGAACGGCGAGGAGGTTGCTGGGCCAGAGCCGCCTGCCGATTCGGCGGAGCCGCCGACGTTTGAACCTGTGCCCCAACGGCGCAACTGGGTGAAGGTCCTTCTCGTCGTGATGGCGGCCGTTGCGTTTGTGGCTGCGGTGGCAATCATCCTGGCGCAGACGTTTGGGGCTGGCGAGAAGGACGCGGACTCGGCGCCGCCCGCAGACGAGCCCGCGATGGGCGCGCCCGTGGCAGAGGACGAGCTCGCCGGCGGTGATGGTGAGCCCTCCGGCGGCAACGCGCCCGCGACTGAGACCGCCGACCTCGAGATCGTTGAGTCCGGCTGGTCGGTGGACTCGAAGGGCTACGTACATTATGCACTTGGTCTGCGCAGCACCGGTGACGTGGAGCTCGAGCTGCCCGGCGTCACCATTACCGGCCGCGACGCCTCTGGCAACGTGATCTTCTCGGAAGAGCAGTACTTCAGGACGGCGCCGTCTGGGGAAGTCGCCTACTTTGGCGGTCAGTCGGGCAACGGGGGAACGGCCCCCGCGACCGTTGAGTTTTCTCCTATCGCCCCGCAAAACTACAACGTTGGGTCCGTAGCGCAGAGCTCGGAGTTTTCCGTTTCTGGCGTAAGCGTTCTGCCCGAGAGATATGGCGTGACGAGCTTTGTGGGCGAGGTCACCACCGAGAAGGACGACAGCACGGATGCCGGGAGCCAGGTGGCAATCTCCCTGGTTCTGCGCGACGAGTCCGGGTCGATCATCTACGGGTGCATAACGTTTGTGAGTCGCCCCGCGCCGGGGGAGAGCACGTCGTTTGAGATCTCGCCCTACGGCATTCCGGAGTACGCAACGTACGAGGTGCACGCGCAGGCGTGGTAGGGCGCGGTTGGATGCCCTTATCGACCGCTCGCGTAATTCAGTAGCCAACTGAGGAATTGTCCCTGCGCCCTTTTCAGAATGGGTCTCACCCTTCTGAAAGGAGTTAAGCATGGGTGAGAATAGCGGGCAAATGAGAACCTTTGCCGGCGCGGCGACGATAGTGGCGGCGTTACTGCTGGTCGCGGCGTTCTTCCTGCCGTATGCGGCGGGAACGCAGGAGTTTCGTGAAGGCTTGGGCTCGATGTCCGCCAACCCGTATTCCGAGACTTTGGGGATGAGTAACGAGGACTTAGCTGACATCTCGCTCTTCGAGTATGCGCGTATTTACAGCGCATCTGACGAGTTGGGGATGGGTGACGCGTTTGCCACCCTTTACGTCCCGCTCACGGTGGCGCCTGCGGTGCTGGGCGTGCTGACACTGCTCTTTGCCGCACTGCGCAAGCCAATTCCTTCGGTCGTTTTCTCCGTGCTCACTGTCGCGCTGTCGTTCCTTCTGAACTGGGACTTCGAAGATCGTGGAGTCATCCCCAGTAGCAGCTATGACTGGGGTATCGCTCGATGGGTGTATTTGGCTGCGGGCGTTGCGGTTATCGCATGCGCTATCTGGCAGATCGTGCTGCGGAAGCAGTCGCGATAATAACAAGGAAAGGTAGCACTATGAGAAGGATTGCCACATCGTTCGTCGCGGCAGCTCTGGTTGCTACGCTCGCTGCCTGCGGAGGAGGGGCTGGACAGGGAGAAAGCCCCGTGGCGGGAACACAGACGCCCAATAGCGCGCAAGAGCCCGCAGGGGCTGTGCCTGGCGAAGACGACTCCATCAAGATTGACGAGATTGATTGGGTGGTCGAAGAGACCGTTATCGACGGCGATCGTAAACTTGCTATGAGCTATGCGAACAACTCCTCGTTTACGATCCTTGAGCTGAGGATTGAGTTCAATCAGCGTGAAGATGTGACCGATGAGGACCTCGCGGCGTTTGACGAGGCATATGCCGATCCGGATTGGTCTCCCAGCGTTGAAGCGACTGAGCTATACATCATCGGCGACAACCAGCATTATGTTGAGCCTGGTGAAGAGGCTGGTCCGATAGCCTGTTCTCTAGCCTATGCGTTTACCGGTCCTACGCTCGAACAATATAAGCTTATGGAGCCGAATATGGCTGGAATCGTTTACCTGGGCGGAGATGGCAAGCTCTACTGCGAGTATTATGACTTCCTTAACGACTCTTACAGCCAAAGCAGCTCAAGCGGAGCCGACGCGGTTGAGTGGTCAGAGAGCGACATATCCAAGCTCGTTCCAGAGATTGATGCCCCCGTCGTGAATGTTAGTAGCGATGATGAGGACCGTTTTGTCTTTAATGCCTATGGATTAACGCTCGACGACTTTGCTCCGTATGTCGAGAAGTGCAAAGAGCTTGGCTTCACGGAAGATCCAGGCGAGGATGAGGATTGGTATACCGCGACCAACGAAGACGGGTATGAGATTTGGCTTAATTTCTACGCTGAGACCGACTCGATCTATGGACGAGTCAGCCTGGAAGAGTAGATTGCACCGAGCCAAGCGTGACGAAGAATCCAACGTAGGTCAACATGAAAAGTGGTAGTGATGAACAAGAACATCGTGGCATTAGCCCTTACAGCGTCGCTTGCCCTCTCCGTGGCGGCGTGTTCTGGAAACACCGCTCCTGCGGTAGACGATGCGCCCCAGGAGCAGCCGGCGGGAACTAGCATCACTCAGTCTCCAGACAAATACACCTGGTATATCAAGGACTATGTTGGAATGAATGCGGCATCGGTGGGCTACGAGGCCATCGACGGCTTCAGGCACGATGCCTATGGCAGCGGGAATATCAAGTTGATATTTGTTGCTGCTGACGGAACATACGTAGATCCTGGAAACGATGATCAGCTCAAGGAACATGTGGTCACCGGACAAAATGTTAAGCCCAATACCGAGATGAAGTACGAATATGAGGTTGATAGTGACGGCGAGGAATACGATAACCTCATAAACTTCCAAACAATCGATGAGGTTGTGCTCTCTGTCGATAAGGTCGGAGCAAACGGCCCTGCCGCCGAGCTTACCGAGATTGCTTCGTCTCCCGATAAGTACACTCACTACATTCGGGATTACGTTGGCAGGAATCTTGCCGAGTGTGGGTACTACTCCCTATCCGGCAAGCTTGCCGACGCTTACGGCCACGGGTATATCTTCTTCGATATCGTTGCAGACGACGGGTCCTTCGTTGATCCCGAGGACGAGGCGCAGCTGGCCGGTTATATGGTCGTAGCACAGAGCGTTGAGCCGAATACCGAGATTCAGATGACATATGCCACGGACAGTAACGGGGAAGAGTACAGCAATCTTGTTAATGGCCAGAACATCGAGGCCGTCACGCTGAATGTGACGAAGGCTCCTGACTCGGGGTATCCCATCGGTGACGACTCCGGAGATGAACCCGAGGCGAGTGATGACGCAGACTCGGAGACGGCGCCAGCTCATGATGCGGAGTCCGAGTCCGCCTCGTCGACTGATTTCAGGGCTTTTTTGGACACCTACGAGGACTTCATGAACGAGTACGTCGACTTCATGGTGTCCTATAAGGACTCTGGAGATACTGCTAGCATGCTTGCCGAGTATAGCGACATGATGGCGCGTTACGCAGATATGGCTGAGCAGCTGGAGGACATCGACGAGGATTCTCTGTCTGCGGACGACTATGCCTACTACATGGAAGTCATGGGCCGCGTGACGGCGAGAATGGCGGAGATTGGGCAGTAAGGGCTAGAACTCGATCAGATTACGCACAGGTACGTCGAGCGCTTTGGCAATGCGGATAAGGACGTCGAGCCCCACGTCAGCTGCTCCTGTCTCGATTTTCCAGAGGTAGGAGCGGCTCGTGCCCGTCATGAGCGCAAGCTGTCGCTGAGATATACCGCACCGGGTGCGCTCAGCGCGTATCTGGGCACCAATGGCCCGCTTCTCCTTCGCGTTATCCATGCGGGAAAGGATAGAAGCGGTACCATGGTTGTATGCTCTCTATAGAGAGCCAATGGCGATTGAACGGAGGGATATAGATGGAAGATTGCATCAGCTGTGGCCAGTCCCTTAGGGGCGGGGAGCTGACCCTGCCGTGGGAGGACGGAGACAACCCCGAGGCATATATCATCTGCCCGCACTGTGGTGAAAAGAATACGGTTTACGGCTATGGCGAGGATGACGGCTAGTTTTCTAGTCGTGACTTCAGAAAAGGGCAAGAGAACGATGTTTAGAAAAACACGCAGCGATAGTACTGTGGGCGCCTTCGAGAAGAAACACGGACTCCCTTCGGGAACTATTAGGAACCCTGACGGGAGAAAAACTCGTAAAGATAAGACAATAGGGGCGATTCGCCGGGAGGCGGAAAAGAAAAAGTAGTCTGAGCTTGATGACGACAGCCCTCTTTCCGGAGAAAAAACATGCCATATTGCTCGAGATGCGGCAGCCCCCTACCGGACGATGCTCGATTTTGTTCGTCATGCGGCGCATCAGTTGTGCCAGCAGTGGCAACGAAAGTATCGAAGCAATCTAAGCGCGCGTTCATAGAGACACATAAGTGCCCAAGCTGTGGGGAGCCCCTCGAGTCGTTTGTCGCGGTCTGCCCCGCTTGTGGATACGAGCTAAGAGATGCCCCCGTCTCGTCGGCTGCTCAACTGTTTGCCAGCAAGCTTCATAGCATTTCATCAAGCTCCGAGCGGGCCAGGCTCATCCAAGAGTATCCAGTTCCCAATACCAGAGAAGATTTGCTCGAGTTTCTGATGATGGCGTCCTCTTCTATAGGCAGCTCGCGCGAAGGGGAAGAACTTGATGCGTGGCGGCAGAAATACGAGCAATGCTACCAAAAGGCAAAGCTAACGCTAGGAGATGGCAAGGATTTATCCGAGTTTAACGAGCTGAGACAAGATGCCACAAAGCGAATGCAACAAGAGGAGGTCGAGCGAGGGAAACGACAGTCGTTGCAACTTCTATTGCATCCGGTGGTTCTTGTCGTTACGGTGGGCATTCTTGTGCATGAGTTTTTCTGGCTGATTAATGGCAACGGCTTCAGTCTATTGAACGTAATCGTTGATGCATTGTTGCTTTGGGTGTCAATTAAAGCGTCAATTAAACTTGAGAAGCTGAGGTAATAGGTGTTGAGAATGGGCATCTTCAACAAGAACACCGGCGGCTTCATGGACGAGATACGCTGTGATGAGCCAAGCTACCTCATCTGGAAGTGGCATCCGGTCGGCTCGCAGAAGGGTGCCAACCGCCGTGAGAACGCCATCCGTTGGGGCTCCTCCCTGCGCGTTCGCGACGGGTCGGTCGCTGCGTTCGTCTACCACCAGAAGGACGGCACCTATCAGGACTTCATCGAGGGTCCCTACGACCAGATTATCAAGACGGCCAACCTTCCGGTTCTCGCCAGCATCGTCGGTCTCGCCTACGACGGCGGTACTCCCTTCCAGGCGGAGGTCTACTTTATCAACCTCGCTCAGGTTGTGCAGGTCCGGTTCGGCGTGCCGTTCTTTGACGTTTACGACCCGCGCTTCCTCGACTTCGGTGTGCCCGTCGCGGCGCGTGGAACCATCACCTTCGGCATCAAGGACTACCGCCAGTTCATTAAGCTCCACCGCCTCGACGAGTTCGATCTCGACGCCTTCAAAGCGCAGGTCCGCGATGCCGTCACGCGCTATGTGAAGGCGGCCGTCGCCAACGCCCCCGCGGACCTCGGCATCCCGCTCGTCCAGATCGAGCGTGGCCTCGCCAGGGTGCACGACGCCGTGGAGCCCCAGATCAGGGAGCGCCTCTCGAGCGACTTCGGCGTCGAGGTCTCCGGAGTGGACATCTCCGCCATCGAGCTTGACAAGGCGAGCGACGGCTACCGCCAGCTCATGTCCGTGACGCGCGACGTCGAGCAGGCCACCGTCCAGGCACAGGCCGAGATCAACATCAAGAACCTCCGCGACCAGCAGCGTATCAACGCCGAGAACCTCGAGGAGATTCTGCGCGCCCAGCGCGAGGAGGCCCAGCGCGCCCAGCGCATGGCCACCGAGACCGCTAACATCGGCGCCTTCCAGCTCGAGAAACAGGCCGAGGTGGGCGTTGCCGGTGCCAACGCGCTCAGCCAGATGGGGGCCAGCGGAGCGACCGAGATGAACGGCGGCTCCAGCGGCGGGTTCGACCCCGCCGCGATGATGGCCGGCATGGCCGTCGGCGGCGCCGTGGGCCAGAACGTCGCCGGGATGATGAACAGCATGATGGGCGGGCTCGGCGACCAGGCGGCGCAGCCCGGCGCCTCGGTTCCGCCCCCGGTCCCGCAGGCCGACTACCACGTGGCCGTGAACGGCGCCGCGACCGGGCCCTTCTCGATTGCCCTTCTCGTACAGATGGCCGCCGCGGGAACCCTCACGCGCGACAGCCTCGTCTGGAAGCAGGGAATGGCCGAGTGGCGCCGCGCCGGGAACGTCGACGAGCTCGCATCCGTCTTTGGCGGCGCTTCCGCCGGCATGCCGCCGATCCCGCCGACCGCGTAAGGGGGGACCATGGACGAGAGCAGCTTCTACTCCATCGACCGGCTCGTCGAGTTTGGCCTCACGCTCGGCGTTGCTACGCAGATGGCCAACTCCATGAACACGAGCCTCCAGGCCATGCAGATCCCCGGAGCGAGAAACCCCATGCAGCCCAACGCGCTCGCGGAGGACCAGCCTCTCTTCTACGTGGTCCTCGACGGCAAGTCTGTGGGCCCGCTCGCCACCTCCGAGCTCTCCCGCCTCATCGCCGAGAAGCGCGTGACGAAGGAGACCTACGTCTGGAAGCCCGGCATGCCCGACTGGCAGCTTGCGGAGAACGTCCCGGAGGTGCTCAAGCTCGTTGCGCTGACTCCGCCGCCCGTTCCACGAAGTGACTAAACTATTAAGTGACGGATGCAATCGCAATTGCAGGGGGTGCCCCATGAGTGACGACCGTCTCGAAGAGTCTGAGGCCAGCCTCGAAGCAGCGCCCAAACGTTCAGCGGAGGACTACGTGAACGCCGCTAACGCCGTGATCGATATAGCCGAGATTGCCGTCTCGTTTATCCCTGGAGGAAGCGCTGCGGCAACGGTGGCAACTAAAGCGCTCAAGTATGCTCCCAAAGCGCGCCTTATCATCAACCACCTTCCCAATGTCGCCCCTGTTGCAGGACAGGTCGCTAGCAAAATTCAGGAGAAGGCGCCCGATGCCTTGGGCGGACAAGCCGAGAAGTTTTTCGGCGCCGCCCGAGGGGCGGCCGCAGTGGTTGGCGAGAAAGGACAAGCGGCTGGGAACGCAATCAAGAAGTCGTTTGACGCTCGGGCGCAGGAGAAGGCGCGTCGCGAGGCCCGTCGTGCCCTGCTGGATGGCGCGGGTATCCGTATGTCTGTAGCTCAATTCCTCGAAAATTGGGATACGCAGAAGAAGCTCGATCAGGCAAATGGTGGGTATCTTGCCTACTGCGGCTGCTATGCCAGTGCGACCTATCCTGGAGCGGTTAAGAAGGACGACTACGGCTCTTTTAGAGATATTTACATTGGCAGCTCCGAGAACATGGGTGCCAGCATCCGCGCAGATATCATAGGGCTTGGGAACGTGGACGTCTATGCGGACGTGAAGTATAAGCAGCATGTCTACGTTCTGCTCTATCCTTGTGAGCCAGCTAAGCTGGATGTTCTTAAGACCTCTCTCATTACTGCGCTGGATGCGGATGTTTCCTATAACGCGTCAAAGGAGTAGCGCCCGCAAATTGAGAAGTGGGGAGCTTCCCAACAAACAATCGGAATAATTGATTCATAGGCCAATTATTCCGACTAGTTGATTGGGCCTCGGGGATGCGGCAACGAGGCACATGTTATGCCGCCGGGCTTCTCGGAGTTTATTCAGGTCTTTCGCATGTGACCGTCGCGAGGGTCGGGCGGAGTACGTCATGTTCGGTGACTTTCCTGCTCTGTGGGTAATGCAGACCGACCAGCGAATGGTGTCCTATCCTCGCTACATGCAAAATGCCTCCATCGCTCGCGGTCGGCTCAAGCGGATGATCTCTCTTGTGAGAGTGAGTAGTAACGCATAGGGCGGAAACGGAACCCTTCAAAGAATCTGACTCTTGAAACAGAACATACGTTCTATATAATAGAGAGACGCGGATAATCGAGTAGGCTCAAAACTCCTCTGCGATGCACTTCTTGTCCAACGAACGACTACATATATGTTATCATCCGAAAGGAGATGCAATGTATGAGGTGGTCTTCTACGAAAGAGCGAATGGTGAAGTTCCGGTCCAAGAGTTCTTGGATAGCCTGCCGATCAAGTTGAGGGAAAAGACCCTGAGGAGTCTGACGCTTCTTCAGGAGCTTGGCCCCCAGCTCCGCGGAGAGGAAACGGAGCACATTCGAGATGGCCTGTTCGAGCTAAGGACAAAGTTCGGAAGCGACATTACCCGAGTCTTCCACTTCTTCTTCGTCGGACAGAAGATTGTTGTGACAAGTGGGTTTGTAAAGAAGAGTCAGAAAACGCCTCGGCGTGAGATAGAGAGGGCGCTTCGCTGCAAGAGGGACTGGGAGGAAGCTCATCGTGAAGACGCTTAACGAGTACATCGAGCGACAGCTCGAGAACCCCGAGTTCGCCGCCGCGTGGCGCGAGGGAGAGGGCGAGTATCAGGCCATGCGCGCACTTGTTCTGGCGCGTACCGAGTCCGGTCTCTCACAGAGGGAACTTTCCGACAAGGCCGGTGTGCCCCAGAAAACCATCAGTCTCATAGAGACCGCCGACACCAATACGACCGTCCGAACGCTGTCTAAGCTCGCGCAGGGGATGGGGAAGGTCCTCAGGATTAGCTTTGAGGATCGCGACCAGGATGAGGATGGGGTTCTGGAGGCGTAGAGGGGACGGAGTCATGAGATTCAGCTATCTCGGCTACTTTGAGCCTAACGAACTCGGTGGCTATAGCGTGTGGTTTCCTGACCTCCCAGAGTGCCACACGGACGGCGACGATCTTGACGACGCGGTGAACATGGCCGCCGAGGCGCTCGAGCTTGTGGTCGAGTCCTATATCGAGAATGGCCGAGCGCTTCCAAAGCCCATGCTCGATGAGTCGGCGTCGGAGGGCGTGCGCAGGCTGCTCGTCTCGGTGGACGTTGATTCCTAGCGTTCCGGCCACAAAGGGCGGGCCCGGACACTCACGTCCGAGCCCGCCCAAAATGATTCAAAAGGGGACTGTCCCCTTTTGAATCACTAGCAGGTGGCGCCGCCGATGACGGTCTTGCCGAGGATGGCGTCCTTGTCGATCGGCGCGGTCAGCAGCCTCTCCTGCACGTAGCCAAAGCCGAGGCGCGCCACGGTGTCGGCGAAGCGCTCGCCGCTTTCGCCCTCGTCGCGGAAGAAGAGGATCGCACGCTCCACGAGGTCCATGACCTCGTCCTCCGTCGCAAACAGCTTGTCCAGCGCCTGGCCGTGCGCGACCTTCTTGCCCCAGCGCCCGCCGATGTAGACCTTGTAGCCCGCAAGCCCCTCGGTTACGGCGCCAAACGGGCAGGCACCCACGCAGCGGCCACAGTGGTTGCATGCGGAGCCGTCGATGGTGATCTTGCCGTCCGGCCCGATCTGCGCGTCGCCCATCGGGCATGCCTTCACGACCTGGCAGACCTTGCACGCGCGACACTTCTCGAGGTCGATCTGCGGCACGCGCTGGCCAACGATGCCCAGGTCGTTGAGGTCGGGCTTGACGCACATGTTGGGGCAGCCGCCCACGGCAATCTTGAACTTGTGCGGCAGGTCCACGCCGTGATAGCCCACGTAGAAGCGCTCGTGCAGCTT
>CASEGE010000047.1 GCA_949287335.1 uncultured Olsenella sp. | reverse complement strand
TTCGAGGTCTACCACGAGATGAAGATGATCGTCGACCTCATGTACGAGTCCGGCATCCACTTCATGAACTACTCGATCTCCAACACCGCCGAGTACGGCGAGTACTACGCCGGCCCGCAGGTCATCAACGCCGAGTCGCGTGAGGCCATGAAGCGCATCCTGGCCCGCATCCAGGACGGCTCCTTCGCGCAGGAGTTCGTGGACGACTGCAACAACGACCACAAGTGGCTGCTCGAGAAGCGCGAGGAGATCAACTCCCACCCCATCGAGAAGACCGGCGAGAAAATCCGCTCCATGTTCTCCTGGATCAAGAAGTAAGCTGCGAGAAGACCGCACTTCTCGCCAGGCCCCGACGCCCCGCGCGCCGGGGCCCTTTTCTTACCTGACGGTTGGGGACGGAGGCGTTTTGTCATATTCGGTGAGAGAGGTCGATTGCGGGACGCTCGACAACGCGCCAGAAGAGCACGGCAAAGAGCAGTGACGCCACCGTCGCCAGAGCCGCCTGCGCAAACCCGTTCGTCATGCCAAGGCGCGGCGCCAGCGCCTCGACGCCGCCAATCACAATCGAATGCGTGAGATACAGCGAGAAGGACACCGTTCCCAAGAAGCGAACCGGACGCACCGAGAGGGCGCGCCGCACGAGCCCGTCGGTCATGGCAAGCGCCACAAGACCCACGCATGCGCCGTTCATGAGCGTGGCAAGCACAGCGACGACAAGCCCGTCCAAGGTGCCGAGAAGCCCCGCCTGGGCCGCCTGCGCAAGCTCCGCCACGGCAAGAAGCGCCACGAGGGACGCAATCTCCGCAGCAGGGGCCAGCCGCGCTCTGGAAAGCTCACCCGCATGCTTGGCAAGCAGCACGCCCAGCCAAAACGTGAGGCACATCCTAAGCGGAAAGTACCCGCACCAATGGGACACAAAGATTCCCGCGAGAAGCGCGGTCGCAGCGGCGCCGTCCCTGCGCACGCGCGTGAGGCACGCCACGGCAAGCGGCAGCGTGAGCGAGAACCAGAGCTCCCAGCCCATCGACCACACGGGCGAGTTCACGCGCACAAGCGGCTCGCCAAAGAGGGTCTGCACGTCATCCGAGACAAAGAACAGCACGTCAAACTGCATGAGAATGTCGTGCACAACCTTCGGGAGCGCCGCCGTGAAGTCAACTGCCATGGCCGAGCGGCCGTCAGAGCCCATGCGCCACGCCACATACCCCGCCACAATCCCAAGCGCCACGGCGGCCACCAGGGGGATGCAGAGACGCACGACGCGACGAGGGTAGTACCCGAGCCAATCGTACGTCTCGCCCGCGCGAATCCGCGCAAGCGGGGCAAGCGAGAGCACCACTCCCGAGAGCACAAAGAACACCACGACCGCCGGCGTGCCGGGGATGAGCGGATACGGGCCGTCCGGCCCCCACAGCTCGAGCATCATCGCGACATGGAGCAGCAGCACGGCCACGCAGGCCACGCCGCGAAGTCCGTCAAGGGCGTGAATGCGAGTTGTCCGTGAGGCGGCTTCCATGTGCTCCCTTACGTCGTTGACCTTGGCGACTCTCTATTAAACCGCACTTCTCGGCCTCTTGGCACGACGCGTGACACGGGCGTTGGGATTGCGTGTGACACATGAGCCTGTCACCAGCGTCACATGAAAAGGGGCGGCGCCCCATTGCGCCGCCCCACCTCTTTGTACTTTGGAATCACCCGTGTCAAAAGTCGAAGATGGACAACTGGGAGATATAGAACTTGGGCCCGCTTCGAGTGTTCCTGTCATCAGTCCGTTCCGAGATACGTCTCGGAGAACGTTGGCGAGTGCGCTCGCCCAAGATGTTATAGGACCTCGGTCGCACGGTCGGCGGGCCCAAACTGCGCGTGATCTTCACTGTTCACTGGACTCGCCTCCTTCTGACGGTCGCTTGGTTGGTAGCGACGCTGCCCTTGCTTACTCCTCTTGTTCCCGCTTGTACCGACTTTACGCACTCGTTTCCGGGCTCTCCGCAGACGGCTGCTTTTTACCGGCGGACGGCACAACGCCTACGTCGCGGGCGAGAAGCTCGGCGAGCTCCCGACTCGAGTGCACGCCCAGGCGCGTGTAGGCACGGGCCCGATACGCGTTCACCGTTCCCGACGCCACGTGCAGCCGGCTACAGATCAACTGCGTCCCCGCCCCGCTCGCGATCCACGTCACCACGCGCGCCTCAAGCTCTCCCAGACCGCGACCGCGCAGGTAGAGAACGCAACGGTCCTCGTCGGCGAGAAGGCCCTCGGAAATCGCGTCCCTCGGCAGAAGCGCGGCTGATGCGAGCCAGAGCACCCCAAGCGGATATCCCACCATCGCCGCAACGCTCAGCCAGTCGTTGCTCACGCTCATAAGCCCAAAGAAGTTGATGAAAGGAGAGCTCTGCCCGGGCAAACCCCCAAAAAGGAGCCCCTGAAGCGCCACCGCGCCGCAGAGAAACGCGAGCCTTGGCGTCATGGACGGCCGCACCCACGGGCGCAGCCCCCTCATTCGGGCAACCGCAAGGGCAACCACGGGCGGCACCAGAAGAATCGCCAGGACAAGAAGCGCGCTGAGCGTCGAGAAGGACGAGGCCAGCAGGGCGAGCAGCTTGGCCCCGCAGAACCCCACGACGAGCATTCCGGGGACAAGCGGGGACCCAACGTCGATGACGTCGTTCTTATCGGCAGGGACCACGGGGTCCAACTCGTCCAACGATGCAATGCCAAGCTTCTCGCAAGCGCGCGAGCGATAGGTGGCCACGGAGGAGGCGCTGATCGAGAGGGCCTGGGCAATCTGCGCCTGGGTGTGGCCGGCAAGGAGCCCCTGGGCAACGGCGCGCTCGCGGTCCGTGAGGCCCGTTGCTGCTGCAAGTTCGTCAAAGGGTGTGCTCGCAGCGTACTTCTCGGCCTTCGCAGAGGGGCCTGTTGCCCACAAGACGCCCGTCACCGCCCAGGCGAGCATGGAGGCATAGCGCAGCACCGATTGGGCGCCCACGAGAAGGCGATAGATGCCATAGGGCATGGAGTCCAGACCACCAACGCCATACACTAAAGAGAGCTCAGTGCACAGCGAGGCAACGTAAGCCACGCTGCAGACAGCCGCAATCAGGGCAATGGGGCGCGCATGACGCCTCAGACGGTCAACGACAACATAGGCCATCGCAGCCACGAGCACCGAGAGCGGAAGCGACGACGACCATGCAAAGTCGAGCGGGCTCAACCCCAAATTCGAGACGCCGCCGGACATCCGCGCGCAGAACTTGAGGTAGTACGTCCCCGCCGGGGCAGCAACAAGAACTGCGCCCCAGAGCACCCAAAGAACCATCCGGACCGATCTTCTCGCCTGCATTGCGTCTCCTCTCCTCCATCCGATGCGCCCATCGTAGGCAAAGACGCCAGAAACGTCATGTCGCGGACGCTATGCAAGCGCCCATGACACGGCGTTTCTCGAGAAAAAAGCCCCGGGCGAGAACCCGGGGCGCGCATGTTACGAAGGGACTGTCCCTTTGTTACATCTACTCCGCGTCGGCGAGGGCCTTCTTGGCGACCTCGGCGATCTCGGCGAAGGTGGCCTCGTCGCTGTAGGCGATCTCGGCGAGGACCTTGCGGTCGAGCTCGACGCCGGCGAGCTTGAGACCGTGCATGAGACGGCT
>CASEGE010000046.1 GCA_949287335.1 uncultured Olsenella sp. | reverse complement strand
GGATCCGGGCGTCCATCTGCGCAGGCAGTTCCACGAGCCGGGCAACCAGGAGATGGTGATCGTCAAGGACATCCCGTTCTCGTCGCTCTGCGAGCATCACATCCTGCCCTTCACCGGCAAGGCGCACGTGTGCTACATCCCTCGCGACGGTCGCATCACGGGCCTCTCCAAGATCGCGCGCTGCGTCTCGGGCTATGCGCGGCGCCTCCAGGTCCAGGAGCGCCTCACGGGGCAGATCGCCGACGCGATGGTGCGCGAGCTCGATCCCCTTGGCGTGCTCGTGGTGCTGGAGGCCGAGCACACCTGCATGACCATGCGTGGCGTGAGAGCCGCCGGTGCCCTCACCACCACCTCCGCAGTTCGTGGGTGCCTGCGTGACCTTAAGACCCGGCAGGAGGCCCTGCGCCTTCTCGGGCTGTAAGGAGTCGCTCTTCAATGGGAAGTCGCAAAGATGAGTCGATAGTTCATGAGCTTGCCAGGCTCGAGCGCCGTTTTCGTCGCAACGACTACGATGGCTCCCCCTCGAGGGACCACCTGATAGTCCCGGGCTCGGTCCCGGTCATGATTTCCGCGCCACACGCTGTCAACCATGTTCGCGAGGGCGTCTCCAAGCCCGCCGAGCTCATGACGGGGGCGCTGGCCCTTTGGCTGGGCAAGCGCACGGGGTGTCACGTTATCGTCAGGACCTCAAACGCGGGCGGCGACCCAAACTACGATTCCCCGGAGAACAACGAGTACCAGAGAGACCTTCTGAGCTACCTGGCCTCGAGCGGCGTCTGCGTGCTCATAGACCTTCACGGCGCGTCGTCCGATCGCGATTTTGCCATCGACATAGGGACCTCTCCAACCGATGAGTGTCCCCAGGGACGCTCCCTGCGCGGACACACCTTTGTTGTCTCGTTCCTTCGCTACTCCTTTGAGTATGCGTTTGCTCGCGCTGACGCGCCAAAACGGCGCGTCAGCGTCAACGAGGTCTTCTCAGCCAGCAGGAGCACCACCGTCACGGGGGCCATCTCCTCCGCGAGCGATGTCGCATGCGTTCAGCTTGAGGTGAACGGGACGTTTCGCTCCGCCGAGAACCCCGGGGCGCTTCTTGCACTAGCCAAAACCCTCGAGTCGGTGGTACGGGCGCTCTCGCTTGTCGAGTGGAAGTCCTCGCGCGTCGAGGCGTATCGTCTCTGCAAGGGCGATGTTCACAAGCCCCAGGACATCGTGAAGCTCTGCCTCGAGAAGGACCATGAGCCACCTTTCCCAGATTTCTCGTACCTCTTTATTAGCTCCTCCAACGCGACGGGTGAGGGAGTGAGGCTTCACTATGACGCCCCCTCCGTCAAGGCTTGCGTTCGGGAGGAGGCGGGGGAATCCTGTGATACGGGCGAATACATCCTGCTCACCAACAGAATGATTCAGCGGCTCTATGGGCGAGGCTGGATTGAGCCGGATGAGGACGCCCCCGGTCTTCTTGGGGCGCCGGTGCTCGTTTTGATGCCGGTGAACAGCTCGTTTAAGACCGGTGTCCCCTTGGTCGACAAAATAGACAAGGTGCGACTCTCGAGCTCCCTGTGCGCCAGGGTCCGCTCGGCCGAGGGCGGCGAGCACTTCTCCTATGCGGTATACAACCGGTATACAGATTCCGCACTCCCGATCGACGTTGCCACTGCGGACTACGGCGACCATGGACGGGTCCCCGGCGAGAAGGTAATGATCCCGCGGTATTATCGCAAGCTGCTTGGCATGGGCGAGCTTCCCCTACGACAGGTTCGTCGAGAGGAGTATGAGCTGCTCCTGCGTGAGGCCGCGCCCCAGGACCAACGTGTTCTCGAGCGGTGCTATGAGGAAGTCAGCTCGAACGCCTTTGTTGTCTTGCGCTCGCCCGACCAGACGAGCGAGCAGGACCTTGCGCGAGTTGCCAAGATTCAACGAAACGCCGGCTTTGACAGTAGCATTATCCTCATGCGAAAGAGGGCCCTGGCTCCAAAGACGGGGAACGCGATTACGCGCTTTTTGAGGCGTGTCTCTGACGCTGTGTTGGGGCTATACGTTGGTGCGTCCTCCTTTGATCTGCGCACCACCTGGACGACCCCTCATGATGACAGCGGTGGCGTAGCCCGCCTAAGCCCCCTGATGATGGAGATGCTTGGCGTCCAGAGCAACGACGTTCTTGTCGTCAGATATGCCACAAGATCGGTTAACCTCAGGGTGCTAGCATCGGACAATCTTGAGGACTTTCAAATTGGCGTACCTGCCCCTGCACGCGCCCAGCTTGACTTGAACAGTGTGAATGATGTTGTGAGGGTCTCTCGCAACATGGCTCACATTCTTGCTCGTCACTCTGAGGGGCAGCTTCTCGCGATTCTGGGAACGGTGCTCGCCGTGTTCCAGGTCATCCCCGACCCAGCGTTGGGACTCCTGACAAGCGTGGTGCTTACGCCGTTTATGCTCTACGTTGTCCTAAATGAGGAGAGGGTGAAGGTCAAATGAGGGCGGCAGGCTATCTTGTTGAGCGCTATGCCAACATGGGCGGAGCCTACACGTGCTCGCGGCTTGTCGAAGAGGCGGCGACAAGAGATATCCTGTTGAGCGTTATTGGGGTCAACGATATCGTTCTTTCTGACGGCATGCTGCTCCTTCATGGTGCTGAGCTGCCGCGTCGGGACTTTGCCCTCATGAGGTATAAGTGGGGTCACCTTAAGAACCGAGTTGCTAGCCTTGCTCTGAGGACTTACAACGAACTTGGGGCGTTCAGTCGCTTTGTCGATAAGTTCGAGCAGCGAAGCGGCCTTGCGCTCTCCTCGTGTCGGATGCCCCGCTGGGCACTGGTGAGCGCGGGCGCATCCTTTGACGACGTGTGCTCTGTCGTGGGGCTTCCCTTTGTTGCGAAGGGGCTTGAGAGTTCCCAGGGGCTCCAGGTGCACCTCGTCTCGAGCCGCTCAGATTTCAGGCGCCTCCTGTCCGACTACGGGCCCGATAAGGAGCTCTTGGTTGAAGAGTTTGTTGCCTCGAGCTGCGGAACCGACCTCAGGCTCTTCTCGGTTCGAGGAGAGGCCGTTGCCTGCATGCGCCGCACCGCCCACTCAGGCTTTAGGGCGAACTTTGCGCTCGGTGCCAGCATCGAGGCTTTTCCTGTAAACGGCGACCTTTGCTCAATTGCGCGAGACGTGTACGAGCAGAGCGGACTCGACATCGCTGGCATAGACCTTCTGACAGATGACGGTGACCTTCTTCTGTGCGAGGTCAACGTGATGCCCGGCATAGAAGGCATGGAGCGTGCCACGGGCATCAACGTTGCGCGGAGAATCATTGACGTGATTGAGGGTGACCTGCGATAGAGCGCTTTGAGGCGGAGAACTACATCTACGAGTCTTACCTTAGGGCCGAGCCGTACCTTGATTTCGGTGCCCCCGATTCTCAGAAGCGCCATCCGGAACTCACGTGCTCCGTTCTGCGCGAGCTTGCCTTCGCGCCCTGCGCCGTGGTCACGGGGAGCAAGGGAAAGGGCTCCGTCGCTGCCATGCTCTCAGCCATCTTGGGTGCGCACCTCACGGTCGGCCTGCTGACGAGCCCGCACGTGATGAGGTTCAATGAGCGATTCAGGGTCTCGGGGGTCGAGATATCTGATGACCAACTGGTCCGGTGCGTCGAGAGGGTCCGTCCTCTTTTTGAGAGTATTGAGAGGTCGCTTCCGCAAAACTGGTTCATTAGTCCCATGGGAATTCAGGCCGCGGTCGCTCTTTCGTTCTTTGAGGAGTCCGGCTGTGACGTTGCCGTCCTGGAGTGCGGAAAAGGCGCCGCGTATGATGACGTTTGCAACGTTCCCCATAAGTATGCCGTCATCAACACGGTGTTTCTCGAGCATACGCGAGAGCTTGGGAAGACGGTCCGTGCGATTGCGCAAGACAAGGCGGCTGTGATAGATGGAAAGACACGTTTTGCCTACGTAGGCCCCCAGGCGCCTGAGGCAATGGAAGAGATTGACGCCCGCGCTCATAAGTTTGGCGCGCAGGTCCTCAAATACGGAGCTGATTTTTCTGCCGAAAACGTGGAGGCAACGGGGCAAGGGCTGCGTTTCGACATTCATGTGGGAAACGAGTGCTCGTGCGGCGTGCGCCTATCGATGCTCGGTGAGTATCAGGCGAAAAACTGTTCTCTCGCAGTTGCCCTGTCTCAGCGCATTCTTTCCGATTGTGGGATGCCTCTCAGCCTTGATGATGTTCTCTGTTTGGGCGTTAGGGATGCGCTCGCCCGCCTGCGGCTGCCCGGAAGGCTGGAGGTCGTTTCGGATAATCCCTTGGTCATTCTCGACGCGTGCATCAATCGGGCGAGCTGTGCGGAAGTGCTCAATGTGCTTCGTCAGCTTGGTGTGACAGAGGTGACCAAAGTTCTTGGGATTCCCGCAGACAAGGACTACATCGGGGTCGCCGAGGCCATTTCCGCGGTGAGAGGGAGGATGATTCTCACCTCTTCGAGCAACCCTCATTATCATTTCGACGAGGCCCAGGCAGTTCACCTAAAGGAACGGGGAATTGATACCGTATGGGAGCCCTCATGCCAAAACGCGCTTGAGACGGCTCGCTCGTATGGATTTCCTATCGTCGTGCTGGGGACCACTTCGCTCATTTCCGATGTCTGCTCGCTTCGCCTTGAGGGTTTCTTTACGTCGTAAACCGCCGGACCAAAAGGAGATTGTGTCGTGATAACCAAACAGAATGCGTATCACGTTCCCTTTGCCGTTCCCGAGATGGACTATTCGCAGGCTCTTTGCATGCTGAACGCTTGTCTTAGGTTTGGGATCGTTCCCGATCTCGCCCCTGTTGAGGACATGCTCGCCGAGCTCGGTGACCCCGACCTCGCCTTCGTGTGCGTCCAAATAGCCGGAACCAACGGCAAGACCTCGACCTCGCGGTACACGGCCGCAATCCTTGCGGGCGAGGGCTTGCGCACGGCGCTCTACACCTCGCCCGAGCTCGTGAGCTACACGGAGCGCATGGAGGTCGGCGGGTGCCCCGTCTCCGAGGAGGCCTTCGCACATGGCGTCTCCGCAGCACACGTGGCGGGGGAGCGCGTGAACGCCCGTCGCGTTGCCGCGGGGGAGCGACCCTACGACATCACCGAGTTTGACACGCTCACGGTGGCGGCCATGGTCGTCTTTGCCGAGGCGGGCGTCGACGTTGCCGTGCTCGAGTGCGGCATGGGCGGGCGCTGGGACGCCACCTCGGCCGCCAAGTCTATTCGCTCCGTTGCCGTCACGGGCATCGGCCTTGACCACATGCACGTTCTTGGCAACACGCTCGAGGAGATCGCGGGCGAGAAGGCCGCGATCATCAAACCCGGTCGCACCTGCGTGCTGGGCGCCGGGACGGCCGAGCCCGCCTCGGTCGAGCAGGTCTTTCTCGACCAGGCGCGCTCGGCGGGCGTGACCCCAGTGTTGCTGCGCCCGGAAGCGATAGGCGAGAGGAGGCCGGGGCTTGTCGCTGGTGAATCGCGTCAGCGAGCGAGCGCAGCGAGCGTTGAGCCAGAGGCAAGCCCCGGCCTCCTCTCGCCGGACGGGCTGCCCGTCGCCAGCTTCCGCGTCACCAAGCACCCGCACCGCATCGGCGCACCGCTTGAGCTGGACGTCGTCACGCCGCGTGCCACGTACGCCGAGCTCGCGGCCCTGAAGCCCGCCTATCAGGCGCAGAACATCGCCTGCGCCGTTGCGCTCTGCGAGGAGTATCTTGGCCGCGCGCTCGACGCGGACGCGCTCTTCACGTCCGTCGTCCAGTGCCCCACGCCCGGTCGCTTCCAGCTGCTTCGCCCGGAGCCCCCCGTTCTTATCGACGCCTGCCACAACCCGCAGTCGGTGGAGGCGTTCCTCTCTGCCATCGACGCCGTGGCACCCAACCGTGACGAGCGCCCCGTTCTTCTCGCTGCGGTTCTTGCCGATAAGGACGTTGCGGGTATTGTCGAGCTTCTCGCCGGGGCGTTTCCCCGCGTGGCAGTCACGCAGACGTCAAGCCCGCGCGCGCTTCCCGCCGGCGAGCTTGCGGGGTTCTTTGCCGATGCGGGCGCCAATGTGGTGGGGGTGTATCCGTCGGTTGAGGCTGCTACGTCGGCATTGTGTGGAGAATCCTATGTTGGATGCGGTTCGATCACCCTTGCGGGCGAGCTTGCGGCCCTTTTTGCCTAATATTTGTTACAATTTCGCTGTCTGTGGCGTCGCTTTGTGACGCGTACCCGTTTTTGAAGGAGTCTCCGTTATGGCGCAAGAACTCTTCGACCAGCTCATTACCCCCGAGGTCCGCATGGTCCTTTACCTGATGGTCGTCTGCGTCGTTATGCTCTACATCCTCTCGATCGTCTACGTCATCCGTGACGCCCAGCGCCGTGGCGCCGAGCCCTGGTGGATGTGGGCCATCATCTCCGTGATTCCCATCGTGGGCCTGCTCGCCTATGTCATCCTGCGCCCGAGCTCCTACCTCATTGACCGCGAGGAGCAGGACCTCGACATCGCCCTGCGCGAGCACCAGCTCAGCCACTACGGCATCTGCCCCAAGTGCGGCGCTCCCATCGACCGCGACTTTGTGGTCTGCCCGATCTGCAACACGCAGGTCCGCAACGTCTGCCCCACCTGCCATCGCCCGCTCAACGCGGACTGGAAGGTTTGCCCGTACTGCCGCACGCGCATCCAGTAAGGGCCGCAGGTTCTTCTCGGCACGCAAGGCCCCGCTTTGGCGGGGCTTTTTTCATAGACAGGCGAGAAGGACCGTGTGGACGCATTGCGACAGTTTGGGCCCAAACTGTCGCAAAGGGTCCCCAGGCCCGCGGACGGGGACGCAATGCGACACTTTCGGCCCGCAAACTGTCGCAAAGGGTCCACAGGTGCCGCCGTGTGGACGCAATGCGACACTTTCAACCTCCAAACTGTCGCAAAGGGTCCCCAGGCCTGCCGGCGGGGACGCAAGGCGACACTTTCGAGCCTCAAACTGTCGCGAAGCGTCCCCACCGCACACTCACCGCGTCCCGCACCGCCCCGCCACACGCGCAGATGCTGCGAATCTGTTTCCCCGCGCATATAAGACGCCCAGTTGTGGTAAACCTTTGTCGTGCACCCAAGACGAAAGGCAAAGATGCGCCGCTTCATCGCACAGATTGCTCGAACGCAGACTATCTAGGCGTCTGTCCATCCCATGGCCGGCAGGCCACGGACAGGCGCCGCATATCGCTCGACGTCGCTTCGGCGGCGTACGGGCGTTTTTCATGTCTGCACGCGCACGAAATGCCAGAGAGAGGTAATTCCCATGAAGGTCCTGTATAACGACGATCACATCGACGAGTGCCCGGCCGACGAGGTCACCCACGTCGTCCGCCACAGCGCCGCCCACATCATGGCGCAGGCCATCAAGCGCCTCTATCCCGAGGCCGACTTCGCCTACGGCCCCGCCACGGACAACGGCTTCTACTACGACGTCGACCTGCCCGAGGGCACCAAGATCTCCGAGGAGGACTTCCCGGCGATCGAGGCCGAGATGAAGAAGATCGTGAAGGAGAACCTCAAGTTCACCGCCTTCGAGCTTCCGCGCGAGGAGGCCATCGCCCTTATGGAGGAGCGCGGCGAGAAGTACAAGGTCGAGCACATCGGCGACCTGGCCGACGACGCCCGCATCACCTTCTACCAGCAGGGTGAGTACATCGACATGTGCGTGGGCCCGCACCTCACCTACACCAAGGCGCTCAAGGCCTTCAAGCTCACGGGCGTCTCGGGCGCCTACTGGAAGGGCGACAAGAACAACAAGATGCTCACGCGCATCAACGGCACCGCCTTTGCCACCAAGGAGGAGCTCGACGAGCACCTGCGCCTGCTCGAGGAGGCCAAGAAGCGCGACCACCGCAAGATCGGTCGCGAGATGGACATCTTCATGATGCGCGACGAGGCCCCCGGCTTCCCGTTCTTCCTGCCCAACGGCATGACGCTCAAGAACGAGCTGCTCAACTACTGGCGCGAGATCCACCGTGCTGCTGGCTACGTTGAGATCTCCACGCCCATGATCATGAACAAGGAGCTCTGGAAGACCTCCGGTCACTGGGACCACTACAAGGACAACATGTACTCCACGATTATCGACGACGAGGAGTACTGCATCAAGCCCATGAACTGCCCGGGCGGCGTGCTCGTCTATGCCTCCAAGCCGCACAGCTACCGTGAGCTCCCCATCCGTGCCGGCGAGATTGGCCTGGTGCACCGCCACGAGATGCGCGGCGCCCTGCACGGCCTCTTCCGCGTGCGCTGCTTCAACCAGGACGACGCCCACCTCTTCGTGCGCCCGGACCAGCTCACCGACGAGATCATCGGCGTCGTTAACCTCATCGACTCGGTGTACGAGAAGTTCGGCTTCAACTACCACCTCGAGCTCTCCACGCGCCCCGAGGACTCCATGGGCTCCGACGAGGACTGGGAGCGCGCCGAGTCCGCGCTGCGCCTCGCCCTGGAGAAGCTCGGCAAGGACTACGTGGTCAACGAGGGCGACGGCGCCTTCTACGGCCCCAAGATCGACTTCCACCTTGAGGACTCGCTCGGCCGTACCTGGCAGTGCGGCACGGTGCAGCTGGACTTCCAGATGCCCATCAACTTCGACCTGGAGTACACGGACGCCGACGGCTCCAAGAAGCGCCCGATCATGCTGCACCGCGTGTGCTTTGGCTCCATCGAGCGCTTCATCGGCATCCTGATCGAGCACTTTGCGGGCAAGTTCCCCACCTGGCTCGCTCCGTGCCAGGTGAAGGTCCTTCCCGTCTCCGAGAAGAGCCGCGACTACGCGCGCTCGGTCACCGAGAAGCTCGAGGCCGCCGGCATTCGCGCCGTGCTCGACGAGCGCGACGAGAAGATCGGCTACAAGATCCGAGAGGCGCGCAACATCGACCGCCCGCCCTACATGCTCATCATCGGTGAGCAGGAGGTCGAGGCCGGCAACATCTCCGTGCGTGACCGTTCCAACGAGACGGTGACGCGCGAGCTCGACGACTTTATCGCCGACGTGCGCGCCGAGATCGCTGAGCGCCGCTAGGCGCACCACGGTGGGCGAGAAGTACCTCGACATAGACACGCTGCTGGCGCTCTCGTCCCAGATGGGGCGGGAGCGTTGGCGCGTCTTGTCCGATGCGGCGCAGGTGGTGGCCAACTACCTTGCGTGCCACCCGCGCGTTGAGGCCGTGCGCTATCCCGGCTTGAAGGCGGACCCGGACTTCCCCCGTGCCGCAAACACGCTCGTGGGCGGATTTGGGCCGCGCGTTGTTTATCGTGCGACAGGGGAGTGGCGCCTCTGGGAGGCCGACGAGCGTGATGCTCGCGACCAGGTCATGGAGCTCGAGAACCTGCTCTCGGAATAACGTTTGGCCCGCTGGTGCCTAGAGAACGGTGACCTCGGCCTCCTCGCAGTACTTCTTGAAGTGCTCGGTGAGGTTGCCGTCCGAGACCACGTAGTCAACGTCGGCAAGGTCGCAGATCTTGAACGTGCTCTTCTGCCCCAGCTTGGAGGAGTCCATAAGTACCACGGTCTTCTCGGCATGCGCGATGAGGGCGCGCTTGAGGGCCGCCTCGTCATCGGACCCACAGGCAAACCCGGACGAGGACTGAAATGACGTCACACCAAGAAACAGCAGGTCAAAGCTCAGGGAGTTGACGTCCTCGATGCTTTTGGAGCCATTGAGGCTCAAGCTGTAGCGGTTAAGCGACCCGCCGATCATGATGGTGCGGGTCCGCTCGAGGCGGGCGAGCTCCGCGGCGCAGGTGAGGCTGTTCGTAAAGACGAGCGTGCGCAGGTCCTCGAGCTCTCGCGCGAGCATCGTCGTGGTGGAGCCCGAGTCAAGAAAGATCGTGCTGTCGGGCCTCACGAGGTCCTTGGCCTTTCTGGCGATGATGGCCTTTGCCTCCACGTTTCTCGTGTTGCGGTTGAGCAGGAGGTCGTCGGTCCCCACGACGTACTCGACGGAGCGCGCGCCGCCGTGGGTCCTCACGATGCGCCTCGCCTCGTCTAGGGCCTTGAGGTCCGTGCGCAGCGTCATCTCCGATACGTCGGGAAACGCCTTCTTGAGCTGGCTGAACGTAACGCTGCCCTCAGACGTGACAAGCGCGGCGATGGAGTCTCGGCGCTCGATCATGGTGCTGCTCATCTGGACCTCCTCGTTGCTCTCTGAGAGCATCTTAGTCGAAAAGCCCCTCGCCTTGTGGGCGAGGGGCTATGACGGTCAGCTCTGGCGCCAGTGCCTCAGCGAAATGATGGCGGGACCGGTGTCTAGGCCTCGGTCCAGTGCTCGAGCAGGTAGCGCTCGGCGGCGGGGCACCACAGGCCGCGGTTGGCCTCGACGATGTCAGCGAGGCCCGCGAAGCGCTCGTCCTTCTCGGCCCAGTCGCGCAGCTCGCTCAGTGCCACGAGCGGCATGCTCACGTGCGTGTAGATGAGCTTCTTGCCGCCGGGGATCTTGGGCAGGTTAAGCGTGGTCTCGGCTGCGGCGTCAAGACCGCCCACGTGCGTCACCATGACGGAGGGGTCAACGCGGTTTGCCGCAGTGAGCTCGAGGGACTCGATCATGTCATCGGTGTTGCCGCCGGTGGTGCCCATGACGTGGTGGCTCCCGTAGTGCACCTCGTAGAAGTTCATCGTTGCGGAGAAGTTCTTGTCGGTGGGGCCGGCAAAGAAGTTGAGGCAGCCGTCGCGGCCGAGGATGGCATCGGAGAGCGTCACGACCGGCGCCACGGGCGCGTAGCAGAGCACGTCGTCAAAGCCGGTGCCGCCGGAGACCTCGCGCAGGGCCGCAACCTGGTCATCGTACGCGCCGTTGTTGATGAATACGAGCTCGATGCCCGTCTCGGCCTTGACCTCCTCGGGCGGGAAGAGCTCGGCTGCGCGGTCCAGGCGCTCCTGGTCGATGTCGGCCACGCACACGAGCGCCGGGCGACGGTCGCAGTGGAGGGCATAGGTGAGCGCGCCCAGGCCCATGGGGCCCGCGCCGGCAACGATGGCGAGCTTGCCGCCCTCGCGGATGCCCATCTCGTGGGTGTAGACGCCCATCTGGGTGTGATACGCCGCGTGGAACGCGCCGATCGAGCAGCTCATGGGCTCGGCAAGAGATGCCTGGTAGTAGGCCTCTCCAGTGTACTCGAGCAGGCAGTCGCACTCCATGACCTCGGCGGGCAGGATGCAGTAGGTGGCGTCGCCGCCGCAGAACTCGTAGGAGTAGCCGGGGCTCCACATGGTGCCCTTGTAGTTGAGGGCGGGCTGGATCGTGAACTTCATGCCGGGCTTGAAGCGGTCGGCCCACTTGGCGCCCACCTCCACGATGTCGCCGGCAAACTCGTGGCCCATGATTGCGGGGTGCTCGGCCACGTCCTCATGGACGCGCTTGTGCTCCACGCCCAGGGTGGCGCACTTGTAGGTGGACATGCAGATGCTGTCGGAAATCACCTTGACGAGCACCTCATCGTCCTTGATGGGGGGCAGCTCAAACTCGTCGATGCGAAGATCGTTTGCGGCGTGCAGACGTACGGCCTTTGCCTTCATGGTTGATTCCTTTCCTGGTTGATGGATGCACGTATTAGAGGGACTCGATGCTCACGCGGTCGAGAAGCGCGTCTACCTGCGCGCGCTCGGCGGCCTGGGTGCCGGACTGCATGACGTTTGCGGCCCCCGTTGCCATGGCAAGGCGCGCCGCGTCGGCAAGGCCCATGCCCTGCTCCTCCGCATAGGCGAGCGCCGCCACAACAGAGTCGCCGGCTCCCACGGTTGACCCCACGGGGACCTTGGGGGAGCGGGCGAGAAGAACGTGGCTCTCGTCAGCTATCACGGCGCCTGCGCCGCCCATCGAGACCACCACGCGCCCGACGCCCCCGTTCACGATGCGCAGGGCCTCCTCGGCAATGTCATCCACGTCGTTGAGCTCGTGACCGCAGAGCCGGGAGAGCTCGGCGTCATTGGGCTTGGCGAGGTAGGGGCGCGCCCCAAGCCCGTGTGAGAGCGCGCTGCCGTCGGCATCGAGAAAGACCTTTGCCCCCGCCTCTGCGCAGGCTCGCGTCCAGGCGGCGTAGGTGGCAACGGGCGCGCCCTTGGGAAGGCTTCCCGAGAGAACCACGATGTCGCCGCGCGAGATGCTTGCGACAAGCGCCTCGAGCATGTCGTCGAGCGTGGCTATGGTGATCTCGGGGCCGGGCTCGTTGATGTCGGTGTGCGTGTCGAGCTTGGGGTCGACGACCTTGAGGTTGGTGCGCGTCTCGCCCTGTACCTCGAAGGCCCACACGTCGATCCCGTCCCTCTCGAGCATCCCCTTGATCTTCTCGCCGACGGTGCCGCCGAGAAGCGCGAGCGCGCAGCTCTTCCCCCCGAGCTTCGCGATCACCTTCGAGACGTTGATGCCCTTTCCGCCCGGATCCTCGCGCGCCTCGACGATGCGGTTGACCTCGTCGACGGTGAGGCCGGGGACCGTGACGGTCTTGTCGAGCGCCGGGTTGAGCGTGACGGTGTAGATCATGAGCCCTCCTTTCGAAGTAATCCTCAAAAACTGTTGAAACAAAAGTCAATGATTATCATAACGACAGAAAAGAGACTGTCAAACCAAAAGTCAAAATTGAGCGAAATCGACCGTATACCATGAAATAACTACCGTTCGGCAGAAAATAAGCTGTTTCCATCCAGCTGTCGAAGCAAAAGCCTACTATTACAATCGTTGAAACAAAAGTCACGGGCGTACCCGAGAGGCGACCGCCCACCGTATTCAACGCGTCGGGTCCGTGCGCGGGCCTTCAGGAAGGGGGGACCAATGTCTGTACGCGAGGGTCTCTCTAAGTTCGGCAAGTTCTTGAGCGGCATGGTCATGCCCAACATAGGTGCGTTTATCGCCTGGGGCTTTCTGACCGCCCTCTTCATCCCTACGGGCTGGCTGCCCAACGAGCAGTTTGCGAGCATCACCACCCCGATGCTCAGCTATCTCATCCCGGTTCTCATTGCCGCCCAGGGCGGCTACCTCACGGGCGGTGACCGCGGTCGCATCGCGGGCGCCATCGCCGTCATCGGCTGCATCGCGGGTGCCCCCGACACCACCATGCTCATGGGCGCCATGGTCATGGGACCGTTTGCGGGCTGGGTCATCAAGATGTTCGACCGCCTCATGGAGGGGAGGACCCCCGCAGGCTTTGAGATGCTCATCGACAACTTCTCCGTGGGCATCCTCGGCATGCTGCTTGCCATGCTCGGCTACATTGCCATCGGCCCCGTCATGACAACCATCCTGGCCGTGCTCATGGGCGGCGTGCAGATACTCGTCGAGTACAGCCTCATGCCGCTTCTCGCCATCTTCATCGAGCCCGCGAAGGTGCTCTTCCTCAACAACGCTCTCAACCACGGCATCTTTACGCCCATCGGCATCGCTCAGGCCGAGGAGACGGGCCGCTCCATCATGTACATGCTCGAGGCCAACCCCGGCCCCGGCGTGGGCGTCCTTCTCGCGTACTGCTTCTTCTGCAAGGACAAGAAGACCCGCCAGTCCGCGCCCGGCGCCGTGATCATTCACTTCTTTGGCGGCATCCACGAGATCTACTTCCCGTACGTGCTCATGAACCCCAAGGTCATCATTGCCCCCATCGTGGGCAACATGGCCGCCATCGCGTGGTTCAGCCTTACCGGCGCGGGCCTCACCTCGGCGGCGTCCCCGGGCTCGATTATCGCGTTCCTCTCGATGTCTCCCTCGGACATGGTGCTCACCAACCTCATTGGCGTGGTCATTGCCGCGGGCGTGTCCTTTGCCATTGCCGTTCCGCTCGTACGCTCGATGGCGGCGGCCGACCTCGACCAGGCGAGCCAGCAGATGCGTGAGATGAAGGGGACCGCCGAGGCAGCCGTCATCTCGGACACCGAGGGCGGGAAGATCGTCTTTGCCTGCGACGCCGGCATGGGCTCCTCCGCGATGGGCGCCACGCGCTTCCGCAACCGCGTCAAGGCCGAGCGCCCCGACCTCACCGTGGAGCACTCGAGCGTGGACGCCGTTCCCGCCGATGCGAACATCGTGGTCTGCCAGCGCGTCCTCTCCGAGCGCGCCCGCAAGAGCGCTCCTGCTGCCCAGATCGTGACCATTGACAACTTCCTCGACGACCCGGCCCTCGACGCGCTCTACAAGGCGCTCACGCAGATCAGCCATGCCTCCGAGCTCATGGAGACCGTGTCCGCGCCGACGCCTGAGCCCCCGGCAGAGGATCGCCCCAGCCTCTCGATAAGCGCGGCAGACATCCAGCTCGGCCTCTCTCCCGTGGACCGCGAGCAGTGCATCCGCGACTCCGGCGCGTTTCTCGTCCGGCGCGGCTGCGTGAGCGAGCCCTACGTCGACGCCATGGTCGAGCGCGACCGTCTCACGAGCGTCTACATCGGCATGGGCATTGCCATCCCGCACGGCACCAACGAGGCCAAGGAGGCCGTCGAGAAGACCGGCGTCGTCCTGCAGCAGTACCCCGAGGGCGTGGACTTTGACGGCGAGCGCGCCCAGCTCGTCTTTGGCATCGCCGGCAAGGGCGAGGAGCACCTCGAGGTTCTCGCCAACATCTGCCGCATCCTCGAGGACGAGGAGGTTCTCGAGAAGATGAAGACCACCGACGACGCCCAGTGGGTCCTCGACGTCCTCTCCGGCAAGCGTGCCTAAAAGGGGACGGGTACGTTTTAGGCAAGTTTCGCGGCGGCACCCGCCCGCGCGCCCGTCAAATTCCCTCGTTCGCCCCGAGCTTGGCGTGCGGGCTCGCCGTCATGCTATACTTCAGCGGAATGGCTCGTTGCGTCAGCATCACCCATCACTATCCTGTCCTTTGTACGACCGCGTTTGCGATGCGTCGCCCGCGCGGTCCGAGAAATAGGAGGAACGCATGGCAGACAACGTTACGACCACGATTGACAGCGTCGAGGCGCTGCAAGCCCGCATCAAGGAGATGCGTGCCGCGCAGGCCGAGTTCGCGAAGTTCACCCAGGAGCAGGTGGACAAGATCTTCTACGCGGCTGCTATGGCCGCGAACAAGGCCCGCATCCCGCTGGCCAAGATGGCCGTCGAGGAGACCGGCTACGGCATCATGGAGGACAAGGTCATCAAGAACCACTATGCCTCCGAATACATCTACAACAAGTACAAGGACATGAAGACCTGCGACGTCATCTCTGACGACAAGGCCTTTGGCTACAAGCAGGTCGCCGAGCCCATCGGCCTCGTGGCCGCCGTCATCCCGACGACCAACCCCACCTCCACGGCCATCTTCAAGACGCTCATCTGCCTGAAGACCCGCAACGCCATCCTCATCTCGCCGCACCCGCGCGCCAAGGCCTGCACCGCCGAGGCCGCCCGCATCGTGCGCGACGCCGCCGAGGCCGCCGGCTGCCCCAAGGGCATCATCGACTGGATCGACGTCCCGTCCCTTGACATGACCGCCGAGCTCATGCGCTCCGCCGACATCATCCTGGCCACCGGTGGCCCGGGCATGGTCAGCGCCGCGTACTCCTCCGGCAAGCCCGCCCTCGGCGTTGGCCCGGGCAACAACCCCGCCATCATCGATGACACCGCCAACGTGGAGCTCTCCGTCAACTCCATCATTCACTCCAAGACCTTCGACAACGGCATGATCTGCGCCACCGAGCAGAACGTGATCGTTCTCGACGGCATCTACGAGGCGGTCAAGGCCGAGTTCAAGAAGCGCGGCTGCTACTTCCTCCAGGGTGACGAGATCGCCAAGGTCGGTAACACCGTCATCGTCAACGGCGGCGTCAACGCCAAGATGGTCGGCCAGCCCGCGCCCAAGATCGCCGCTGCCGCCGGCGTGACCGTGCCCGAGAGCACCAAGGTCCTCATCGGCGAGGTCGAGTCCGTCGAGCCCACCGAGCCCTGGGCCCACGAGAAGCTGACCACCATCCTCGGCATGTATCGCGCCACAGACTGGGAGGACGCCCTCTCCAAGGCCGAGCGCCTCATCGCCGACGGCGGCTACGGCCACACGAGCTCGCTCTTTATCGACACGCGCGAGACCGAGAAGATGGCCGAGCACGCCAAGCGCATGAAGACCTGCCGCATCCTCATCAACACGCCGGCCGCTCAGGGTGGCATCGGTGACATCTACAACTTCAAGATGGCTCCGTCGCTGACCCTTGGCTGCGGCTCCTGGGGCGGCAACTCCGTCTCCGGCAACGTTGGCCCCCAGCACCTGCTCAACATCAAGTCCGTCGCAGAGAGGCGTGAGAACATGCTGTGGTTCCGTGTCCCCGAGAAGGTCTTCTTCAAGAAGGGCTGCATGCCCGTGGCCCTGCGCGAGCTCTCCGAGGTCTACGGCAAGAAGCGCGCCTTCATCGTCACCGACTCCTTCCTCTACAAGTCCGGCTTCACCAAGAAGATCGAGGCGTCCCTCGACGAGCAGGGCATCGTCTACTCGAGCTTCTGGTCCATCTCGCCTGACCCCAAGCTCCAGGACTGCGAGCGCGGCCTCGAGCAGGTCAAGGCCTTCGAGCCCGACTGCATCATCGCCATCGGCGGCGGCTCCGCGATGGACGCCGGCAAGATCATGTGGATGATGTACGAGCACCCCGAGGCCAAGTTCGAGGACATGGCCATGGACTTCATGGACATCCGCAAGCGTGTCTACACCTTCCCCGAGATGGGTCAGAAGGCCTTCTTCGTGGCCATCCCCACCTCCTCCGGTACCGGCTCCGAGGTGACTCCGTTCTCGATCATCACCGACGCCAACACCGGCACCAAGTGGCCGATCGCTGACTACCAGCTCCTGCCCAACATGGCCATCGTCGACACCGACAACATGATGACCCAGCCCAAGGGCCTGACCGCCGCCTCCGGCGTCGACGTCCTCACCCACGCCCTCGAGGCCTACGTCTCCATCATGGCGTCCGACTACACCGACGGCCTCGCGCTGCGCGCCATGAAGCTCGTGCTCAACTACCTCGAGCGCGCCTATGACGACGGCACCGACGTCGAGGCCCGCGACCACATGGCCAACGCGTCCTGCCTCGCCGGCATGGCCTTCGCCAACGCCTTCCTCGGCGTGAACCACTCCATGGCCCACAAGCTCGGCGCCTACCACCACATCGCCCACGGCCTGGCCAACGCCGTCATCCTCACCCGCGTCATGCGCTACAACGCCGCCGAGCGCCCGGTGAAGATGGGCACCTTCCCGCAGTACGACCACCCCAAGACCCTCGCGCGCTACGCCGAGGCCGGTCGCTTCTGCGGCATCCAGGGCAAGGACGACAAGGAGGTCTTCGAGAACTTC
>CASEGE010000045.1 GCA_949287335.1 uncultured Olsenella sp. | reverse complement strand
GCCGGCGCGCTACGTGGTCTCCACGGACACGGAGACAAACGTCGTCTACGTGACGGCGGACCACGAGAGCCCCGCGCTCTTTACCCGCGAGGTCCTGCTCGACGACATGCGTTGGATCTCCGGGGATTCGCCAGCCCCCGGTCGCTATCTCGTGCGCACGCGCCACACGGGCGAGCTTCGCGAGTGCCTCCTCGACGGCGCAACGTTGCGCTTTGACAAACCCGTGCGCCGCGTGGCACCGGGTCAGTCCGCCGTGCTCTATGATGGCATCCGCTGCCTTGGCGGCGGCATCGTTCAGAAGTGAGGAACGTGGGGGAAGCCAGTTCCCCCGCACGGTTCCACGTGAGGAGAAGCTATGTCAATCGAGAGGGCCCGCGCCCACCTCGCACAGTTTGGGCTCGCCGAGCGCGTCCGGGAGTTTGACGCCTCGAGCGCCACGGTTGAGCTTGCGGCGGCCGCCGTGGGCGTGGAGCCTGCGCGCATCGCCAAGACGCTCAGCTTCATGGTGGGGGAGACGCCTACGCTGATTCTCTTCGCCGGTGACGCTCGCATCAACAACCAGGCGTTCAAGGCGACCTTTCACACCAAGCCCAAGATGCTCTCGGCCGAGCAGGCAGCCAATCTTGTGGGCCATGCGGTGGGCGGCGTGTGCCCGTTTGGCGTGAACGAGGGCGTCGACGTCTTTCTCGACGAGTCCCTGCGTCGCTTTGAGACGGTCTGGCCTGCGGCGGGCAGCTCAAACTCCGCCATCGAGCTCACCTGCGACGAGCTCGAGCGCGTCTCCGGCGCTCGCGGCTGGGTCGATGTGGGCAAGGGCTGGAGAGAAGGAGAATAACGGGAAACGGCCGCTCGCCGACCGCGTCGCGTAAGGGTTTCTCGCCGGCGCGCTAAACTAGAGGGCAGTATGTGTCGGCAGGACGTCTGGAGCGTTTGCGTGGCAGAAGAGCAGGACACTCAGAAGAAGGCCAAGGCCGCGCCCAAGAAGGTCGCGCTCAAGGTCTCTGCCGTTCGCACGGTTTCCCCGGCTGACAACGCCGCGGACAAGAAGTCGATGGGACAGGTCAGAAAGACCGTCATCTTCCTCGGCTTTGTGGCCGTTGCCTATGCGCTCTACCTCGTCTTTACCGGGCAGGTTGACGAGTTTGTGACGTCGCTTGCCGGTGTGGACATGTCCTGGATTGTGGCGGGCGTGGTCTGCTTCCTCTTCTACTACGTCTTTGGCATCCTCGCCTACGTGCTCTCCGTTGCCGCCGACCCAGACTGCCCCGTGGGCGTGCGCGACCTCATGAGCGTCGAGGCCTCGGGCGTCTTCTTCATGCGCCTCACACCCAACAGCGCGGGCGCGCCCCCGGCGCAGATCTTCCGCCTCACGCGTGCGGGCATGTCCGCCGGTGCGGCGAGCGCTCTCAACTTCACGCGCACGATCATCTACGAGACGGGCGAGGGAGTCTTTGCTGCCATCATGCTGCTCTTCTGCGGCGGCTACTTCTACGAGACCTTCGGTGACGTCACGCTCATCGGCCTTTTCCTCTTTGGCTTCAAGGTGGTGCAGGTCGCGGGCTTCATTGCGCTCTGCCTTCTGCCCAAGCCCGTCATGGCGGTGGGCAACTGGGCGCTGCGCTTTGCCAACCGCCGCAAGTGGCTCAAGGACGACAAGTACGAGAAGTACTACGAGGTCGTGAACACCCAGGTCATGGAGTTCTCCCGCGCCTTCAAGAAGGCGGCGGTGAACGTTCCGGAGATGCTTGCCACGATGGGCGTGACCCTGCTGCAGCTTGGCTGCATGTACGCGCTGCCGTACTTCGTGCTGCGCTCCTTCGGCGAGCCGGCGGATTTCATGGTGTGCCTCGCCTCGGGCTCCATGCTTGAGCTCCTTGTCAACGCCGTTCCGCTGCCCGGCGGCGCGGGCGGTGCCGAGGTGGGCTTTGCCTATCTCTTCAAGGACATGTACGGCGTCCACCTCACGGCGGGCTTTGTCATCTGGCGTGCCATCGAGTACCTGCTCCCGGTCATCATCGCGGCGCCGTGCATGGGACTGCGCTCGACGAGCGGCGAGTCCATCAACCGAAGGGCCAAGCGCGCCTGGAAGCGCTTCCGTGGCTTTGTGAGCGGTGCCAAGAGTGGCAAGAAGGCGCAGGCGCGTGGTGGCGTCACCGTGAAGCCCGGGGCCAAGAAGAAGGTCATCGTGTCCGTCGAGGCCTCTCCCAGCAAGCGGGGCGGCTCGGACGTGGAGGCGCGCATCGCCGCCGGCAAGGCCGCCGCGGCCGCAAAGAAGGCTGCCGCTGAGGCCCCCAAGCGCTCTGATGACAACCAGCCCAAGGTCGCAACGGTCAACCTCGCAAAGCTGCGTCAGAAGCG
>CASEGE010000044.1 GCA_949287335.1 uncultured Olsenella sp. | reverse complement strand
GCCGGGAAGGTCTCGGAGAGGGTGCGGCCCTCGGCGTACTCGTGCTCCTCGACAACGTCCTCGGGACGGATGCCCATGACGACGACCTTGCCCACGTAGCCGCCCTTCTTGAGGGCGTCCGCCTTGGGGCCGGTGAGCGTGATGGTGTTGCCGCCAAAGGTGAGCGTCACGCCCGCGCCCTTCTCGGCCACCGCCACGTCGATGAAGTTCATCTGCGGGGAGCCGATGAAGCCGGCGACAAAGAGGTTGCACGGCTCGTTGTAGAGCTTGGTGGGGGTATCCACCTGCTGCATGACGCCGTCCTTCATGACGACGATGCGGGTGCCGAGCGTCATGGCCTCGGTCTGGTCGTGCGTGACATAGATGATCGTGGCGCCGAGGCGGTCGTGCAGCTTGGAAATCTCCGCGCGCATCTGGACGCGAAGCTTGGCATCGAGGTTGGAGAGCGGCTCGTCCATGAGGTAGACCTTGGGCGCGCGGACGATGGCGCGACCCATGGCGACGCGCTGGCGCTGACCGCCGGAGAGGGCGGACGGCTTGCGGTCGAGGAGCTTCTCGAGGTCGAGAATGCGAGCGGCCTCGCGGACGGCCTTGTCGATGGTGTCGGCGTCGACCTTGCGGAGCTTGAGCGGGAAGGCCATGTTCTCGTAGACCGTCATGTGCGGGTAGAGGGCGTAGGTCTGGAAGACCATCGCGATGTCGCGGTCCTTGGGCTCGACGTCGTTGACCACGCGACCGTCAATCTTGAGCGTACCGGAGGTGATGTCCTCGAGGCCGGCGATCATGCGCAGCGTCGTTGACTTGCCGCAGCCGGACGGGCCGACGAAGATGATGAACTCCTTGTCGGCGATCTCAAGGTTGAAGTCCTTCACCCCCTCATAGCCATTGGGGTACTTCTTTCCCACGTGTTCGAGTGTGAGGCTCGCCATTGCGCACCCTTTCTCCCTGCCCGGACGCCGCGCGCACACGACGACTCGGGCCCCACCTTACGTTGAGCTAATTGTATGTTGACGTTTTTGAGCGAAAATATACTTAGAATGGTATGCCTTATATCATTATTCGTGTTTTTGCTGCTATAGCGGTATGTTATCGTTTTCAGTCAAATTGCGCTGTTTCGCCAGACGGTTGTGTTTCTCGGGCAAACGGTTTTATCGATTTATATTTCCGCAGGTAAACGCACTGTTGTATTTTGCTCAGATGTGAAATCGATTCCAATTCTGAGACTTCAGTTTTACCTTTATGCGCTCTCTTATCGAATTCTGTATGCCTGAAATGCGCTAAACTATACAAAATGCGTCATGCCCTGTAAGGGGTTCCCTGACAACGAGACCCAGGAGGCTCTCATGCCGGCACACGAGCTCGAGTTCTCGACGTTTCCCCACGGTCACTACGTAGACCTGATGCCCTATCAGTACGGGCGCGAGGCATGCGAGCCCGGGCACGCCTTTGGGCCCGCACGGCGTAGCCACTTCCTCTTTCACTACATCATCTCTGGGCGCGGCCTGCTCATGTCGACGGACGAGAACAGCGTGAAGAGCGACTACCGGCTCTCTGAGGGCGAGGGGTTTCTCATCTTCCCCAACCAGGTCAACACCTACGTCGCCGACCTCGACGATCCCTGGGAGTACATCTGGGTTGAGTTTGACGGCATCCACGTTGCCGACGAGCTCGAGCAGGCGGGCATGACCCCCTCCTCACCCATCTACCGCTCGCTCTCGAGCGATCGGCAGGCGCGCATGGTAGAGGAGATGCGCTACCTCGTGGCGCACAGCGACGCCCCGGCGCTCCACCTCATTGGACACACCTATCTCTTCCTCGACTATCTCCTCAGCTCCGTTGACCGACCCACGGAGCAGCCAGCGAGCAAGATTCAGGGCTTCTATATCCGAGAGGCCATCGACTTCATCAAGGAGAGCTACCAGGCAGACATCACTGTCGAGGACATTGCCAAGTGCACGGGGCTCAACCGCAGCTACTTTGGGAAAGTCTTCAAGGCCGCAACGGGCAAGTCCCCGCAGCAGTACCTCATCGGATACCGCATGTCCAAGGCCACCGAGCTTCTCAAGCTCACGGCACTTCCCGTCGCAGAGGTCGGCCGTGCCGTGGGCTATCCCAACCAGCTGCACTTCTCGCGCGCGTTCAAGGGGGCGTTCGGCGTCTCCCCGCGCGAGTGGCGCCGCGAGAACGCCGCCGGATAGGCGCGGGCGAGACGTCCCTCTCGCCAAGGGAGCCCTGACGCACCCCCGAGCGAGAAGAACGTCCGGCTTTCGCCGCACGGCGCCACGCCCGGCTACCCTAGGGGGCAACAGACGAAAGGGGACGCCATGCTCGCCGACTATCACGTGCACACCGGATACTCCGACGACTCCGCCTACCCGCTGCGCCAGGCGGCGCTCGACGCGCTGCGGCTCAACCTGGACGAGGTCTGCTTCACCGAGCACGTGGACTACGGCGTGAAGCCCGAGTGGAACGAGCCCTCCCGCGCGCGCTTCGAGGACGGCCACCCGGTCACCAACTGCCCCTACGAGCCCTACCTGGGGGAGCTCGACATCGTGCGAGCGGAGATGGGCGAACGGATCCGTCTGCGTGCGGGTCTCGAGCTGGGGGTCCAGCGTCACACGATCGAGAGGAACCGCGAGCTCGTCGCGCGCCTGGAGCGGCGGCTGGACTTCGTGATCTGCTCGGTCCACCAGGTGGGCGACCGCGAGTTCTGGAACGGCGACTTCCAGGAGGGGCGCACGCAGGAGGAGATCAACAGCGCCTACTGGGACGAGATGCTCGCCGTGGTGGAGGGCTTCCACGGCTACAGCGTCCTCGGCCACCTGGACCTCATCCGCCGCTACGACCCCTTCGGCGACTACCCCTTCGAGCGCGTGCGAGATCGCGTGGCGGAGGTCCTGCGCCGCGTGGTCGCCGACGGCAAGGGCATAGAGGTCAACACCTCCGGCATCCGCTACGGCCTGGGCGACTTCCAGCCCTCACGCGAGATCCTCGGGCTCTACCGCGACCTCGGCGGGACGGTGGTCACCGTGGGCTCCGACTCTCACAAGCCGGCGCACTTGGGCTCGTACCTGAGGCTCGCGTACCGCGAGCTTGCCGACCTGGGCTTCGAGGGCGTCTGGACGTTCGAGCGGGGCGCGGGCAGGCTCGTGCGGTTCTAGCGCGGCAGGGCCGCAGGTCATCGCTTAGCGGCGGCTCGAACAGCCTCCCGTGGCGACGACGCCCCGGTAGAGGGCGCGCCGGCGCTCGAGGTTGGCGTCGAAGTCCTCCACGAAGACGCGCGCGAAGAGCGTGTCGAGCACGAAGAGCAGCGAGAGGCCCGTGGCGAACGGAGAGACCTTCTCGGCGTGGTCCTCCTGCGGAGAGAGCGCGAGCTTGACCGTCGCATACTCGTCCAGCGGGGTCGTCTCTGCCGAGGCGACGAGCACGAGCGGGACGCCGCGCTCGGCGAGGGAGCGGGCGGCCGGCCTGGCAAGGAAGCCGCGCCCTCCGAACGAGACCAGCACCACGGCGTGCGCGGCGTCCGCTGCCGCGACGACGAGGCGCTGCTCGTACTCGTCCACCGGCACGCTGACCACCCGGCCGATCTCGGCCATCTGGAAGCGGAAGTTCTGCGCGAAGGCGACGTTTCCCGCCGTGGCCAGCACGTCCACCCGCGCGGCGTCGCGCACGAGGGCGGCAGCGGCGTCGAGCGCCGCCGGGTCGAGCACGTTGGCGGTCGCCGCAAGCGTCTGGACGAGGTCCGCCGAGAGGGCGTCGATGACCTCGCGGCCACCCTGCCCGACGCGCACCGGGAAGTTCACGTCGATGCCGGCGTTCTCGTGGCGGTAGGCTTCGAGCGAGGAGGCGAGCCGGACCTTGAGGTCGGCCAGCCCCGAGCACCCGAGCTTCTCGCAGAGACGGTACACCGTTGCCGGCGAGACAAGTGCCCGGCGCGCGAGCTGCTTGGCGCCCTCGGTGAGGCAGAGCTCCGGGCTGGCGAGGAGGACGTCCGCCAGCGCTCGCTCCGCATCCGTGAGGTCGTCGGCGAGCCGCAGGCGGGTGAGGAGGTTCACGAGCGCCCCTCTCCCGCCGGGAGCTCGCCGGTCTCGAGGATGCGGTCGAGGGCGGCCTCATCGAGCACGGGCACGCCGAGGGACTGGGCCTTGGTCAGCTTGGAGCCCGCCGCCTCGCCCGCCACGACGTAACTGGTCTTCTTGGAGACCGAGCCGGTGACCTTGGCGCCAAGCGCCTGAAGCGCGGCCTTGGCCTCGTCGCGCGTGCGGCGCTCGAGCGTTCCGGTGAGCACGAAGGTGAGCCCTGCAAGCGTCTGCGGGCGCTCGGGCTCGCGGCGCTCCTCCTCCAGGACCACGCCCGCCTCGCGCAGGCGCTCCACCACGGCCACGTTCTTCGGAACCGAGAAGAACTCGCGCACGCTGGCGGCGATCTTGGGACCGATGCCGTCCACCTGGGCGATCTCCTCCTCGGTAGCGGTGGCGAGCGCCTGCATGGAGCCAAAGTGCCCCGCGAGCTGACGTGCCACGGTGGCACCCACGTGTCGGATGCCCAGGCCAAAGAGGACGCGCGCGAGGCCGCGGCCCTTGGACTCCACGACCTGCGCCATGATCTTGGCCGCGATGACGGGACCCACGACGATGTCCTCGCCTTCAACGGTCTGCCGACCGGTCCAGACCTCCGCGAGGCCCTTTTCGGTGAGCCTGTCGTAGAAGTCGGCCACGTCGGCGAGCAGACCCTGCTCCACCATGCGGGAGACGAGCTCGTCCCCGAGTCCGTCGATGTCCATGGCCGTACGGCTGCCCCAGTGGATGAGGCGCTCGGTGGCCTGCGCGGGGCAGTCGATGGAAACGCAGCGGTAGGCGACCTCGCCCTCCTCGCGCACGACGGGGCTTCCGCAGGAGGGGCAGGTCGTGGGCATGTGGAATTCGGGCGCGCCCTCGGGACGGAGCTCCAGCACGGGGCCCACGACCTCAGGGATGACGTCGCCAGCCTTATGCACCACGATCGTGTCGCCCACGCGGACGTTCTTGCGGGCGATCTCGTCGACGTTGTGGAGCGTGGCGCGTGCAATCACGGAGCCAGCCACGGTTACCGGGTCGAACTCGGCGACGGGCGTGAGGACGCCGGTGCGGCCCACCTGCACGCGAATCTCACGCAGAACGGTGCGCTTCTCCTCGGGCGGGAACTTGAAGGCGATGGCCCAGCGAGGAGCGCGCGCCGTGAAACCGAGGGCCTCCTGGCTGGCGAAGGAGTCCACCTTCACGACCACGCCGTCGATGTCGTAGTCCAGCTCGTCGCGCTGCGCGAGGGCGCGCTCGCAGTAGGCATGGACCTCGGCGGCGGAGGTGCAGCGCGCGGCGTGGTCGTTCACGGAGAAGCCACAGTCGCGCAGCCACTGGAGGAAGTCCCACTGGGTGTGGACGTCGATGGGGGCCTCGTCCGCCACGGCGTAGATGAAGGTCTCGAGGTCGCGGTGGGCCGTGACCTTGGGGTCCTTCTGGCGAAGGCTGCCCGCAGCGGCATTTCTCGGGTTGGCAAAGGGCGCGGTGCCGGCGGCGTCGGCGTCCTCGTTCAGGCGCGCGAAGGAATGGCGCGGCATGTAGACCTCGCCGCGAACCTCCACGGAGCGGCCGAGGCCACCATCGGCGAGGCGCGCGAGGCCGGCCGGCGCCAGCGCGCGCGGGATGTCGCCGATCGTGAGGACGTTCGCGGTGACGTTCTCCCCCGTCGTGCCGTCGCCGCGCGTTGCGGCGCGCACGAACTGGGCATCCTTGTAGGTGAGCGCAACGCCGAGGCCGTCAATCTTGAGCTCGCAGGTGTAGGCGGCCGGAT
>CASEGE010000043.1 GCA_949287335.1 uncultured Olsenella sp. | reverse complement strand
GGCCTCAGCCTTGTCATCGCGCCGGAGGACCTCGCGCGCTTCTGCGACGCCACCCTCGCCGACATCGTTCGCTGAGGGGGCGTCCTTCTCGCCCGTTGCCTTGCGCCTTCCCCTGCCTGTGGACGCCTCGCGACAGTTTGGGGTTCGGAAGTGTCGCAAGCCGTCCTAATCCGCGCGTGGTGTGGACGCCTCGCGACAGTTTGGCGCCCGGAAGTGTCGCAAGCCGTCCCCAGCCGCGCGTGACGTGGACCCCTTGCGACGCAATGTGGAGTCTGACCGCACTTCTCGCCCCTTGCGCCCACTCCTCAGTGCCGTGGTGGCACTATAGAAACGTTATGCATTCGAAGCGAAAGGGGCCGTGCGGTGAGTGGTACGCCCGGCTATAAGCCAAAGCACATGAGGGTGGGAGACGCGCCCAGGCCCGCGTCCGTTCCCGTCGACCAGGCAGATAAGCCCGATAAGCCCGAGGTTGTCACGCAGGAGCAGGTTGGCCGCAGCGCCGCACTCATGAGCGTCCTTGTCATCGTGAGCCGCCTCACGGGGTTCCTGCGCACCTGGGGTCAGGCCTACGCCATCGGCGTCACGGTCATGGCGAGCTGCTACTCGGTTGCCAACAACATGCCCAACCAGCTCTACGAGCTCGTGGCCGCGGGCATGCTCACCACGGCGTTTCTGCCCGTCTACATGTCGGTGCGCAAGCGCGCGGGCATAGAGGGTGCGAGCTCCTACACCTCAAACCTCGTCTCGCTCGTACTGCTCGTCATGGGCGCGGTGACGGTCCTTGGCTTTGTCTTTGCCGCCGAGCTCGTCTACACGCAGTCCTTTACGGCAACCTCTGAGTTTGACTTCGACCTCGCCGTCTACTTCTTCCGCTTCTTTGTCATCGAGGTCGTGCTCTACGCGCTCTCCTCGATCTTCTCGGGCGTGCTCAACGCGGAGCGCGACTACTTCTGGGGACAGGCCGCCCCCATCTTCAACAACTTCGTGACCACGGCGTCCTTCTTCGCCTATGCGTTCCTTGCCGACAAGAACCCCGAGCTCGCGCTTCTCATCCTGGCGCTCGGCAACCCGCTCGGCGTGCTCATGCAGGTCATCATGCAGATTCCCCCCATGCTGCGCCATGGCATCAGGCTGCGCTTCCTCGTTGACCTACACGACCCCCTCCTCAAGGAGACCCTCAAGATCGGCGTCCCCTCCGTTGCCGTGATGCTCATGTCGGTGGCCACCACCTCGGTGCAGTCCACGGCCTCGCTCTCCGTCGTCGCCACGGGCGCGTCCGTGACGTACTACGCGCGCCTGTGGTACACGCTGCCCTACGCCATCCTCACCGTGCCCATCACCACCGCCATGTTCACGGAGCTCTCGGACAGCTGGGCCAAGAACGACGGCGTCTCGTTCAGGAGGGGCATCACCTCCGGCCTGGGGCAGATTCTCTTCTTCATGGTGCCCTTCGCCCTCTACCTCATCGTCTTCTCTGGACCGCTTGTCTCGGTGCTCGCCGCGGGCGGCTTTACCCCCGAGGCCCTTGAGATGACCTCTTCCTACCTTGCGGTCTACGCGCTCTCGCTGCCGTTCTACGCCGCATGCATGTACCTCCAGAAGGTGGCCTCGTCCATGAGGCGCATGGGGCTCTACGCGTGGTCCAACGCGCTCGCGACGGTCCTCCAGATCTGGATCCTGCTCGCCTACACCACGACCTTTGGCCTCAACTTCGTGGCCTTCTCGTCGCTGCTCTTCTTTGCGCTCATCGACGTGACGATGCTCGTGAGCCTGCGGCGCGCACTTGGCAGCCTCGGCTTTTCCTCGATGTTCCTCTCGCTTCTGCGCACGATCGCCCTGGGCCTTGCCGGCGCTGCCGTCGGCGGCCTCATCCTGCACGGTCTCAACGCCATGATGGGGGACTGCACGGGCCAGACCATGCGCTCCGTGCTCTACTGCGCGCTCGCGGGCGTGCCCGCGCTGATCGTCACCTATGGCGGCGCGATGCTGCTCAAGGTCCCGGAGGCGGCGATGATCAACCGCCTCGCCTCGCGGCTCCTCAGGCGCTCGTAGGCCTAGGCGTCCTCAAGGTCTCGCTCGATGAGGGCGCGCAGGCGCTCGGAGCGCGTCTGGCCCATCAGCGCTGCCTTTGCGTCAAACGCGGCGACCTCAGACTCCGGGACGCGGGCGCCGATGAGCTTGAGCGGCTCGGGGCTGATTCGCGGCCTCCCGACGAGCACCCTTCCCCAGCGCCCGGGCATCTCGCCCCTCTCGAAGCGTCGTGCCAGCTCATCGACATCCTCGTCGGAGAGCGCGGTTCCACCTCTTGTGATGTAGCCCATCGTGCCCCCTCACCTCTCTCATTGGCTTTGCGGTGGGTGGGGTCATGGCATGAAAGACCAGTACTTGGTTGCGTTTGAGCTGTACTCCCACCATCTCGAGCACCCGCCCACGGCCGTCCGCTCCCAGTGCGACGAGCGTTCCTTTTGGCAGGTCGTCCCCAATCCGCTCTCGTATGAGAAACGCGCGCTTCCAGGCGGTCTCAACGTCTCCCATAGAAATCCTGGGGTGCCTAGACAAGATTCTGTCATGCACGATAACGACCCATTGGTCCCTGCAGATTCCTCTAACAAAAATATATAACAAAAATAGTTCGTGATACACCAGCAATTATGGTGAAGGGTGGCGCGAAGCGCGGTGGGCGGCGAGTCGCTTCCGCCCACCGCCGGGAGGCTAGCGCCTGACGAAGAGCTCGTCGCAGTGGTTGATGAAGATGGCGGTGCCCTGTGTGGGCACGGGTCCGTAGCCGCAGCTCAGGTAGCCCTCCGCG